>DASWNR010000001.1:0-6777 GCA_036399155.1 Pyrinomonadaceae bacterium
AGCCGAGCGCCTCGACGCGCGGCAGGACGTGTTTGATTAGTTCCGCGTTCGGGCGCGAAGAGGTGGAGTCTATCGCCACCAGCCCCGCGAGTATCTCTTCGACGCTCATCGGTTCACCAAAACGAACGGCCGCCGGACGCCGCGACTGTTACGCCCCGGCGTCCGGCGGCCTACTTTAAATGTGTTTGCAGACCCAGCGCGCGCCCGGCTCACCAGGGCAGGCTGAACTCGCACGAGACTATCTGCCAGCGGCCGCCGCGCTTCTCAAGGCGGCGCGTGTAGCCGTAGCGCGGCGTCGTGTATTCGCGCTTGCGGAAGCGCCCGGCCAGCTTCGCCGTGCCGGTCAGCAGCGCCCGGTTGCCGTCCACGACGACGTTAACGTCGGAGGTCTTGAGCGAGGTGACGGCGAAGAGTGGGTTCGCCACCAGCGCGAGCCGGGCATCCTTCGTGACGCGCCCGCCGAACATCGTGAAGTCGTCGGCCAGCACGCGGTCGAGCGCCTCCACGTCGCGCTCGACGTGCGCGCGGACGTACTCGCGCTCGACGGCGAGGACGGCGCTCTCCGCGGCCGTGGCCGCCGGCCAGACGTGCGAGACGAGGCCGGAGGCGGCGACGCCGAGAAGGAAGGTGACTAAGGCCGCCGGAAGGCGTGTCGCGAAATATCTCATAGCCCTTTTACTCCTTGACTGTGCCTAGACGTTAGCACGCGCCGCGCGGGGGAGACAAGGGAAGTACTGAAGACTGAGGACTGAGGACTGAGTGAAAAACAAGGCCCGCTCTTCACTCAGTACTCGGCACTCAGTCCTCATCACTTCCACAGCCTGCGCTGGAGCGCGGCGAAGCGCGAGACGATCTCTTCCTGCGCGGGGTGGCGGCCGGCGTGTGTGACGAGGCGGCCGCCGACGGCCGTCTCGCGCACGGCGGCGCGCGTGAGCGAGAAGACGACGGCCGGCAGAAGGTCTTCCGCGCACGCGCCGGCGATCGAGGGGTCGTCCAGGGCGACGGTGAAGAAGTCCGCGGCGCTCCCGGGCTCGAACGTGTCTAACGTGGCGGCGGGCGCGCCGATGCTGCGCGCGCCGCTCACGGTCGCGCACTCGAAGAGGCGCGCGGCGAGCGCGGACATCCCGCCCGCTTCGGCCGACCCGGTTTCGGGGCCGCCTCCGGCGACGCCCCCGTCGCCCTCGTCATAGCCGCCGCCGGGCGCGAGGACGTTGCGGCGGAGCGAGGTCAGCCGCAGGTGATACTCAAGCTCGCGCGCGTCTTCGAGCAGGTCTATCTGCGCGTGGCTGTCGGTGCCGAGCGCGACGGGGACGCCCGCGCCGAAGAGAGCGTCCGCAGGGACGACGCCGTCGCCGAGGTTGCGCTCGGTCGTCGGGCACGCGCACACGCACGCGCCGACCGCGGCCATCTGCGCGACCTCTTCCGAAGTGACGTGAACCGCGTGGACGCCCGTGAAGTTCGCGCCGAGCAGCCCCTCGTCCGCGAGCATGGCGACGGGCGTGCGGCCGTGCTCGGCGAGACAGGCTTCGACCTCGGCCGGCTGCTCCGCGACGTGCATGTGCAGCGGGAGATTTTTCGCGCGCGCGTACGCGCCCAGCTCGCGCAGGTACTCGATTGGCAGCGCGCGGACGCTGTGCGGCGCGACGCCGAGCCACGCGTGCGGCTCCGCTTCGAGGTCGCGCGCGAGCGCGTCCGCGTGGCGTAGGAACGTGTCGGGGTCGGGCTCGATGAAGCGGCGCTGGCGCGGGTCGGGCTCTTTGCGGTGGCCGGCGCGCGCGTACGCGACGCGCAGCAGCGCGATTCTTATCCCTACGTCGCGCGCCGCGCGCACAACCTCTCTGGCGAGCAGGTTCGGGTCGTCGTACTCCGCGCCCTCGGGGCTCCGGTGCAGGTAGTGAAACTCCCCGACCGAGGTGACGCCGCCGAGCGCCATCTCCATGAAGGCCATCCGCGAGGCGTCGTACACGTCATCGGGCGCGAGCCGCGCGGCCGCCGCGTACATCATCTCGCGCCACGTCCAGAACGAGTCCGACGCGCGAGCGCCCCTGTACTCGGTGCGCCCGCGTATGACGCGCTGGAAGGCGTGCGAGTGCGCGTTGACCATCCCGGGCAGCATCGCGCGTCCCGCGAGCCGGACGCGCTCGCCCTCATCCGGCAACTCCTCGACGCGCGGCACGGCCGCGACGCGCCCGCCCGCGTCGCACACCAGCGCGCGCCCCTGGAGGAAGCGCCCGCCGACGTAGAGCAGGTCGGGGATAAAAGTCTTCATGCCTTGAGCGTCCGGCTCTCGCGTGTCCGTGCCGGCCGGCGTCAACGGTTCCGCGCGCCCGTGTTGTCGGGCCGCGCCTTCTGTTGTCTGACCCACTCGTTGACGTTCCCTTCGAGCACGTCGAGCGGGACGGCGCCGGAGCCGAGGACGAGGTCGTGGAACTCGCGCAGGTCGAAGCGCTCGCCCAACTCCGTCTTCGAGCGCGCGCGCAGCTCCTTGAACTTCAGCTCGCCTATCTTGTAGGCGAGCGCCTGTCCCGGGTCGGTGATGTAGCGGTCGATCTCGTTGGTCACGTCCAGCTCGGTCTTGGCGGCGTTGTCGAGGAAGTAGTCGATGGCACGCTGCCTGTCCCATTTGTAGAAGTGCATCCCGGTGTCCACGACCAGCCGGACGGCGCGCCACATCTCGTATGTGAGCTGGCCGAACTTCGAGTAGGGGTCGTCGTAGAGCCCCATGTCCTCGCCCAGAGATTCGGCGTAGAGACCCCAGCCCTCGACGAAGGCGGTGTAGCCGCCGTAGCGCCGGAACTTCGGGATTTCGCCCAGCTCCATCGCGCGCGCGATCTGGAAGTGGTGGCCGGGAACCGACTCGTGAAGGCTTAGCGCCATCATCTCCCACTTGGGTCGCGTCTCGGGCTTGTAGAGGTTGACGAAGTAGTAGCCGGGGCGCGAGCCGTCCGCGGCCGGCTGGTTGTAGTAAGCGGTCGTCGTGTCGGGCGCGAGCGTGTCGGGGATGGGGATGACGCCGTAGGGCATCCGCGGGATGGTCTTGAAGACCTTGACGAGGTTCGGGTCGATGCGCTTGGCGACGGCGCGGTAGGCGGCGAGCAGGTCTTCGGGCTTCTTGTAGTAGAACTCGTCGTCTGTGCGCAGCTTCTTGAAGAACTCTTTGTGGCTCCCCTTAAAGCCGACCTGCGTCATCACCTTCTGCATCTCGGCGCGGATGCGCGCGACCTCGCTCAAGCCCTTCTCGTGAATCTGCTGGGGCGTCATGCGGGTCGTCGTGAAGCGGCGCGCGAGGAAGGCGTAAGCCTCCGCCCCGTTCGACCACTGCCACGCGCCGACCTGGTCGAAGGAGGCGGGCAGGTACTCCGTGACGAAGTATTCGCGGAAGCGGCGCAGCGCGGGGATGACGCCCGCGGCGACCGCCTCGCGCGCCTCCCGGCGGAGGCGCGCGCGGTCTGACTCCGGGATGTCGGCGGGGAAGTTGCGGAAGGGCTTGTAGAAGCCGCTCTCCTCGGGCCCGAGAGCGAGCTGTCGGTCGAGCTGCCCGGGCACGCGCTGCAAAGTCACCTTCGGCCAGAGCATCCGCGCGCGGACGCCCTCGCGCATCAGCTCCATCGTCTGTTCGACGTAGGCGGGGTACGCGCGCAGACGCGCGAGCCAGTCTTCGTAGTCCTTGAGCGTCTGGAAGCGCAGGCGGTCGCCGAGCTGGTCGGCGCTCTGGATGCCCCCGCCCTGACTGACCGGCATGAGGTAGAAGCGGAACCTGAACTCCTCTATGTCGTCTTCGAGGTCTTTGCGGAAGAGGTCGTAGTTGAGCCGGTCGGCCGCCGGGAGCCGCGCGGGGTCTATCCTCTTAAGGCGCGCGAGCGTCTCGACGCGGTGCTGCTGGCGGCGCCCGATGGCCGCGAGGCTCAGGTCTGACCAGCGGTCGTTGTAGCGGCGGTCGCCCAGGGATGAGGCGAAGGTCGGCGCCTCGCGCATCACCCACTCCCACTCCTCTTCAAAGAGTCTGTTGAGCGCGGCCGCGCCGCCCTGCCCGCGCGCTCCGGCGGCGCTGCGCTGCGCTGCGGAGGGCGCGGCCTGCCAGAAGAGTGCGAGGGCGAGCAACGCGGGAGCGAGACGCCTGGCTCGGGAGCGCATGGGTTTCGAGTCCTCCGTGGACGGGATGCAAGGCGGAAAGTCTGGGAACGAACGCGAGCATACAACAGGGGGGCAGACGGTAGGAAGTAGACAGTAGACGGTAGTCAGTAGTCAGTAGAAAAGCAGAGGCGGCGCGTCTCAGCCTTCGGGCCGGGTGCGCCGCTTTGTACTTCTACTGACTACTGTCTACTTCCCACCGTCTACTGCTTTGGCTACCGTCTACTTCTTTCCCGCATCTAAACGACCACGATGAGTGTTTCAGTTAAGGAGTTGAAGACTTACACGAGTTTCGCGCGGCGTTTCGCGGGGAAGTTCGTGCGGGAGCGTCTGGAGGAGCGGCGCGTGCCGGTGCTGCCGCCGCCGCACAGGCCGGAGCCCGCGACGTGGAGTGACGAGCGCCTGACGGTCGCCTGGCTCGGGCACGCGACCGTGCTCATAAACTTTTACGGGACGTGGCTGCTGACCGACCCCGCGCTGCGCCCGCGGGTCGGCGTGCGCGTCGGCGGGCTGACGCTCGGGCCGCGCCGTCTGGTGAAGCCCGCCCTGTCGGTCGGTGAGATTCCCGGGCTCGACGCCGTGCTCGTCTCGCACGCGCACATGGATCACTGCGACCTCGGCACGCTCCGCCGGCTGCCGCGCGCGACGCGCGCCGTCGTGCAGGGTGGGATGGGCGACCTCGTCCGACGCTTCGCGCGCGTGGACGAGCTGAAGTGGGGCGAGTCCGCGGAGGTGAACGGCGCGCGCGTGGAGGCACTGGAGGTCAACCACTGGGGCGCGCGCCGGCTGACGGACAAGCACCGCGGGTACGGCGGCTTCCTCGTCGAGAAGCGCGGGCGGGCGCTCGTCTTCGGCGGCGACACGGCCTACACAGACGCCTTCGCGCGGCTCGCGCGGCGCGGCACCCGGGTAGACCTCGCCGTCCTCCCCATCGGCGCCTACGACCCTTACATCTACGTCCACGCCAACCCCGAGCAGTCGTGGCGCATGGCGCGCGAGATGGGCGCGCGCTACATCCTGCCGATGCACCACTCGACCTTCCGCCTCAGCCGCGAGCCCGCCGACGAGCCGCGCCGGCGCATCCTCGCCGCCGCCGGCGCGGAGCGTTGGAGGGTCGCGCTGACCGAAATCGGCCAGACGTGGACGTTGCCGGAATGAGGCGTCGCCGTTTACCGCGGGGGCCTAGCGCGCGACCACGACGAGCGTAACGTCGTCGTCGTGTTGCGCGGTGAAACCGGCCTGGTTCATGTCGGGCGGGGGCCCCGGGAGAAGGTAAACGTCCGAGAACCGGCGGCGCGCAAACAGGGCCAGCGCCGACTCTATCGCCGCGGTGAGGTCGCGCTTGGCCCCGTGGAGCGTGGGCGCGAGTTCGTCGTGTACCCTCTGCGAAAATGGCCCGGCTTCGACCCACACGTGCGACCACCATGCGTTACCGTGCAGGACGCCGTCGCGCGAAACAAAAAACAGAATGTCGTACCTTACGTTCGCAGAGTAGTCCGACCAGCGGAACGTGCCGAGGTCTATGTCGGCGAAGGGGTCGGGCATCTCTATCTTCAGCGGTATCCTGACCTTCACCTTCAGATTCTGCTCGACGGTCGCGAAGACTTTCCCCGAATCGTAGCTCGGGAAGAAGGTGCCGTACACGCGCGGGTCGCCGTTCCTCGACACCGGCTGCCCGGCCGTCTTGGCGTCGAACAGGGAGGTGAACTGGGAGGCGATGTTGTTCCGCAGGGGCACTTCGGTTTCGGACTGCCGGGGCCCCCTCGCGACGATCAGCGAGCTCGACACCCTGTCGTTAAAGCCGTCGCCGAAATAAGACCACCATGCCGAGCTGAACCCGCCGCCGACGTTGAGCGCCGCGAACCTGCCGGTGAAATTAATGTGCTCGAACGCGTAGGCGTTCCCGCGGCTTCCGCGGCTCCAGGCCCTCATCGAGGAGAACATGTCGTTGTGCCCGCCCCACGTGTTCCAGAAGTATCGAAACGTGCCGGAGTCCGAAGTGAAAGATTGGCCTTCAAAGTTCTTGTGTTCCCACAGCATCGCCGTTACTGACATGTCTGGTTCCCCCCCAACTGCCGCTGACCGTCTCTGCTGAGATTAGCCCGCGCGTCATCTTCTCCGAAGAGTCGTTTCAGCACGGCGGGGCGCAGCTCGGCGACTTCCGACCCCAGTAGACAGCGCTCCGCCGCCGTCCACAATTCCAGCAAACGCTCCCTCACGTCGTCGGCCTGGTCTCTGTGAGTGGGCGAGAGGATGTGCCTCAGCTCGCGGACGAGCTCGTCAACTTCGCCGGCCGTGGACAGCACGTCTCGCGCGGCGATGAACCGGCCGCCGGCCGCCGAAGTCAGGGCCGGCTCGGGTTCGTGCGTCTGCGCGGAGCTTTCCGTCGTGCGTGAGGCCGCGAGAATGAACTCGGGCGTGTAGCGTTCGCAGATTATGCGGAGCCGCTCAAGCTCGGACGCGGGGCCGGTCTTCAGACAGTCGGGAACGTCGGTGTTACTGTTCATCGAATCCTCCGGTCGCTTGTTAGAGCCGGTCTCATCAGAGGCGGTCTCATAACCATATGCGCCGCCGACCGAAACGTTTCCGCTTAAACTTGAAGCCTGAAAACCGAAGACAAGGTCGGCAGAAAAACGTCGGCGGCCG
>DASWNR010000002.1:0-10085 GCA_036399155.1 Pyrinomonadaceae bacterium
GCGCGCCTCGCGCACCTGTGCGAGCGCGTCGGCGCAGGAGAGGTGGACGATGTAGACGGGCGCCTCGGCCATCTCCGAGAGGCGTATGGCGCGGTGGACGCCCTCGGCCTCGGCGACGGTGGGGCGCGTCAGCGCGTGGTACTTGGGCGCGGTGCGGCCTTCGGCGAGCGCGCGCTTGATAATCTCGTTGATGACGACGCCGTTCTCGGCGTGCATGCAGATGAGCCCGCCGCGACTCCCGGCGGCCGACATCGCGCGGAAGATGGTCGCGTCGTCGGCGAGGAAGACGCCCGGGTAGGCCATGAACAGCTTGAAGCTCGACACGCCCTCGTCCATCGCCTTGTAAAGCTCGGGCACGCGCTCGTCTTCGAGGTCGGTGACGATGAGGTGGAAGCCGTAGTCAATCGCCGCCTTGCCCTCGGCCTTCGCGTGCCACGCGTCCAGCCCCTCGCGCAAAGCCTGACCCTTGTACTGCACCGCGAAGTCGATGATGGTCGTCGTTCCGCCGTGCGCCGCCGCGATTGTCCCCGTGCGGAAGTCGTCCGACGCCTGCGTCCCCCCGAAAGGCAGCTCCATGTGCGTGTGCGGGTCGATGCCGCCCGGGATGACGAGCTTCCCCGAAGCGTCGATGACGACATCGGCCTCAACGTCCAACCTCGCCCCGATGGTCGAGACCGTCTCGCCCTCAACCAGAATGTCGGCCCTGTAGTCGTCGACGGCCGTCACGACGCGCCCGTTGCGTATCAGTGTCCTCATCGAACTTTTCCTCAGAGGGTTGCCAAAGCAGCGTCGAGCGCCTGGGTCAGTTCGTCAACCGTGTCCCGCGTCGAGTTGAGCATGAGGCCGGTGCGGATGACGTTGCCGTAGAGGCCGCCCTTGCCGATGAGGACGCCGCGCCGCTTGGTCTCCTCGAAGACGCGTAGGACGGATTGGGGGTCGGGCTCTTTGGTCTCGCGGTCTTTGACGAGTTCCAAAGCCTGCATGAGTCCCATGCCGCGCACGTCGCCGATGACCGTGTGTCTCTCCTTGAGTTCTTCGAGCCGACCGCGGAAGTACGCGCCGACCTCCGATGCGTTGCGGCGGAGGTCTTCCTCCTCGATGACCTTAATCACCGCCAGCGCGCCGGTCATCGAGACGGGGTTGCCGCCGAAGGTCGAGAAGGTCAGCCCCGGAAACTTGTCGGCGACCTCCTCGGTGGCGACGGTGATGCCGACGGGGACGCCGTTGCCCAAGCCCTTGGCCGAGGTGATGATGTCGGGCTCGACGTCCCAGTGCTCGATGCCGAACCACTTGTCGCCGGTGCGCCCCCATGCGGTCTGCACCTCGTCGGCGATGAAGAGGCCGCCGTGCTTGCGCGTGATCTCGGCCACGCGCTCGAAGTAGCCGGCCGGCGGGACGATGAAGCCGCCGACGCCGAGGATGGGCTCGGCCATGAAGGCCGCTATCTCGCCCGTCGTCGAGGTCATGATTAACTCTTCCACGTCCTCCGCGCAGGCCAGCCCGCAGTTCGTGGGCGAGAGCTTGAAAGGGCAGCGGTAGCAGTAGGGCGCGCGCGCGTGGACGATGCCGGCGACCTGCGGCGGCAGCGGACGCCACGTCGAGTGACCCGTCGCCGAGAGCGCCGTCGCCGACCGCCCCGAATAGCTGTGGCGCAGGACGACAATCTCGTGGCGGCCGGTCGCGGTCTTGGCGGCGTGGATGGCGGTGTCGTCGGCCTCCGTGCCGCTGTTGGTGAAGAAGGATTTTTTGAGCCGGCCGGGGGTGATCTGGTAGAGCTTCTCGGCGAGGTCTGACTGCGGCTTGTTGGCGTAGAGCGTCGAGGTGTGCTGCATCGTGCGCACCTGCTCGACGACCGCGTCGGTCACCTTCGGGTGGCAGTGGCCGACGCTGACGGTGAGCACGCCGCCGAAGCAGTCGAGGTACCGGTCGCCCTTGTCGTCCCAGACGTACTGCCCCTCGCCGCGCACCAGCGCGAGCGGCTCCTTGTAGTACATCGCGACGGCGGGGAAGAGGAACTGCTTGTGCTTCTCGACCGTCTCGGAGCCGGTGGGCGCGGTCTCGGTCGCGTTCAGTTGGGGTTCGGCGGTGCTCATGGCTGGTTTCTCCGTCGGTGGCTGTTGAAGATGATGCCGTTAAAAATTTTCAGGCCGTCTCGGCCTTCTTGCCCGCGCGCTTGTAGGCTTTGGAGTCGTTCTTGATGAGGAAGAAGATGACGTAGACGCCCCACGCGACGGAGCCGACCATCGCCAGCGCGGCGACAATGCCCCCGTACTTTGCGCCGAGCGCGCCTTTGATCGCCCTGTCGATCCGCGAGGAGTTCATGAAGCCGAGGATGACGGGCGCGAGCGCGAGCGCGACGAGCCCGTAGACGCGCAGTATGCGCGCGGGCGAGAGCGGCACGCGCCCCAGAATCCCGAAGTAGGACTCCATGCGGCCGTAAGAATTCTCCTGCCGCTTCGGCCGGATGACGTAGGAGGCGAGGGGGGCGAGCGGGAGCCCCGCCGCGATGACCCAGCGCGAAGCCTCCCAGTCGCCGTCCTCGCGCTCGCGGTAGTCGAGCAGCGTGGTGCCGAAGCCGTTGAAGGTCGTGAACGAAGGGGCGTTGACCTCCCGCATGCGCTCGTTGAGCTTGTTGACTTCGTCGATGCTGTGCTGGAGGACGGCCATCCCGAGCGACTCGCCGCAGTTGGAGCAGACGGAGTTGACGCCCGCGCCGGGGTTGACGGTCTGGCAGGCCGTGCAGTTGACGGTGACCGGCTTGGGGCTCGTGCTGGTGCTCATGTTTGTTCGGTGGCGTGCGGGATCAGTAGAGGTTGCCTTCGCGCTTGCGCCCGGTGTAATCGACGTAGACGACCTTCAGCTCGGTGTAGAAGTCGAGCGCGGTCGAGCCCTGCTCGAAGGCCCCGACGCCCGTGGACTTGATGCCGCCGAAGGGGACGTGCGCCTCGCCGCCGGTCGTGGGCGAGTTGACGTGCGTCATCCCGGTCTCTATCTCGTCCACGAAGCGGAAGACGCGCGCGGCGTCGTTGGTGAAGATTGACGAGGAGAGGCCGAACTCGCTGTCGTTGGCGACGACGAGCGCCTCGTCAAAGTCTTTGACGCGCAGCACGGAGAGGACGGGGCCGAAGACCTCCTCGCGCGCGATGCGCATGTCGGGCGTGACGCGGTCGAAGACCGTCGGCTGGACGAAGAAGCCTTTGCGCAGCCCCGCGCCGTCGGCCGGGCCGCCGCCCGTCACAAGCTCTGCGCCGTCCTCGCGCGCCACGTCCATGTAGGAGAGGACGGTCTTGAACTGGCTGGCGTCAACGAGCGGGCCGACTTCGGTCTCGGGGCTCGCCCCGTCGCCGAGGCGCAGCGCCTTCGCGCGCTCGCCGACGCGGCGGACGAACTCGTCGGCCACCGACTCGACGACGACGGCGCGGCTCGTCGCGGTGCAGCGCTGACCCGTCGAGCCGAACGCGCCCTGCGCCGTGGACTCGACGGCGAGCTGGAGGTCTGCGTCTTCGAGCACGACGACCGGGTTCTTGCCGCCCATCTCGCACTGCACGCGCACGCCGCGCCGCGCCGCCTGCTCGTAGAGCGCGACGCCCACCTGGTTCGAGCCCGTGAACGAGATGGCGCGCACCGCGCGGTGGCCGACTATCTCGTCGCCGGCCTCGGAGCCCGAGCCGAGTATTAAGTTGAGAACGCCCGGCGGGATGCCGGCCTCCGCGAAGAGTTCGACGAGGCGGACGGCCGTGGCGGGCGTATTTGTCGCCGGCTTGAAGACGACGGTGTTGCCGGCGACGAGCGCGGGCGCGAGCTTCCAGACCGGGATGGCGACGGGGAAGTTCCAGGGCGTGACGACGGCGACGACGCCGTGCGGCTGCCGGAGGGTGTAGGCGAAGTTCGAGGGAAGCTCCGACGGGATGGTCTCGCCGTTCATGCGGCGCGACTCGCCGGCGCAGAACTCCGCGACGTTGATGGCGCGTTGCAGCTCGCCGCGCGACTCGGAGAGCGTCTTGCCCTCCTCGCGCGTGAGCAGCGCCGCGACCTCGTCCCTGTGCTCTTCGAGCAGGCGCGCGAAGCGTGCGACTATGCGCCCGCGCGCGGGCGGGGGCGTCGAGCGCCAGCCGCGGAAGGCTTCGGCGGCGGCCTCGACCGCGCCGCGCGCCTCCTCGCGCGTCGAGAGGCGCACCACGCCGAGCACGTCTTCGGTGTTCGCGGGGTTGACGTTGTCGGTCGTGCGTTGGGAAGCGGATTCGACCCACTCACCCTTGATAAAGTTGCGGTAGGTGTCCATGCGGTGACTTTTAAATTTGAATTTTCTGCGCCCGATGGCGGAAGCGTCTGCACGCGGGCTGCCGGAGACGGCGAAAATATAACACACGCCGGCCGCGCCCCGCGCGAAAAAAGAGGCGCGGCTTAGCCAATTTTCGCAAACCTCCGCTATGATGTCCGGCGTTGTCATAACGGTCGGAACCGCCCGAGGTAGCGGGCGTGCCTTTGTCACACGGCGATGTCGCGTCGCCGCGCCCCACACGCTACCGCGGGCGGTTCCGACCTGTTTATCATTTTCGGATGCCTATCGAGACAATAAGCTTAGAAAACCTGCGCGAGCTGTTGGAGCGTCGCGCCGCCGCGTCGCCCGAAAAGGTCTTCCTCTTCTCGGAGGCCGACGGGCGGCGTTTCACCTACCGCGAGTTCGACGCGGCCGTGAACCGCACGGCCAACATGCTCAGCGCGCGCGGCGTCGGGCGCGGCGACGCGGTGAGCCTGCTGCTGCCGAACTCGGCCGAGTACGTCATCGCCTACTTCGCGTGCTTCAAGCTGGGGGCGCTGGCCGGCCCCGTCAACTCTCTGCTCAAGCCGGAGGAGATGGCCTACGTCGTCGGCGACTCCGAGGCGAAGCTGCTGCTCTACAACTCGCAGTACGCCGCGCAGGTCGGGGCGCTCCGCGCGGGGTCGAAGACGCTCGGCGAGACTCTCGTCTTCGACGACGAGCGCGAGGCGGCCGGGGAGTTCCCGCCCGAGCCGGGCGCGTGGGGCGCGGGCGGACTGGCGCGGGACGACGAGGCCATCATCATCTACACGTCCGGGACGACGGGGAAGCCGAAGGGGTGCCTGCTCACGCACGGGAACCTCCTCGCCAACGCGCGGCAGATAGTCGAGTGGCTCGGCTTCACGGAGGACGACAGGCTCCTGACGGTGATGCCGCTCTTTCACATGAACGCCGTCTCGGTGACGACCGCGAGCGCGCTCTACGCGGGCGGCTCGACGGTCGTCAGCCCGCGCTTCTCGGCCTCGCGCCACTGGCAGGTCGTGAGCGACTACGGCGTCACCTCGTTCGGCTCGGTGGCGACGATGCTCTCGATGCTGCTCGCAAAGTACCCCGAAGGCGTGCCCGAGGGGCTGAGCACCGGGCGGCTCCGCTTCGCGATGTGCGGGTCGGCGCCCGTGCCGGCAGAGGTGCTGCGCCGGTTCGAGGAGACGTTCGGCTGTCTCGTCGTCGAGGGCTACGGGCTCTCGGAGTCAACGTGCCGCTCGACCTTCAACCCGCCGGACGCGCGGCGCCGCGCCGGCTCGTGCGGGATGCCCATCGGCAACGAGATGCGCGTGGTGGACGAGGACGACCGGGAGCTTTCCGACGGCGAGGCGGGCGAGATAGTCATGCGCGGCGAGAACGTTTTCAAGGGCTACTTCCGCAACGAGGAGGCGACGGCGCGCGCCTTCCGCGGCGGCTGGTTCCACACCGGCGACGTGGGCTTCCGCGACCCGGAAGGCTTTTACCACATCATCGACCGCAAGTCGGACATGATTATTCGCGGCGGCGAGAACATCTACCCGCGCGAGATAGACGAGCTGCTATACAAGCACCCGGCCGTCGCGGAGGCCGCCGCCTTCGGCGTCCCCGACGAGCTGTACGGCGAGGACGTGGCGGCCTTCGTCGTGCTCAAGGACGGGCGCGAGGCAACCGGCGATGAAATAGTCGCCTACTGCCGCGAGCACCTCGCGGACTTCAAGTGCCCGAAGACCGTCCGCGTCGTCCACGCGCTGCCGAAGGGGCCGACGGGCAAGGTGCTCAAGCGCGAGCTTCAGTCACTATGGCGGGAGACGGCTGGTTGAAAGCGTAATGGCGAAGATTAAAGACAAGGTAGAGAACGCGCTCGGCGAGTCGCGCATGCTGGTGCTGGGCGCGCAGGTGCTCGTCGGCTTCCAGTTCCGCTCGGTCTTCGAGCCGGGGTTCGACTCGCTCTCGCTCCCGAGTCAGCTCGCCACGCTCGCGGGGCTCGGGCTGATGCTCGTCGCCCTCGGGCTCCTCATCTCCCCGTCGGCCTACCACCGTCTGGTCGAGCGCGGCGAGGACACGGGGGAGCAGCACCGATACACCTCGAACATGATGGCGTGGGCGCTGCTGCCTTTCGCGCTCGGGCTGGGGCTGGACTTCTTCGTCGCGGTGGGGAAGGTCTTCGGGTGGCAGGTGGGCGCGGCGGCGGGGCTGTTGAGCGCGCTGGTCGCGGGGACGTTCTGGTACCTGCTTGGATTCTACATGCGGCGCGAGCGCGCCGACGAGGTCGCGGCCGAGAGGAAGCGCGGGGAGGAAGAGATGGGCGAAGAAGAGAAGGGGCAGGGCGGGAAGACCAAGCTCACCGACAAGATCAGGCACGTGCTGACCGAGTGCCGCGTGGTGCTGCCGGGGTCGCAGGCGCTCCTCGGCTTCCAGTTCATCGTGATTTTGACGGAGAGCTTCGACCGGCTGCCGAACCTCTCGAAGTACATACACCTCGCGGCGCTCGGCCTGAACGCGCTGACCATCGTGCTGCTCATCACGCCGGCGGCCTACCACCGCCTCGTCGAGCAGGGCGAGGAGACAGAGCACTTCCACCGCTTCGCGTCGAAGATACTGGTGGCGGCGCTCGTCCCGCTGGCGCTCGGGCTCGCGGGCGACGTTTACGTCGTCGTCCAGAAGGTGACCGAGTCGCAGCTCGTCTCGGTCGTCTCGGCGCTCGTCGTCCTCGCAATCTTCTGGGAGCTTTGGTTCGGCCTCACACTCTACCGACGCACCCAGCGCCAGTACGCCGACTGAGGGCGGTTAAAAATTTGAGATTTGAAATTTGAGATTTGAAATTTCAAAGCGGAGAAACATTTTGAGACTCTTCATCACACTTTTGTTGACGGCGGTGTCGCTCGCGGCCGTCGCGTTCGCGCCGCGCGGGCGGGCGTCGGCCCAAGGGGGCGCGCGCGACCAGAAAATCGCGGCGGCGGCGGAGGCGATGCGCGCTCGGCTGGTCGAGACGCGGCGCGACCTGCACGCGCACCCGGAGCTGTCGAACCGCGAGGAGCGCACCTCGCGCGTCGTCGCCGAGCGCCTGCGCTCGCTCGGGCTGACCGACGTGAAGACAGGCGTCGGCAGGCACGGCGTGACCGCGCTGCTCGTCGGCGGCAAGCCCGGCCCCGTCGTCGCCGTCCGCGCGGACATGGACGCGCTGCCGATTCAGGAAGTGGGCGACAAGCCCTTCAAGTCGCAGACGCCCGGCGTCATGCACGCCTGCGGCCACGACGTTCACACGACCGTCGAGCTGGGCGTCGCGGAACTCCTGAGCAGGATGAAGGGGGACGTGCGCGGCACAATCAAATTCATCTTCCAGCCCGCCGAGGAGGGCGCGCCCGCGGGCGAGGAGGGCGGCGCGAAGCTGATGATCAAGGAGGGCGCGCTTGAGAACCCGCGGCCGCGTGCCATCTTCGGGCTCCACACCGAGCCGAACCTGCAAGCCGGGCAGGTCGGCTACCACTCCGGCCCCGCGATGGCCTCGGCCGACACCTTCTACATCACCATCAGGGGCAAGTCTTCGCACGGCGCGCAGCCGCACGTCGGCATCGACTCGGTCGTCGTCGCCGCGCAGAGCGTGCTCGCGCTCCAGAACATCAGGAGCCGGCGCATCGACCCGCTCGAACCGCTCGTCATCACCGTCGGGACTATCCGGGGGGGCGACCGCTTCAACGTCATCGCCGGCGAGGTGAAGATGACGGGCACGATGCGCACCTTCAACGACCAGGTGCGCGAGCGCTCCATCGCGCTGATGCGCGAGACGCTACAGAACGTGACGGCCGCCTACGGCGCGACCTTCGAGCTTGAGATGGGCGACGGCAACGCCGTCACATACAACGAGCCCGCGCTCGTGGACGAGACGCTGCCGACCATCCGCCGCGTCGTCGGGGCGGGGAACGCGCTCGCCATCAAGCCCTTCATGCCGGCCGAGGACTTCTCTGCCTACCAGAAGGTCGTCCCCGGCTTCTACTACTTCCTCGGCGTCGGCAACCGCGGGCGCGGCATCACCGCCGGCTGGCACACGCCAAACTTCGACGTTGACGAGGAGAGCCTCGTCGTCGGCGTCAAGGTGATGTCGAACGTCCTGCTCGACTACCTCGAACGCCACGCGGGCGAGGCGAAGGGGGGCGGGCGTTGACACACGTCGCGCTTTTGGGCGACTCCATCTTCGACAACGCGGCCTACGTGCGCGGCGGCGCGGACGTGGTGACGCACCTGCGCCGGCTCGCCCCCGAGGGCTGGGGCGCGACGCTCCTCGCCGTGGACGGGAGCGTCGTCGAGGGCGTGCGCGCGCAGCTCGTGCGCGTGCCGGCCGAAGCCACGCACCTCGTCGTCAGCGTCGGCGGCAACGACGCGCTGCTCCAGTCGGGCATCCTCGACGAGCGCGCCGGCTCGTCGGCGGAGGTCTTGAGCCGCCTCGCCGACGTGGCCGAGGAGTTCGAGTCGGGCTACCGGGGCATGCTCGAAGCCGCGCGTTCGACGGGGAGGCCGGCGGCGGTCTGCACCGTCTACTACCCGCGCCTCCCCGACCCGCTCGCGCAGAGGCTGGCCGTCACCGCGCTGACCGTCTTCAACGACGCGATCATCCGCGTCGCCTTCGCGTCGGGCGTGCCGCTCATAGACCTGCGCCTCGTCTGCGACGAGGACGCGGACTACGCCAACCCCATCGAGCCCTCGGAGGCGGGCGGCGAGAAGATCGCCCGCGCGATTCTGCGGCTCGTCTCAGAACACGACTTCGGGAACGGGCGGACGGAAGTTTTCGTGTAAGCATGCGGTAGACAGTAGTCAGTAGCCAGTAGTCAGTAGGCTCCGCTTCGCGGGCGTTGAGGATGACAGGCCGCCCGGCTCTTAAAGAGTTTTCTACTGTCTACCGTCTACCGTCTACTTCTCGAATGTTCTTCACCGATTCCTACAGGGCGCTCAGGCGCGGGGAGCGCGCGGCGGCGTTGCGGTACTTCGTGATTTCGCTTCTGGTGCTGGCCCTCGTCGGCCTGCCGGTCGGCTACCTTATGTTGCGTCGGTTCGAGACGACGGTCATCTTCCACCCGGAGCGCGCGGCGCTCGGCGGCGCGTGGCGCGTGCCGGCCGGCGCGGAGGAGGTCTGGTTCGAGACTTCGGACGGCGTGAGGCTCTACGGCTGGCTTTTCCGTTCGGCCGCGCGGCCTGCGTCGGCGACGGTAATTTACTTTCACGGCAACGGCGGGAACCTGAGTTACTGCGACTGGGTCGGCGCGGAGCTGGCCGGGCGCGGCTTCGACGTGCTGCTCTTCGACTATCGCGGCTACGGGCGCAGCGGGGGCGCGTCGGCCGACGAGCGCGGGCTCTACGCGGACGCCGACGCCGCCTACGATTTCGTGACGAAGGCGCGCGGCGTCGAAGCGGGTCGGGTCGTGCTCTACGGCCAGTCTCTGGGGACGGCCGCCGCCGCCGACGTGGCCGCGCGGCGCGAGTGCGGCGCGCTCGTCCTCGAATCGGGATTGAGTTCGGCGGCCGACATGGCGGGCGAGATTATGCCGTGGCTGCCGCGCTTCGTGCGGAGGCTGACGAAGAACAAGCTCGACAACGCGGGTAAGCTCGCGCGCGTCGGCTGCCCCGTCCTCGTCGCGCACGGCGACCGCGACGAGGTCATCCCCGTCGCGCAGGGTCGCAAACTCTTCGAGGCCGCGCCCGAACGGAAGCGCCTGCTGATAGTCGAGGGCGCGGGGCACAACGACCTTTCCAACGTCGGCGGCGGGAAGTATATTGACACGCTCGCCCAATTCATACGCGAATCCGT
>DASWNR010000003.1:0-3612 GCA_036399155.1 Pyrinomonadaceae bacterium
TTATAAAGCCCCTTCAAGCCGAGCCGGGGAAGGGCTCAGTCGACAATCGCCTGGTAGACGAGCGCGCGGAGCTTGTCCTGGTCGTCCAGGCCGCGCGCGGGGATGAGCTGCGTGAAGTAGACGACGACCAGCTGCTCTTTCGGGTCTACCCAGTAGGCCGAGTGGTACGCGCCGCCCCAGCCGTACTCGCCGACCGAGCCGGGCTGACCGCTCGCCCCGAGGTCTTTCGTCACCGAGAAGCCGAGCCCGAACCCGTGCCCCTCGCGGAACGTTTTCCCCGCGAGGTGATCGACCGTCATCAGCTCGACGCTCTTGCGGCTCAGAATCCTCTTCCCGCCCAGCTCGCCGCCGTTCAAAAGCATCGAGAGGAAGACCGCGTAGTCTTCGGCCGTCGAGAGCAGCCCCGCGCCGCCCGAAAAACTCTTGCGCGGGCCCTTCAAGTAAGCCCCCTGCCCCACCCTGCCGCCCGGGTCGGGCGCGCGCTCAAGGCCGCCGGCCTCGGTCGCCGAGTAGACGACGGCGAAGCGCCCGGCCTTCGACTCGGGCAGGTAGAAGTGCGTGTCCTTCATCCCGAGCGGCTGGAGTATGCGCGCGCGCAAAAACTCTTCGAGCGTCTGGCCGCTGACGCGCTCGACGAGCGCGCCGAGGATGTCTGTCGAGTAGCCGTAGACCCAGCGCTCGCCGGGATGCGCCTCGAAGGGGAGCGCGGCCATGCGCGCGACGGTCGCGCCGACGGGCTCGTCGCGGTCTGCGAAGTACCAGCCGGTAATCCGTGCCGCCTCCCAGCGTTCGCGCGCGAGTCCGCCGCCGTAGCCGACGCCGGCCGTGTGCGTCAAAAGGTCGCGGACGGTGACGGGCCGCTTGGCCTTCACCACGTCGTAGCCGCCGCCCTGCTTCGGCACGGCGACGGTCGTCTCGCGGAACTCGGGGAGGTACTTGCCGACGGGGTCGCCTATGACGAGGCGCCCGTCCTCCTGCAAGATCATCACGGCGACGCTCACGAGCGCCTTCGTCTGCGAGGCGATGCGGAAGATGGTGTCCGCGCGCATCGGCGCGCGCGCCTCCCTGTCCCTCTGGCCGAAGGCTTCGAGGTAGGCCACCTTCCCGCGCCGCGCCACGAGCGCGACGCCGCCCGACAGCTTGCCTTCACGGACGTACCCGCCCAGCGCCTCGGTCAGACGCCGCAGGCGCTCCGAAGAGAGGCCGACCGCCCCGGGGTCTACGCGCGGGAGTTCCTGCGCGCGCGCCGCCGGCGCGGACGACGACACGGCCAACAGCACGGCGACGACGAAGACGCCGATTCGCCGCCCCGCAGATTCATACGCCCGTCCGGTTCTCATTTCGCGGCCCCTCCCTACCTGAGCTGACAGATGTCGAGGACGTTCATGTCCGTGTAGTCTAAATTCTCGCCGCCCATCGCCCAGATGAACGAGTAGCTCGACGTGCCGCACCCCATGTGTATCGACCACGGCGGCGAGACGACCGCCTCCGAGTCGCCGAGCACGAGGTGGCGCGTGCGCTCCGGCTCGCCCATGAAGTGCATGACGCGCTGCCCCTCTTTCAGGTCGAAGTAGAAGTAGACCTCGCTCCGCCTGTCGTGCAGGTGCGGCGGGCAGGTGTTCCAGACGCTCCCCGCCTTGAGGAGCGTGACGCCGAGGAGCAGTTGCGAAGACTTGCAGACCGCCGGGACGACGTACTGGTAGATTGTGCGCTCGTTCGAGGTCTCCCGCGAGCCCAGCTCCATCGGCACGGCCTTCTCCACAGAGATGTGCACCACGTCGAAGCGCGCGTGCGCGGGCGTCGAGGCGAGGTAGAAGCGCGCCGGACTCTCGGCGTCGGCCGACTCGAAACTGACCTCCGAGCTTCCCATGGGGACGTAGAGACAGTCTTTCGGGGCCAGCTCGTACCTCTCGCCGTCCACGGTCACCGCGCCCGCGCCCGCGCCGACGTTGACCGCGCCCAACTCCCTTCGCTCAAGGAAGGGCTTCCCCTTCGCGGAAGCGGGCTCCTGCTGTGCGGGCAGCGTGATGCCGGCGCCCGCCGGCGCGACGCCGCCGATGACGAAGCGCTCGTAGTGGAGGTAGTTGAGGCGCAGCTCGCCTTCGGCGAACAGCCCGGGGATGTGGTAGCGGTCGCGCAGCTCGTCGTTGGTCGCGCCCTCGACCGAGCCGGGGTGCGTCGCGTAAAAGGTCTTGCGGTACATGCTCTCTTCCCTCCCGTTTGAAACGCTCGCGGCTAGAGCGTCGGCAGCGCGCGGCCGACGACGCGCGTGTTGTAGCGCTCGACGTAGTCCCCGCGATCGGGCCCGGCGCGGCGCGCTCCGGGCGCGGCGAACGGGTAGGTCTTCATCCCGTGGAACGGCAGCGGCGCGAGTTGGTCGGGGCTGGCCGAGTGGATGTTCATCTCCTTGCTGAAGCCGTCGGCGTAGAGCAGGAAGGTGCGCGTCCAGCCGGCGGGCAGGGGGGGCAGCGCCCGCGCGTCGAAAGACAGACTTATCTCGTCGCCCGCGCGCGAGACGACGAACACGTCGTCCGTCCGCTTGAGAAGCCCGCGCACGTCGCCCTCGCGCGTGTAGCGGCCGGGGAAAGCCCTCCAGGGCGATTCGAGCGACACGCGCGCGTAGTCGTAGGAGAGCGGCTCGCGCCCGTCCGGCGTCACCTCGGCCGAGAAGCCGCGCCAGCGCAGGGTCGCGGAGACCGGGTCGAGGCGCGTCATGCGCGCGGGGAACTCGGCCGCGCCGCGCGTGTCCACCAGAATCCTGTCCCAGTAGACGCGCATGTTCGTCACGATTCGCACCTCGCGGCTCGCCGAGAGGAACCTGCCCGTCAGGTCTACGACGAGCGTCTGCGGCCGCCCGACGGGGATGCCGATGTTCTCCAAAACCGTCCGCCACTTCCCTTCGCGGTCTTTGACCTGTAGCGACGGGAATTTCAGTCCGAGCCCGCTCTGCGACGCCGCGACGTTGTCGCTCGACCACGCGTAGTCAGTCCACCCGGTCAGCAGCAGGAGCGTCCTTTCGGCAATCCCCTCATCCTTCACCGCGCGGCCTTCGCCCGCGTCCCTCCCGACGCCGTTCCCCAAGTCGAGCGTCAGCGTGTGCGGCTCGGCGTAGCCGCGTATGGGGAGCAGCTTGAAGTCTTCGGGGTACCGCCGGTCGAGCGAGCCGACGCGCGCCAGTACGTCGTTGCCTCGGTCGTCGGTTGCGGCGGCGGGCGGCCGCGCCCCGCGCGAGGCGTAGAGCTTGAACGCGGGCGGCGCGTCGCGCAGCCCCTCGTCCGGGTAGACCTCAAGTCCCTCGGGGTGCGCGACCGCGACGAGTTGCAGCCGGTCGAAGAAGAGCGCCTCCTCAAGCTCGTTCGTCACGCGCAGCTCGTAGCGGCCGTCCCGCTCCTTCAACTGGTCGCCGCCGATGCGTACGTACTCGTCCGGGTCGGGCGTGTTGTAGAGCCCGGGCCCGGCCCACGCGCCCGTCTCGCCCGCGCCCATGAAGTCCGTGACGAACTCGAACCGCGAGCCGTTCCACGCGTAGAGGAAGGGGCACGACGATGGCTTGCGGTCAAGCTCCGTCACCCGGAGCGCGCCCGGCGCGACGCCCGCGGTCGCGCGCGCGCC
>DASWNR010000004.1:0-5451 GCA_036399155.1 Pyrinomonadaceae bacterium
CCTCTACTCTTCAAAGGGAAACCACTGTGCCCGCCCCCGCGTCCAACGCGGATCGGCGGCTGAACCTGCTGCTCGAAGCGTTTTCTTGTGAGTCAATGAAGTTGTTGGACTACCTCGACTCGGAATACTTCGAGGACATTACCGACGACCCGCGCTTCGAGCCGATGAATAAAATTCTTTCTCTCTACATGGTTATGAAGAGAGACCCGGACGACCCGAACCTTGAGCGATTCTTTAGTGAGCTTGAGCGGTTGCAGCTTTGACCGAACAAGCGCCCGGCCGGGAGCCAGGTAAAAACTAAACTTCCACCCGACAGATTTTTACTAGGGCAGACTGTACCGTCCCCATCTGGCTTTCCCAGCACTCCGTAAGTCATTTTTCTCCCCACCAAACAGCCGCGAAAAATGGCCTTTTTGCTGGCCTTTTCGCTCGGCGAAATTTTGCCGACGGCTATTCGGAGCGCCTTCGGCGCGCTTCTACAGATCTCTTCTACTCGTTTGTGGACCTGTCGAGTTCCGCCAGGTCTCTAACTCCCTGCGGGCGCCAGCGCCTTCCGGCATTATTTTCCCCCGCCCGACCCCAGCGCCTGCGCGCCAGCTGCGTGCGCGCGGACGGTGCCGACCGGCCCGGCGACCGGGCAGACCTACCCCCCAGCTCAAAAAATTTAGCGCGCTCCGCGCGCAGGGGGACGTGTGCTCGGGGCTTGAATCTCGGCTCTGTTAATTGAACCTTTCGATAGTGGACTAAGAAGAAATTCCCCGAAGCTCCACGATCTCGCTCGCGCGAGTTCGTTCCGCTGGGAAGGGGCCGGTAGCCTCGCCGACCTCTACTTTTCGGAGGTGGACTTTTCGGTTTCATTGGGCTGGCGCGGCCAACGCTCCGCGTCGAACCGGAAGGCCCATATAAAGTACGTTGAGGGGCGCTTGCGCGCGACGGCGTGCGCGGCCAACTGCCGAGTAGGTTGACCCAGGCGACGGTTATTTGAAATTACCTTGACGCTCCAAGACCCGGCTCACGCCGAGTCTTTCCGCGGGGAACAATAAAGAACGCTCCGCGACCCGGCTTGCGCCGAATCGCTCCGCGGAAGGGCGGCGGGTGTCGCAGCTTCTGAGGACTCTTCGGAGATGATCTACTCAGTTCCTTTGGGCTGGCGCCGCCACGCTCCGCGCACCCTTCGAGGTCGAATCTTATGTCAGTTGAGGGGCGCTTGCGCGCGGCCGAGGGGCGGGCTGAATCTACCCGATTCTGGACTCTTCGATTTCATTTAACTCGGCTTCGCCGTCGCTCCGCGGTACATCGGATGCTTGAGTCTAATGAGAGTTGAGCCGGCGCTTGCGCGCTAATTTCGGGACCGGCCGGAGGTAGATTAAGGTGCGATATATTGAGGGAATAAAACGGGCGGCTCGAACCCTCGTGATGGCGGTTATTGTAGCCAGATTGGTAGCTCTGATTTGGACGATCCTCTACCTCTGAAAAGTCGCCTCGACGCTCAATCGGCGCTGGCCTTTCCCCGGAAATCTAATGTCGGAATAAGTGGGACTCCGGGCAGACCTATCACCTACCAGGCTCCGGGTGAAGGTCTAATGGAATGCGCTTTCTCTCTAATCGGCGGCCACTACGTTGAAGCCCCTGACGCCGCCGGCGGCGTGGGTGCTTCCCGCTTCTCACTTTGCGCATTCCATTAGACTGACCGCCTCACTTCGCGTTCGGCTTCGACGTTTCCCCGCCCACCCGCCCCCCGGTCGAGCACTGTCCTAAATGGACAGCCGGGGCGAACAAAAGGTTCGTGCTCTCGCACGTTTGGTTCGCCCCTAAAAACTCGCCAAAGCCACGCCCCTGTGGGCGTCTTTTTTCGAGGCCGGTGCAGCTGGCGAAAGGGGGAGAAAGCGCCTGCGGGCTTCGAGAAAGACCCCCCAAAAATTCGCCATACAAGTAGCGTTTTCCAGCGGCATCACCGTTGCCTGTAAGTGATGAGTGTGAAGGTCTTTCCGTCTTAGAATTTCTAAGAATGACAATTCGGAGTCTAAGAACAATTCGCATCCCCTTGATAGCACTTGAGATTCTGTTTCAGAACCGTGGAAGTCTCCGGCGTTATCAGACTCTACGATTTCCCGTCAGGAGCGGTACATAAATGGCAACTAGCAAAGCCAGTGGGAAGGGCGGCGGCAGAGGCGGCAGGCGTCGGAACAAGCCCGGTCAAACACTCTCGGAAGAGACAGTAGGGACGAATTTATCCCTTGAGGATCACGGCTTTTTTATGAGCTACGTGACGGCCGGCGAAGGGAAGAAAGCCGACGTGCTCCGTGCGCTGGTACACGAGGCCATCCTTGCGCGCGAGATGAGCAAGAAGGGTAAGCACGAGGCCGACCGGAGGATTAGAAAGATTCACGTCGAGGCCGTCGAGACCGGGACGCAAGGGCTGGCCGAGAAGGTAGACGAGGCGCTTGCAATCCTGCGCAAGTTGGGCGTCGGTTTCGAGAAATTATTGGCCGGTTCTAACGTCAATTTCGGCCTCTTATTCGAGCTATTGAGTTTGTCCGAAGGCGTCTCTTCGATGATTACTAACGACCTCACCAAGCCGGCGATGATGAAGAAGGCAAATAACAAGGCGGGGGAGGTTGAGACTACGCTTGCGGGGTTGAAAGAACTGTTCGAGCAGCGCGCCGCCGAGAAGGTTGAGAAGGTGAGAAGCACCGTAAAACCGGGCGCGACCGGACTGGCAGACGCCGCGTAGTCTGAGGCCATAAATGCACGTAGTAGCCATCGGCAAAAGCGCGGTCGGAACCCGGTACATCGCGGAGCGAGACGCCAACCAGGAGCGCGAGGGGAACCACCGGCGGCCCCTGTTCAGCCTTACCCAAAACGACCTCACGCCCGCACAGGCGAACCACGTTTTGACGGACGGCCGGGGGAAGCCCAACAAGGCCGACGTGCGCCACATCGTAATAAGCCCGGAGAGCGCCAGAGCCTATGAGAGCTTGGGCGACACCGACGACGAGCGCAAAGAAAACTTCGCCGAATGCGCCCGCGCGACCATGACTCGGTTCGCCGAATCTTTAGGCGTCAGGGAACTCCGCTGGGTAGCCGGAATCCACCTCAACACGGATCACCCGCACGTACATATCCTCTTCCACAAGGACGCCATAGACGCCGCGACCGGCAGGCCGACGCGCATCAAGCACATCCCCCAGGAGTGGTTGATGCACAACGAGACTGTTCCGGTCGAGCGCCCCGCGCCGCCCGTCGCGCAGGCGATTAAAACCGAGCCGGAAGCCGAAGGCGCGGCGACCGCGGCCGGCGACGGCGGCGAAGAAGGCAAGGCCGGGGAGACCTCCGAAAAGATTATCGCCTACCAGCCGGCGCGCGTCGTCGGGGAGAATTATCAGCAGTTCAAGGGGACTTACTTAACACTCGAAAAGCAGCCGACCAGGGAGGGCGAGCGCGAGGACAGAACGGTAGCCGTCGCCGTCGAGCCGAAAAACATTTACGACCCGAAAGGACTTTTAGAAGGCACTGACCAGGCGCGTTCGGCGGCCGACGAGGAGAGAATGCTTGAGCGGCTGTCGGGCGTCCCCCTACACAGTTTCGGTGAGACTCAGACGGCAATTCTAAGCGAGTTCGGATACCAAGCCGCTGTTGATTGGGAGGACGGCGAGCGGGACGCGAAGGCCCCCATCAGAGAGTTGACCGTGTTCGACGCGAGCCGCGTCATTCGCGTCGTAGAAGCCCCCGAAAGCACGCCGGAAGTGGAAGGCAGGGAGGAGGCCGCCGACGCCCCGGAACCGGCCGTGCGGGTCAACTACGGCAAGCTGGGGGCGTATTTCGGGGAGGAGATTGATAAGCGCGCGTACCCCGTCAGGCAGATAGCTTTTCACATAGACCACAGCGAGGATTTCACCCGGCGCGATCTGCTTGACCCGAACGAGAGGAAGCCCACCGAGACCGAAAGACTCGTCGGGCGCTGGGTAATGATGGAGGCGCGTCTTAACGGCCACGAGGACAGGGGCACGCGCATACTTCGCCTGCGTCTGAGGGAGGAAGTCGCCAGGCTCGACGCCGAAGCCCTAGAGCGGAGCGCGCCCCAACCGAAGGCGTTTATACCCACCAACAAATTGCAGGACGCCATCGCGGAGAACCATATCAGCGTGCTCCGAGCGGACGGCTCTTTAGCGCCCCGCTACCACACCTCGGAACCGACGCGAGCGGAGTTGGCGCGGGCGCGCATCCTTGACCTACAGCCTTCGCACGGAGGCGAAATCTACGGCCTGATAGCGACGGATTCGGGGCGGATAATCGCGCGCGAAGTCGTCACCGTCGGCCCGGCCCTGCGTATGCCGATTCAGGAGCCGGCGCCAGCGCCCGACGCGCCAGCCGTCGAGGAATCGCCGGCAGCAGGAGAGCAGCCGCAGGCGGTCGAGCAGCACAAGGAGCCGGGCGCGGGTGAGCCGGAGCCGGCCGCGCGTGAGGCCGTGCGCGCGGTGAGTGAGGCCGAGGCCAACGCGGGGGCGGGATGGTCACTCAACATCTACGTCGAGGACGACCGGCGCGCGGCCGTGGTAGACGCCCTGCCCGCGCTCAGGGAAAAGTACGGACTACAGTTCACATTTTCGGCCGCGGTCGAGCGTGAGGAAGAAGGGCGGGTAGTTGTCGCATCTTTCAGCGACAGCCGCGGAAAAGAAACTTGGCGCGACGAGAGGGCGCAGGAGCCAAGCCCTTTTTCCGAGGACCGGCTGATACTGATTCACGCTGGCGCGAGGGATAACGCGGAGCTTGTCGCCGCGGCCATCCACAGGGAATTAGGCGAGTCCCTGTCCGAGCCTCCGCGAATGCCTATTGCCGGCGAGGAGTTCACCGAGACCTTCCGAGATAACGTAGTAGGGTATTTTCAGATCAGCGGGGTAGACGAAGAATTTAGCAACAGCACAAAGCGCGGCATACCCTTCACCCGAGACGATTACGAACAGCTTATGAGCGGCCTGCGCGTCGCCCCAGCTGCCGGCACCCCCGACCTCAGAGAACGCAGGGAAGCGGCCGTAGAGCGCGCGGACGCCCTTCTGACGGCGCGCTACGGGGCTTTCTACGCCGGAGGCCCCAGCACCGCCCCGGAACGCGACGAACGCGCCGAGGAGGGCATACGCCGGCAGGAAGGGCCACAGCAACAGGGGCAGGAGACAGCACCGGCCTCGCGTGCGCCGAGCGCGCCCGACGCGGAGAGGCCGGTAGGTGTAGGCTGGCGCCTCTCCGTCACCGTGGCCGAGGAGCGCCGGGCAGAGTTCGACGCCAGGCTGTCCGAGTTGAGGGAGAGCACCGGGGTCGAGTTCACTTACATGCTGTGGCGCGACACAGAGGAAGGGCACGGCATCACCTCCTCCGTGGGCGACGCGCAGGGGCGCGAAACCTTTCGGATGCACTCAGTCCTTCCGGCGCAGGGGATGGTGGTCGAGGAAGTCG
>DASWNR010000005.1:0-41773 GCA_036399155.1 Pyrinomonadaceae bacterium
GTAAGTTGCTCACTCCTTTTGATTTCCCCATCTCTTCTGTGCCGCTTTTTGGGCGGCCTCGTGTCGGGCTCTCTGCTTCGCCCGGAGCGCGTCGTATTCCCTCTTCAGCCTCTTCTGGTGCCACCTACCGTCAGTGCCGAACTTGAACGCAGCCAGAACACGCGGCTTCGCTTCCATCCAACGCTCTACGCTCAGCCTCGCCCACCTCGCAAGGGTCGCGTCGTCATCGGGAATGGAAGCCACGGGCTTTTCGCGCCAAGATTTACAAAGCAGAAGGAAGTATGCCCCGACCTCTTCCGTGCTCATCGCCTCGACCTTACCGTCAGAGGTGAAGTCGTCCGGGTAGAGCAGGAAAGCGGGTCGTCCGTTATCTTTAGGCATAAAGTAGGCTGAACATTCGAGTTAATTATTTGCCCTTCAGCGCAGCGCCGCGCGCCATGCGGCGGATGTTCGAGAGCTGGCGCGGGGTGACCATGTCGGCCATCGAGAGGGCGAGCGGGGAGCCGTCGGCGCGGGCCGGCTCGGTCGCTTCCCCGAAGAGGAGGCGTTCGAGCCGGCTCACGCGGGGCTCAAGGGAGCGGCAGCCGTCGCAGGTGTGTTGCTCTGACATTCGAGGTCGAATCGGTCGCGAATTAATCCGGAGTTAATCGCCAGCGCCGACGATGAAAGGTCACCAACGGGGCGCGCCTTCATCGTTGCCGTCGTCAATTCCGTCGTCATCATGGTCGTCGCTGGAAGCGGGCAGCGCCGGGCGGCGCATCTCCCACGTTGTCACGGGCGGGGCCGCGTTCCCGTCGCCCACGGCGCGCGCGACCTCCTCGGTCACCGGCGTCATCGAGTAAATCGCGCCGTTGCCAGAAGTAGCGCGTGAGCTTGATTCCTTCGCCCTCACCCTCGCGCTCGGGCACGTCCACGCGCAGGAACGAGCACCCGCCGATGCTCGCCTCGGTGACGTGGCCGGCGAGCCTGACGTGCCCGAAGAGTTCGAGCACACACCAGCAATCGAAAGTCTTTTTCGTGTCGTCCACAAATCCTCCTGTGCATGAAAAGGCGGGGCGCGTGCATACGCCCCGCCGCCTAGTTAAGCCCTCGCCCTTTTGAACTGCTGACGGGCCGGGCAGTTGACGAAGTGTGAAAGGTAAAGCTCCTCGCCCTTGATACGCGCCTCGGCGAGCGTCTGACCCGTCAGCACGTCGTAGCGCATCGTCTTGCGGTCGAGGCGCAGGTTGCCGTTCGGAGATGGCTCGGCGTTCAAGGGGTTGTTGGAGGGATAAGGGTTGCTCGCCGTCGGGTTCTGTTGGGCGAAGATGATGCGCGCGGGACAGCGCCGGCACTGTGGCATGTCTACCTCCTCACGAGAGCTTGTCGTTAATCTTGAGCAGCGCGACGAAGATGAGCGCGAGCAAGACGACGACGAAAAGTTTGAAGAGTACGTCTCCCTGGTCAGGCGTCACGGCGTCCCCCTAGACGGCCGGAAGCCGCTGCTGATACTCGGTCGGCCTCATCGGCCGCTCCGAGATGAATTCGCACGAGTCGGCGCGCCGCAGCTCGACGACGTGCCGGTCGTAGTCGCGGCGCTCGAAGACCTCAAGCTCCAGCTCGTCGCGGCCGGCGCGAATCTCGCGCATCAACTTGTCGCGCTCCTCTTCGAGCCCGTCGATCTTCTTCTTATAGGTCTTCGCGGTGCTGTCCTTCTCCGCCTCAAGCTCCTCGATCTGGAGGTTCAGGAGCGCCGCCTTGCGCGCCTTGTCGGCGATGTCGTGGTCGTTGAGCTTGACCTCGACGACGCGCTTGAAGGTGCGCGTCTCGGGCGCAGCATCAGGTGCAGGGGTGTGCCCGACGACATCGCCGTCGGCGGCGGGGACGGCCGACGCTGAAGCATCTTCAGGCGCAGCGGTAGACGGCTTGAAGGTGACTTCCGGCCCGGCGAGGACGTATTTATTTTTCTGGTAGGAGGCTAGAACGCCGTCGTAGCCCACCGGCCCCTTCAGCGACCAATCGTCCCGGCCTAGCGCCTCGCGTTTCGCGTTGTAGGTTGGATACGTTTCGTCTTCGTAGGAGTCGAGCGGGACGACGCGGACGGCGTCAACTTGGCTCCATCCGTAGCCCGTGCCGGTGCCGACTGCTCCCACGCCGACATACAACTCCCCGTCATGCTCGAAGGGCTTATTTATCTTGCTGACTTTGCCCGACAGTCCTTGAACGGAAACCGAGCTTGCGATGTCTCCGTCATCATCCAGCCGCGCAGGGTCAACGTAGTAGATGGTCGGCTCCGACTCGGAGCTGCTCGCCTCGCCGTCCGCGTCGATGGTCGAGCCCCCGGAGTCATCGCCGTTTGTGGCGGGGGCGGCCGCCTGCTGGTCTTTCTCCAGCTTCTTCAGGCGTCGCTCTGCCGCGATGCGCACAGTCACCTGCACCCCCGGCAAAGCAATCACCTGCCGCAGCTCCTCAGGGCCGAACGTCTTAATCCTCGCGAGCCGGCCGACGGTGTCGACTGTCTCGACGTTCGGCCCCATCTCCGGGCAGAGGAAGGGGCTGGGAGTCGGCGAGCAGCTCGCCTCGTCACTATCGGCGTGGCTGCCGGGCTCGCCGTCCCCGGCGGTGCTGGCCACCTCATCACCGCTCGCCGCTTCCGGCGATGGGGTGCTCTGCGCCCCCTTGCGCTTCCCCTCCCGTTGCTGAAGTTTGCGCGCGGCCTCGAACGCTTCTCCGAGAATCACGTAGCCGTCGGTCGCGAGTCGCCCCTTGCGGAGCCGGAAGGTGACGCCGTCGCGCTCAAGCCACCAGCCCTGGCGCGCCAGGTCGGCCGACATGATGAAGAGGTCGGCAGTTCCTTTTAGGGGCGGCGCTGACAAGACTTCGGTCATCGTGTCGAGAGCGGCGTCGATGACGACGCGCATGCGCGGCGAGAATCGCTCGTCGGTCTCGACGTCCAAGAGGTTGTGCTTCGCGATGAAGCTTTGCAGCTCGGCCAGGTTCTTGCAGAGGCCGATCTGGTGACAGAGGATGTCGGGGTTGTTGGCAGCCGCGTCCGTGTCGGCTTTCGGGCGGCGGGTGCGCGATTTCGTGTGCGGAGAAGTGGCCGGCGTGGTCATCAGCTCGCCGCCCCTTCCTGCGCCCCGGCGGCGCGGTTGACGGCGCTCTTCGCGCGCGAGCCCGCGAGGCCGCGCTCCGCGTCGCCCTCAGACTGAAGCGCCGCGTACTTCTTCTCGAAGTCGGCGACGAGCTTCTTCAGGTCGCGCGCGGACATCGCGTCGAGGCTCTCGGCCTGGTACCAGTGAGAGAGGAAGGTCTTCAGCGTCGTCGCCGTCCACTTCGGCTGGTAGCCGCCCTCGTTCATCGCCGAGCAGAGGTCGCGCGCCTTCGCCTTGAGCGTCTCGGGGTCGTCGCCGGAGACGGTCGCGCCGACGACCTCGACGTTGCCCGCGGGAGGCGCGGGCGCGGGCGGTGTGCCGGGCGTCTCCTCGACGAACATTTCGCCCTCGGGCGTGACCCTGACCTCCGCGCCCATCTCCTCGGGCGTGTAGAGGCCGAGCACCACGTCGGGGAAGACGGCGCGCGCGGCGGCCGCGACGGCGCGCCACTGGTACATCGTCGGCGCCTGCGATTTGTAGTTGGCCTTGTCCGCGAGCCCCATCGCCCTCGCCTCGTCGGGGCCGAAGCGCGCCGTGAAAGGCTGGCGCCCGCGACGCTTCATCATGCAGGTCGCGCCGGTCGCGCCGGTGTCGAGCTTCATGTCTTCGAGTTGCCCCGAGCGGTTGATGAGCGCGAGCATGAGCTGCGGCGAGACCGAGGGCTTACCCTGAATGACGTTGATGGTCGAGAAAGCCTGCATGGGCTGAATGCCCAGCTCGCGCCCCGTCATGATGATGGCGAGCGCCTGCTCGGGCGACTTGATACTCGCCGGCAGAAAGCCTGTCGAGACGAGCGCCTGCGCCATGCTCGACATGGTCTGCCACTCGTCGGGCTGAATTGTCTGAAGTGCCTGAGTGCTCACTGTGGTATCCTTCCTTTCGTTCACGCTGTTAATTGAGGGCGCGCGGGTCTTGCCACCTGTGCGCCCTCCGTCTTTGCCGCCTCCATCGCGGCGATGACCGTGGGGAGTTGCTCCGGGCTGGCGTGCCGGAGGGCGCTCTCCCAGAAGGCCTTGCCCGAGCCCCTGACCCAGCACCGCCCGCTCAGGTCGGCGCGAAACATCTCCCCCTCCTCACGCCGCCGCAGGTTCGGCGCGGCCGAATTCTCTTGTCGCATCGTCAGCCTCCGTTGACTTCGGCGCGCAGATGCCGAGGGTGTCGCGAATCTGCCCGAGCAGTTCGGCGGGGTCGCCGTCAGTGCGCGCGACGGCCTCGACCTCGGCGAGCGCCGCGAGCCGGTAGAAGAGGAATTGCTTCTCCCCGTCGGTCACGGCCTACCCCTTCGTGAGAGTCGCCTTGAACTCCCACGCCCCGTCGAAGTCCCGCCCCGACTCGCCGCACTCGGTGCACACGAAGCCGCCTTCGTGATTCGTGTGTTCGTCGAGGCACTTGAATTCCAGGCTCTCCCCGTCCTCAGAAAAGTCGATTTCCGTCGCGCTTATCAGCAGGTCGAACTTGCCGTTTCCGCACTCCGGGCAGACTAGTCTCCGCTTGTTCTTCGCTCGTGACATGCTCCAGCCTCCGCCGCGAGGTCGTGAACCCGTACTCGCCCTTCTCGATTGCCACCGCCCTGCGCCCTTCGGCGAGCGCCGCGTGCAGGCACGTCCCGCTCCCGGAGAAAGGGTCTAAGACCCTTTCTCCGGGAAGAGTCGAGAGCCGGATCAGCCGCCGGAACAGGCCGAGCGGCTTCGCGGTCGGGAAGGGTCTGCCGTCGGGCGTGAACGCCTTCGACTCGGCGTCGCCAGTCCACGGCGACATGAAGAAGTCGGGCCAGTCGCGCTCCGAGATGCGGTTCTTCCCCTTCTCGCAGAGGACGAGCCACTCGACGCCTTCGTGCTCGGCCTCGCCCTTCGCGCAGAGGACGGCGTACTCGACCGTCGCGCGCCCGTGGTAGCCGAGCCCGGAGCGGACGCCGAGGCCGTCGGCGCGCAGCTTGATGACGGGGAAGCTCTTCACGTAGCCGAAGCCGGAGCCCCCCGCCTCGACCAGGGAGTGGATGACGGCCTGAACGATGCCGTCGCAGAAGAACCAGGCGTGCGCGTTCCTGACGAGGACGCGCGCGGACTCGCGCACTAAGAGGGCGAGCCCGTCGCGATCAATCGTCTCGAACCAGCCCTTACGCTTCTTCGGGTCGCGGCCGCCGCCGAGGCGCGTGGTGGTGCCTATCTCGCGCCACCTGTCGAGCGTCCAGTAGGCGGGGTCGGTCGCGACGCAATGAACCGAGGCGTCGGGCATCCGCGGCAGCAGCTCCAGCGCGTCGCCGTGGTAGAGCGCGGCCGGCTCGTGTTGGAAGAGGTCGAGTGTCATCCGCGCACCACGCGTCTGAGCGCCCGCCAGGTCTGCTCGACCTGGCCGCACAGCCTGACGAACTTCGCGCAGTCCGACTCGCCGTCGCGCTCCGCCTTGAGCGCCTGTGCCCGCGCGCGCAGCTCGGCCGCCTTCTCCGCAGCGCCCGGCAGGCTCCGCCTGCGCGCCGCCCTGACCGCCAGCCCTTCAGCGGGCCCCACATTCAATCCGGCATTCATATCGTGAACCTCCCGCACTTCTCGACCTTCCCCACTCTCCGAATCGGCGCGACGAGCACGGCTTCGGCGTTGCCCTCCGGCTCCGGCGCCTTGTGCGTGCGCCGGCACTCGAAGCGCGGCATCGGCCTATCGAACGTGACGGCGTCCTCGACCGCGCCGTCGGGGTCGTCAGTCGCCGGGGCCGGCCCCCCTCCGGCCCCGGCGTCCCCATCGGCCGCGAGCGTGACGCCGTTGGCCGCGAGAAGAAGCAGAACTTCGAGAGAGCGCGCCGCGGCCCAGCACGGTTGGCCGAACGTCCCCGCCTCGCAGGCGCAGGTGTAGCCGTGCGGCTCCTCGGCCGAGTCGAACTCGACGCGGTGCCATTCCTTCAGGTGGGGCCTCGACGAGGAGGGCATGACGAAGGCGCGGTCGGAGACGATGCGGACGGGCCGCATCTCCGCGCGCGCCTTCTGAAATTGCGTGTCAGAAATCAGTTTTGTTGCTATCATTGACAAAGGTTCTCCTCTGAGAGCTTGAGGCCGGAAGGGGTTTCGTTTTCGCACGCGGCACCCGTCCCGGCCTCTTCCCTTTTTCAGGCGGTCTTCTTCCTGCCTTCCAGCACGCCGCGCAGACGCGTCTCCGCGGCGTGGATGCGCGCCGGCTCGACGCCGAGCGCGATCATCTGCGCGGCGAGTATCGCGATGGGGCCGGGCTTGCCGATGGAGACCACCTCGAAGGTGAGGGGCTTCGGCCCCCGCGGTTTGCGCTTCGGCTTCTGTTCGCTCACGACTTCCCCTCCGTCGGCATGCTCAGGCGCGTAATCGCCGCCTCGGCCTTGTCCCGCAGCTCGACCAACTCCCTTAGCGTGTCCTGGGTGGGTTTACCCGTGAGGAGCGCGTCAACGGCCTCCGACGCCTCGCGCAGCAGCTCCGCCGAGTCGAGCACCCGCTCGTGCTCGCCCGCGTAGGGCTCGGCCGACATCTCGACGAGCGCGACGTAATACTCGCGGACGTAGTCGGCGATGAGCCCCGCGCCCTTCATGCCTTCGTCGCCGAAGGTGGAGGCCAGGAAGATGACTTTGCAGAGGCGGTCTAAGTCGGAGGGGGCGCCGGTGTCGCCGTCGCGGAGCCACTTGTAGGCGTGGTTGTCGGAGACGCCGCAGCAGCGGGCGAGCTGGCGCACCCTGTCGGGGGTGTCGAAGACGCGCGCGAGAATCTCGTGCGGGGGCGGGAGCGCGGCCGTGTTGAGTCTGTTCGCCATAGATTGAAATGGGGTGAAAGAATCCTTCACCGGCGGGCCGGCGCGGGACTAACATGCGGGACGTGGCCGGGCCTCACGCCCCAACAGTCTCGGCCTCGGGTTTCGGCGTGAAGAGTTCCTGCATCTTCAGGCCGAGCGCGTCGGCGACCGCCATCAAGTTCGAGAGCGTGATATTCACCTCGCCCTGTCGAATCCGCCGGAGCGTGTCTGTTGACAACCCGGTCAACTCTCTGAGGCGCTCTTTGTTGATGTCCTTCTCGGCCATCGCCCCCTTGATGAGGTCATTTCTGTAATTTTGAACTGGCATTCATTCGCTCCTTCTAAACGGATGACTAATATGTCGCCCGATGTGGGCGGTATATTTACCAGACTGAATCTGTTATGTCAACAGTTATTTCGACCACATTGGTAGACATATCGGGCGGGCGATATATTAGAGTGCCCGGCGTGAGTGATGAGCGCCGCCATGTTGAGGATTTAGCCGATTTTGTGAAGCGTATGCGTCACGAGAAAGACCTGTCTCAGCGTGACGTAGAGCTTAAAAGCGGTGGCGAGATTTCAAAGGGCTACATTGGGCAGATTGAAAATCGTGACGTGCTCGGGGACTCGGTCACGCCGCAGAAACTGAAAGCACTTGCAGCCGGTTTAAGTGTCTCCGAGGATGAAATCTTCGCCGTCGCCCGCGGCATGAACAGGGTGGGCGAGCTGTCACTCGATGAGGCAAGGGTTTTGGAGTTCTACCGCGCGCTGCCGTCAGACAGAAGAGAGGACGCGCTCGCGCACTTGGAGCTTCAGTACAAGCGTCACGGCCAGGCGCGGCCTCAAGAAATGGAGTTGCTGCCGCTAGACGACTTCGGCGCTGACCGCGAAGCGCTAGCCAAAGGCCGCAAGGATAAGCCGGACGGTAAGCCCGGCCGGAACTCAGGCACGAAGCGTTAGCCCCTTAGTTGACTCTCCCCGTTAGTCTCCCGGCTCTTTGAAACTTAAAAAAGGAGAGGTTCGGTTTCTCTTCGCTACCCTGACCTCACTCCTGGAGAGATTCGGCTATGAAGCATGGAAGTCGGAAAATTCATCCCGCCGAGCGACCCGGAGAATCAGGCTCCCGACGAAGGCCCCGGCCGTGCGACCCGACACGACTACACGGTCAAAGTTTTCGCCGCTTGTCCCACGAGAGACGCCAGCAACGCGCGGACGCTGTTAGGCCGCGTCCGCATCCGCCCCGGCCCCGTGGCACCGGGACACACCGCAGCCGTCCGCACGCCGGGCGGCTATTTGACGCTTAGGAGGATTTATTACGTGCGCGTGGACGCGCGGGAATACGTGTGCCTGAAGTCTTTACGCGCCGACGCGCCGGCACTCCGCTACCCGCTCGGCGATGTCACGATACTCGGCACGCTGGTCTGCATCAGCCTGGCCGGCGAGTATTGTCCCGAGTGTGAAGGTGAGGGTTAGATGCTGATTAAGGCAGGAAATAAAATCGTCAATACAGACCAGCTCGTCTACGCGGATTTCGATGAAGGTGACGGGCCGTCGCTCACGCTCTACCTTGTAAACGTCTACGCAGGTAATGAGCGCCGGACGACGCACGTCAGACTGTCCGGCGATGCAGCGAGGGCGACCTGGAAGCTGCTTTCGGACGAGGCGCGGGACATGACGCGGCCCTGACGGCTATGAGGTCGTGGCGGGGGCGTCCGGCTTCTTCAGCGCCCTCTCGGGCAACTCGACCCTGACCAGCAGCGAGAGGCTGCAATCGCTACGCGTCGCCGGGTCAACGCCCTGCACGTCCGTGATGTGGATTCCCTGCGGTGTGCACAGGTCGCGCAGCGCCTGCAAGGCTTCTATGGCTGGATCAATGCTGTTACGGTCGGACATTGGTGTCACCCTCCGGCGCGGATTTTATCACACGCCCGCCCGCTCCCCGGCGGGCATCAACGTCAACCTCATCCCGAAAGGTTTTTCACCATGAAATTTTTCACCCTCATCTTCGCGCTACTCGTCTTGAGCGTAGTCGTGAGTGCGCAGGACACGCCTGCGGTAGAGCTAAAGTCCAAGTACGACCGCTACGAAAACAAGACGACGGTCACCCTTAGCGAGCTTGTGATGAAAGGGCCGGACGTTAGGCTCTACCTCGGTGCGGCGGCGAGCTTTGACGGGGAGCGGCCGAAGGAATGGACGCCGAGGATACTGCTGTCAATTAGCATCATTTCAAAGATGCCGCTGAAAGCTAACGACGCCGAGCTTTACGCCTTACTGGACGGGACGCCCTTTGAAATCGGAAGCCTCGAACCCATCGCCTTCAAGCCGGACGGTATCTACTCGCTGACGATGTACGGCGTGCTGCTGCCCGCCGAGCGATTATCGAGAATCGCGACGGCTAAGAAGGCCGAGATGAGATTCGACGGAGTTGAATTCGCCTTGTCGGATGCGCAGCAACTCAAGATTATTGAGTTCTTGAGAATGACGCGACCGTGAAGTCGCGCGCCCGCGAACCCTCGAACGACATCCACCAGCCATGAGCAGGCATGTCTTCTACGGCCGCACGTCTTCCGACGCGCAGAAGAAGGACGAGACGATCCAGACGCAGGTGGACGCCGGCCGCCGCTGGGCCGCCCTCACGAAAGAGCGCCTCTCCAAGTTCTACCTCGACGACGGCGTCTCGTCGCGCGTCCCCTTCGTCGAGCGCCCCGCGGGGGCGCAGCTCGTCGGCGACGCCCGCGCCGGCAAGTTCACGGTCGTCGTCGTCTACAACTACAAGCGCCTCGGCCGCACGCAGCTCGACACCCTACAGGTCATCGACGAGCTTCAGCGTTGCGGCGTCGAGGTGGTCAGCGTTCAGGAGCCGATGCCGCAGGGGAGCCCGACGGTCATCGACCTGATGCGCGGCATCCTCACCTCCTTCGGCCAGTACGACCGCGCCTCGCTCGTCTCGACGCTCTACGACGGCAAGGTGAGGGCCGCCTCCGAGGGGCGCTGGGGCGGGGGGCGGGCCCCTTTCGGCTACCGCGTCGAGTCCGGCCGTCTCCGCGTGGCCGAGGCCGAGGCCGAAGCCTGGCGCGAGGTCGTCGGGCTGTTCCTCTCGGGGCGCTACGGCACGCGCCGGCTGGCCGCCTACCTGAACGCGCAGGGCGTCCCCCCGCCGCTCTCCTGGCGTAGGCGCGATGACGCTACGGGCATGCGCTGGCACGCGGGGCCGCTGGCGGCGATGCTGAGAGACCCGGTGTACGCCGGCCGCGTTACGTGGCGAAAGACGCGGCTCGACAAGGGGACGGGGCGGCGCGTTCAGTCCGCCGCGGAGCACGGCGTCACGGCCGCCTGCCCGGCGATCATCACGGAAGACGAGCACGCCCGCATTCTCCAACTGCTCGCCAGTAACCGGACGAATTCCCCGCGCAACTCGAAACACCTCTACCTCCTGCGCGGCCTCGTCAAGTGCGGCGTGCCCGGCTGCGGCCTCTCGATGTGCGGTTACTCGGTCGGGCCCCGCCGCGCGCGCCCCGACTCGCCGAAGAGCTTCTACTACCGCTGCCACTCGGTCTACGCGTTGCGCGGGCGCTGCGGCAACCTCCTCGTCCCGTCGGACGCGCTCGAAGCCGCGGTCTGGGGGTGGTGTGTCAGGCAGGCGAGCGACCCGGACGCCGCGGTCGAAGACTTACGCGCACAACTCCTCGACGATGAGCGCGAGGCCACGGGCGCTTCGCTGCCCGCGCAGCTCGCGCGGGTCGAGTCACGTCTCGAAAAAAAGGGGAGGGAGCGCGCCAACGTCATCCGCATGCTGGCGCGCGAGGACATCGACGAGTGCGAGGGCGTCGCGGCGCTGAACGAGTTGCGCGCGGAGATCGAGGCGCTCGACGCGGAGCGCGCGGCGCTGCTCGCCTGGCGTGACCGCCAGTCCCGGACGGACGCCCGGGTCAGGGAGGTGCGGGAGAGGCTCGCATCGCTGAAGGCGGGGCTCGACACTTCAGACCCGCAAACGCGGCGCGGCGTCATCGAGAAACTCGTCGAGAGCGTGCGCGTCACTCACATAAAATCCCGAATGAATCCCAGGGCAGAAATCCGCTGGAAGGTGGGTTAGTGCGGTCGTAATAGTGACCTCTACGTGTTGGCGTCGAGCGACTCGTCGCGGAAGAAGTAAGAGACGCGCCCGCGCGACTCGTTCGAGCCCGAGCGCGTGCGGAGGTTGACGCGGCCGCCGGAGGCGCGGCCGTACTCGGCGGAGAACTGGTTGGTGACGACCTGCACCTCTTCGACCGCGCCGTGCGGCGGCCGGAAGCGTTCTCGCGCGGCGCGGTCGTCGTTGTTGTCGAGCCCGTCGACGGTGACGTTGTTCGAGTAGGCCGCGCCGCCCGCGAGCGCGAAGGTGCCGGCCTCTTCGGGGGCCTCGGCCGCGCGGCGCGCCGACGTGCGCCCCGACTCGTCGCGGTCTTCGGCCGCGTCGCGCGTCGAGAGCGGCTCCTCCGTGACGCCGCCGAGCAGGAGGACGAAGTCGAGCGGCGAGAGCGAGTGCGACGGCAGCCGCTCCAACTCCTCGCGCGCCAGCGTGCCGCCCGCGACCGTGCGCGTCGCGTCGAGCGGCGGCGCGCCCGCCTCGCTTAAGATTGTTTGCTCGGCCGCGACCCCCGCCGGCCTGAGCGTGAAGTCGAGACGCACGCTCTCGCCAGAGAGCGTCCGCACTTCCCTCCTCTCTTCGGCCGCGAAGCCCGCGCCCGCGACGCTCAGCGCGTAGACGCCCGGCTGTAGCTCCACCAGCCGGTAGCGCCCCGCGCCGTCGGTCGTGGCCGTGCGCTCGGCCTTCGTCAACGCGAGCCGCGCCGTGACACGCGCGCCGGGGACGACCGCGCCGCTCTGGTCTGTGACGACGCCGGAGAAGGTGACTTCGTCGAGGTCTTGCGCGCCTGCGGTCGTCGGGAGACAGATGATGAGAGTGATGCCGACGAAAATCAGGAAGGCGGAGGCGTGGCCGTTCATGTCTGTTCCTCCCGGCGGCGCCCCGCAACGGCATGGCGGTGAAGTCTCAGGCGCGCGGAAAAGTCCGAGGGACTGGCTCAGGTCTCGGGCTGAATTTTTGTTTGAAGGCGCCACCTGGCGGGGTGAGGCGTTGACGCTAATGTGTCGGTGGTCGCGCACTCTATCACCGACGATGGATGCGCGCAAGACAATTCACCTCTACCGCAGACCTCGTGCGCCGGCACGCTTAACGCAGAAGCGCCGTCACTCAAGGTTGGGTGACGGCGCTTCTTCTTTTTCGCGCCCTCGCGCTCCCGGCGTTAGGGGCCGGGCTCCGGTCTCGGGCCGCTTTAGCGCTTGCGGCGGTTCGGGTTGTCGGTGGCGTTGGCGCTGGCGCCGCGAACCTTGACGTCGCCCGTCTGCTCGACGTCAACGTCGGTGCTGCGGACGGTGTCGCGGACGGTCTCGGTGCGCTCGCCGACCTCCTTGTTGATGGCCACCTCCTCGACGACGCGCGCCGACTTATCGACGACGGCCTCCTCGCTCCGCTCCCTCAGCTCGAACTCGCCCTCGCGGAAGGCGCTGAGGTCTGCGTCGGTTAAGGCGCGGTTGACGGGGCGGCGCTCGACGTTGACGCGCTCCTCACGCAGGCGGACGACCTCCTCGACCGGGCGCTCGACGACGCGCGTGCGGACGCGGACGCCGCCGCCCTCGACCTCGCGCTTGCCGACGCGCAGCTCTTCCTCGATGACGGGGATGCGCGCCTCGCCCGACTCGGCGCGGCCGGTCTCGGCCGTCCCGGTGCCCGTGTAGGCCGCCTGGCGGTTCGACTCGCCGTGCTCGTCCACCTCGCCGCCGAAGCGGTTGAGGATGGACTCGGCGCGGTCGGCCATCTCGTCCGTCTCGCAGTCAACGGTCACGACGGCGCCGCCGCTCGTGACGGCCTCTGAGTAGTGCGAGGCGTACTCGCGGTCGTCGCCGAAGAGGCTGGAGAAGAAGCCGCTGACCTTGTCGCCGAAGCCGTCGTCGTCGCGGTGCGACTCTTCGCGGTGCGAGTCGCCCTCCTGGCTCGCGTAGTCGCGCGAGGTGATGCCCACGTCCTCGCGCGGGATGCCGCTCTGCACCAGCCCGGCGGCGGCGCGCTGCGCCTCGCGGTAGTTATCAAACAGTCCGACAATCGTCTTGCTCATTCAAAGTCCCCCTTGCGTTCTTTTTGTTGAGTGAGTCCCGGCCGTGAAGAGTTCAGGGCCGGGCGTTTAATTTCGCGGGTCGTACTTCATGCGGTACGCCCGACCGCGCCGAACAGGACGCCGCCCGACTTCCCTGCCACCCGTTCTCCTTCACCCGCCAGGTGGCGTATGATTTGGCCTTCGCGTTTCGGCTCGGCTGGACAGGAAGCAACGCGCATACCTCGGGCGTGCGCGCGCGCCGCCGCCAAAGTCGCACGCGCGACTTTGCGCGCATCTTCCGCGAAGCGGCGCGGGTTGGCGTGGCTTTTGCTGGGTTCGCGCCGCGTGACGTTTCGAGGTACGAAACGGTACAGTCGTATTTTTGAAGTACGAAGGCTTTTGAAGTAAGAAGGAGGTTCTATTCCATGAACATCGTGCGCGGGCGTTTCGCCCTTAGCGGACTGTCGGCGCTGCTGCTGCTCGCGGCGACGTTGGCCGGCTGCTCACGTCTCGGGTCGGAGCAGACCGGCCCCGTGACGACAAAGACCGAGGCGGGCACGACGACCGCGCCGCCGGCATCCGAGGCCGCGGCGCGCAACAATGCGCTGGTGCGCTTCGTCCACGCCGTCCCGGGGCTCGCGCCCGTAGACCTGTTCGCGGGCGACACGCGCGCGTTCGACGGCGTCATCTACAAACACGTCGCCGGCTACCGCGAGCTGCCGGGCGCGTCGGGCGTCTACCGCCTGCGCCTCGCCGGGCAGGACGCGGCCGAGCCGCTGGCCGAGAAGTCGCAGAGCTTCGGCGCGGGACGCCACCACACCATCATCGCCTTCCCTTCGGCCGGCTCGGCCATCTTGTCGAAGGGCGACGCCGTCGAGATGCGATTCATCGCGGACGAGTTCGAGCCACCGGCCGCCGGCCGCGCGCGCGTCCGCGTCGTCAACGCGTCGCCCGACCTCGGCGAAGTTGACCTCTACGCCACGGGGCGCGCCGAGCCGCTCGTGAAGGCCGCGAAGACCGGCGCGGCGACCGCCTACGCAGAGGCGGAGCCGGTCGAGGCCGGGCTGGAAGTGCGGCGCGCGGGCGAGAACATCACGACGCTCGCCGTGCCGGGCGGTAAGCTGGAAGCCGGGAGGCTCTACACGATCTTCATCGTCGGCGGGACGAAGGGCGCGTCCAAGCTCGAAGCCTTCGTCGTCGAAGACCAGCTCGGCCCGGCGCCCGCGAAGTAATTAGAAGAGTAGACAGTCGTCAGTAGAAAAGCCGTGACGGGCAGGCGATCAGTTTGTCAGACTCTAACGGCCGCGTCGCGGAGCGCTACCGTCTACTGACCGCTGTCTACTTCCCCTGTCATGCGTTCGACTTCGAGTTCCATGCGGAGGGTGCGGAAGGTGTCGAGGGCTTCGTCGCGGAGCCGCCGGCCGCGCTCGGGGTCGCCCGAGGATAGTTCGTGCCGCGCCCAGTCGCCGAGCGTCCGCGCGCGCTCGGCCTCCATCTGGATGCGCGCGAAGATGGAGAGGCTCTCGGCGAAGCACGAGGCCGCGTCCCGCGCCTGCCCGCCGACTTCCACCGGCGACTTCGAGCGCGAGGCGACGAGCCCGAGGACGCGCCATGCTTCGGCGACGTGCTCCTGATTCTCTATCTCGTGCCCGAGTTCGAGCGCGCGCAGAGCGGCCGCGCGCGCCTCCTCGACACGCCCCTGACCGAGCAGCGCCTCGGCGAGGAACCGGTAGTTCTCCGACACGCCGACGTAGCCGGCCGCCGCCGCCATCTCAATCGTCAGACGCAGCTCGGCTTCGGCCTCCTCGTACTCGCCGAGCCCCACGCGCGCGCCGCCCAGATTCGACAGGTACAGAATCTCGCCGTTGCGGTTGCCTATCTCGCGCGCGATCTGGAGCGCCTCGCTGTAGCGCTCGAAAGCCTTGCGGTAGTCGCCGAGGAGCCGCGCCGTCTCGCCCAGAGAGTTGAGGAGGTTGCCGACGTAGCGCCGGTCGCCCAGCCCCCGGTAGAGCGAGAGCGAGAGCGACTTGAACTCCTCGGCCTGCTCGAACTGACCCAGCGTGTGGTAGGCCATCCCCAGAGACTTCAGACACTCGGCGCGCACGCGCCGCCCCTCGTCGCCGAGCCCGCCGACGAGCGAGAGCGCGCGGTCGGCCAGCGTCATCGCCGCGCGCGCGTCGCCGAGGCGCGAGCAGACCTGACTCTGTAGGTAGAGAGCGCGCGCAAGCTCGACGCCCGCCCCCGGGCCGGCGCCCGCGCCGCGCGCGAGCAGCTCGGCGCGCTGCGTGCTCTCGAAGGAGGCGCGGTTGTCGCCCTGGCTGCTCTGCACGAGCGCGATCTCGTTCCACGCGCGCGCCTGCGCCGGGACGGCCTGCAAAGCCTCCGCAGCCGCGCGCATCCGCCGGTAAGCCTCCACGGCCTCGGAGTACCGCGCCTGCACGCGCAGCGCCTCGCCCAAGCCCTCGTACCATTCCAGCCGGAGCGCGTGGAGCGCGGGGTCTTCCGCCCCGCCGCCCGCGTCGCCCGCGTCCGAAGCCTCGCGCGCGGGCAGGAAGTCGAGCGCCTTGCGGTAGTGTCGGATGGCTGTCTCGGGCGCGTAGGTCTCGCGCGCCTGCCGGCCGGCGCGGCCGTACCACTCGGCCGCGTCCTCGGGCGACTGGCCGCGCTCGTGGTGCTCGGCGATGAGGCCGGCGTACTCGCCGACGCGGCCGCCGCTGTGACCGGCGAGCCAGCCGGCCGCGCGCCGGTGGTACTCGCGCCGCTCGCGCTTCAGCACGCTCTCGTACGTCACGTCGCGCAGCAGCGCGTGCTTGAAGATGTACTCGCCCGCGCCGGCGAAGGCCGACGCCTCGCGGCGGTAGACAAGCTCCTTGCCGCGCAGCGATTCGAGCACGCGCTCGACCGCCGCCGAGACGCCGGAGTGCGCCGGGGCGCGCGCGTGCGCGGCGCGCGCGGTCGTGCGGCCCGCGGCCTCCGCGGTCGCGCCCGCGCCGAGGTGCTCGACCGCGCCGTCCCAGAAGACGCGCCCGATGACCGAGGCGCGCTGCAAGACGGTCTTCTCCTCCTCCGTCAGTCGGTCGAGGCGCGCCTGAAGCACGCCGGTCAGCGTCGGCGGCACCTGCACCTCGCCCAGCCGCGTCGCGTCCACGCTCCACTCGTCCGCGCCCGGGACGATGACGCGCTGGTCGATGAGCATCTTGATCAACTCTTCGACGTAGAACGGGTTCCCCTCCGCAACGCCGACGACCATCTCGCGCAGCTCGGCCGGGACGCCGTGCGCGCGCCGCAGAATCTCCTCGACGAGCTGGCGGCTCTCCTTCTTCGAGAGCGGCTGGAGGTTGAGGCGCGCGTGGCGCTCGCGCCCCTCGCCCCACGCCGGGCGGCGTTCGAGCAGGCTGGGGCGCGCGAGACACAGAATCATCACGCGCGCGCCGGCGCACTCTCGCGCGAGGTGGTCGACGAAGTCGAGCGAGCCGTCGTCGGCCCAGTGTATGTCGTCGAGGTAGAAGACGACGGGGAGGTCGCGCGAGATGTCCGAGAAGAAGCGCGCGGCGTAGCGGAAGGCGCGGTCGCGCACCTGCCGCGCGTCGTCGCGGATGCCCGAGAGGTGCGGGCTCGCCGAGTAGTCGAAGCCGATGAGCTGGCCGATGAAGTGCGCGCGCATCAGCACCTCGGGCTCGGGCGTCTCGGCGTACATCGAGAGCACCCCGCGCTCAAGCTTCGCGCGCGCGACCTCGGGCGGGTCGCTGTCGCGTATCTCGAAGCGGAACGAGAAGACGTCGCGGACGAGCGCGTAGGGCAGCTCCTGCGCGGACTCGCCCGCGCGCCCGTTGAAGATGTACCAGGCGTCCGGGAGCAGCTCGACCCGGTTGCTGAACTCGTAAAGCAGCCGCGACTTGCCGAGCCCCGCGTCGCCGATGACGGTGACGGCCTGAAGCTCCCCGTCCTCGAAGACGGATTCGAGCGCGTCGGTCAGGCGGCGCAGCTCGTCCTTGCGCCCGACCATGCGCGTCTCGACGCCCTCGACGCCGCGCGTCTGCACGCGGAAGGCGCGCTGCTTGGCGCGGCGGACGCGGTAGAACTGCGCGGGCTCGGCGCGCCCGCCCGTCCGCATCTCGCCGGGCGGGTCAACGTCGAAGACGCCGCGGACGTGGCGGTACGTGTCGTGCGAGATGAGGACGCCGCCCACGGGCGACTCCTGCTGTAGGAGCGACGCGAGCCTGACGGCGTCGCCCGTCACGCTCAGCTCGCCCGTCGTCCCGACCTGACCGAGCAGCACGAGCCCCGTGCTCACGCCGACGCGCATCAGGCGGGCCGGGCCGTCTTCCGCGCGCGCGTCGTGCGACTCTCCCGACGCGACGCGCGCGTCGAGCGGCCAGCGCCCGGCGACGAACGAGGCGACCGCCGCCTGCACGTCGAGCGCGGCGCGGACGGCGCGCTCGGGGTCGTCCTCGCGCGCGCCGCGCGCGCCCCACAGCGCGACGAAGGTCTCGCCGACGTGCTTCGTCACCTCGCCGCCGTACGACTCGACGGCCGAATCGACCAGCGGCCACAGCGCGCCCATCAGCTCGCCCACGTCCTCCGCGTCCTGCCCCTCCGTGAGCACCGCCAGCCCCGCGAGGTCGGCGAAGAGGACTGTCAACTGCTTGCGCTGCTCGGTCGTCGCCTGCCTCGCCGGGCGCCGCGCCCCGGGCTTGTGAAGCTGCGTCGGCGCGTGCGCGGCGAAGGGCGGCGAGACGAAGCCCCGCGCCGTCTCGTCGTGAGACGCGCCCGCCGACTCCGCGCGCAGCTCGATGAGGCGGCGGACGCGCCTCAGCTCGGTCTGAAACTCCTTCGCCGTCCGGAAGCGCCCGTCGCGCTCCTTCGCCAGCGCGCGCAGGACGAGCGGCTCGACGGCTTCGGCGTGCGGCTCGCCCGCGAATGAGGCGTGCGAGGAGAGCGCGGGCGGCTCGGCGTGGAGGATGGAGACGACGAGGTCGCCGAAGTTCTTCTCCTCGAAGGGCGGCCGCCCGGCGAGCATCTCGTAGAGCACGCACCCGAGGCTCCAAACGTCCGTGCGGCCGTCGAGGTCCAGGCCCCGCACCTGCTCGGGCGACATGTAGGTCGAGGTGCCGAGGACGACGCCCGAGGCCGTGTCGACGCGCGCGCCCGCCGGCGCTTCGGTGTCGGCGGAGGGGGCGGCGGCGGCGACCTGCTTGGCGATGCCGAAGTCGAGCACCTTGACGTGCCCCTCCTCGTCGAGCATCAGGTTCTCGGGCTTCACGTCGCGGTGGATGACGCCCGAGGCGTGCGCCTTCCAGAGCGCCCCGGCCACCTGCGCGCACACGTCGAGCGCGGCCGCGGCGGTGAAACGCTCCTCCCACATGCGCTCGCGGAGCGTCTTCCCCTCGACGTACTCGGTGACGATGAAGAGGCGGCCGCGGTCTTCGCCGATCTCGTGGACGGTGAGGATGTTCGGGTGGTTGAGCGCGGCGACGGCGCGCGCCTCGTGCTCGAAGCGTCGGACCAGCTCCTCGTCGCGCGCGAAGTGCGCGGGCAGGACTTTGAGCGCGACGCGGCGGCCGAGCCTCACGTCCTTCGCCAGGTAGACCGTGCCCATGCCGCCCGCGCCTATCTGCTCAAGCACGCGGTAGGAGCCGAGCGTGGTGCGGCCGGGGACGACTTCGGGCGGCGTCTTCTCCACGGCCGGCCGCGCGCCGCCGCGGGGCGTTGGACGGGAGGACTTGGAAGACTTTGAAGATTTAGAAGACTTAGGCGACATCGCCTGCGCCTCACACGGAGAGTTCGGTCGGCCTTAGCGCCCTGCGGCGGGTTCTTCGCGAGCGCCGCATTGTAGCACCTCGCGGACGGGCGCCGTGCGCGAATCCGCCCACGGAAATTTATTCGCGCGGCGTGAAACGTTTCCGCCGCGCGCGACATAAAGGGTAGGACGAGCGGGAAGCCGAAGGCCGCGCCGGGAACCCCCGCCCGGGCGCGACGCCCGCCGCCGAACTTCTCACCCCGCAAAGGAGGGGCGAAGGCCCTCAGTAGCACCTTCGCCCCTCCACTTTCACTTACGAGTTGTCTTAGCCGCGCGGATTGGTGTGCGCGCGCCGCCTGAGCGTCGAGACGCGGGTGGCGCGGACGAGCGCGCCCGCCTCGGGCGGCGGCGTCTCGATGAGGTCCGCGAACTCCTCGGCGTGCGACTGTAGGTAGGAGAAGAAGCGCTCGAACTCGCGCTGCATCGCGTCCATCTTCTCGCGCATGTTGAGGATGATCTCGACGCCCGCGAGGTTGACGCCGAGGTCGCGCGTCAGAGACAGAATCACGTCGAGCCGCGCCAAATCCTCGTCCGTATAAAGGCGCGTGTTCCCCTCCGACCGCGAAGGCTTCAGCAGCCCCTCGCGCTCGTAGAGCCTCAACGTCTGCGGGTGAATCTCGTACTGCGTCGCCACCGCGCTGATCGTGTATGTCCCGCCCTTTCGTCTCTTCATAGTACTGAGGACTGAGGACTGAGTACTGAGTGGAGGACTGCCTTAACTCAGTCCTCAGTACTCAGTCCTCATCACTTATTCCAACCCCATCGCCACGCGCGGGTTCTCGGGGTTGAGCTGCGCGTAGCGCTTTAAAAGTTCCTTGGTCTCCTCCGAGATTACTTTCGGGAGGATGACCTGCACTTCGACGAACTGGTCGCCGCGCGCCTGCGGGTTTCGCAGGGACGGGATGCCGCGCTCGCGCATGCGGAACTGCGCGCCCGACTGTGTGCCGGGCGGAATCCTGAGCTGCGCCTTGCCCTCGATGGTCGGCACCTCTATCCGCGCGCCCAGAGCGGCCTCCGCGATCGTCACCGGCACCTTCACGTAGATGTTCTCGCCCTTGCGCGTGAAGTGCTTGTGCTTGCCGACGTTGGTGATGATGAAGAGGTCGCCCGCCGGCGCGCCCATCCTCCCGCCCTCGCCCTTGCCGGGGATGCGCACGCGCGAGCCCGTGTCCACGCCCGCCGGAATCCTGACCTTGACCGTCTCGGCCTTCGGCACCGTCCCCTTGCCGTTGCACAGCGCGCACGGCGGCCGGCGCTTGCCCGCGCCGCCGCAGTCGGGGCACTCCTGCGCGAACCTGAGACGCCCGCCGGCCTTCTGCACCTGACCCGCGCCGTGGCAGGTCGGGCAGGTGACGGGGTTGCCGCCCGTGTCGCCCGCCCCGTTGCAGCGCGGGCACTGCTCGGAGCGGTTGACCGTGATGTTGGTCGTCAGGCCCGTCACCGCCTCCTCGAACGAGAGCGCGAGCGGCATCTCGATGTCCGCGCCCTTCTGCGGCGCGGCGCGCGGCGGCTCCTTCTCGGGCTTCCCGCCGCCGAACAGCTCCGAGAAGATGTCGCGGAACGAAGACCCGCCCGAAGACGCCGAGGCCGTGTTGCCCCAGTCGAAGCCCTCGAAGTCGAAGGGGACGCCGGCCCGGCCGCCCGCGCCCGCGCCGCCCGGCGCGCCGTGTCCGCGCGCGGCGGCGTCGGCGAGCTGGTCGGAGTACGAGCCGAAGCGGTCGTAGACCTTGCGCTTCTTCTCGTCGGAGAGCACCTCGTGCGCCTCCGTGATCTTCTTGAAGCGGTCTTCGGACGACTTGTCGCCCGGGTTCACGTCCGGGTGGTACTTGCGCGCGAGCCTCCGGTAAGCCTTCTTAATCTCCTCCGGCTTCGCGTCCCGCTTGACCCCCAGAACCTGGTAGAAGTCTTCTTTTGCCATTAGAAGCTGTTAGCTATCGGCTGTTAGCTGATAGCCGTTCCTGTCAAAGCAGGCAGGCGTGTCTCCGAACTAGACTGACTAGAAGGGCTCCACGCCTGCCTGCTGAAAGCTAAGAGCTAACGGCTAACAGCTTACTTGTTCTCGTCAACGTCCACGTACTCGGCGTCGATGACGTTGTCGTCGCCGCCCGCCGAGGAGGAGCCGCCGGCCGCGCCCGTCGAGGCACCCGCCGCGTTGGCCTGCTCGCCGCCGCCGCCGGCCGCGCCCTGCGAGCCGCCGCCCTGGTAGAGCGCCTCGGCCAGCTTGTGCGACGCGGTCTGGAGGTTCTCGAAGGCGCTGTTGAGCCGCTCGACCCCGCCCTCCTCCAGGGCCTTCTTCGCGTCGGCGATGGCCGTCTCGACCTGCGTCTGCGTGGCGCCGTCGAGCTTCTCCTTGTTCTCGCCGAAGGTCTTGTCGATCTGGAAGACGAGGCCGTCGAGCCGGTTGCGCGCCTCGACCTCCTCGCGCTTGCGCGCGTCCTCGGCCGAGTGCGACTCGGCGTCGCGCATCATCTTGTCGATCTCGTCCTTCGACAGACCCGACGAGGCCGTGATGGTGATCTTCTGCTCCCTACCGGTGCCCATGTCCTTCGCCGAGACGTTGACGATGCCGTTGGCGTCGATGTCGAAGGTGACCTCGACCTGCGGCATCCCGCGCGGCGCGGGCGGAATCCCGACGAGGTGGAACTTGCCGAGCGTGCGGTTGTCGCCCGCCATCGGGCGCTCGCCCTGTAGGACGTGAACCTCGACGCTCGTCTGGTTGTCCGAGGCCGTCGAGAAGATTTCCGACTTGCGCGTCGGGATGGTCGTGTTCCTCGGGATGAGGATGGTGTTGACCCCGCCGAGCGTCTCGATGCCCAAGCTGAGCGGCGTCACGTCGAGCAGCAGGATGTCCGTCTTCTCGCCCGAGAGCACGCCCGCCTGGACGGCCGCGCCGACGGCGACGACCTCGTCCGGGTTCACGGACTTGTTCGGCTCCCTGCCGAAGAGGTTCTTGACTATCTCCTGCACCTTCGGGATGCGCGTCGAGCCGCCGACGAGGACGACCTCGTCGATCTTCTTCGCGTCCAGGCCGGCGTCCTTAATCGCCTGCTCCACGGGGGCCATCAGGCGCTTGAGGATCGGGTCGATGAGCTGCTCGAAGCGCGCCCGCGTCAGCTTCATCACGAGGTGCTTCGGCCCCGAGGCGTCGGCCGTGATGAAGGGGAGGTTAATCTCCGACTCCATCGTCGAGGAGAGCTCGATCTTGGCCTTCTCGGCCGACTCCTTCAGGCGCTGCAAGGCCATCTTGTCGTTCGAGAGCTCGATGCCCTGATCCTTCTTGAACTCCTCGATGATCCACTTGATGAGCGCCTCGTCGATGTCGTCGCCGCCGAGGTGCGTGTCGCCGTTCGTGGACTTGACCTCGACGACGCCCTCGCCCACCTCAAGAATCGAGATGTCGAACGTGCCGCCGCCGAAGTCGAAGACCGCGATGGTCTCGTCCTTCTTCTTGTCGAGCCCGTAGGCGAGCGCGGCGGCCGTCGGCTCGTTGACGATGCGCATCACTTCGAGGCCGGCGATGCGCCCCGCGTCCTTCGTCGCCTGGCGCTGCGAGTCGTTGAAGTAGGCCGGCACCGTGATGACCGCCTTCTCGACCTTCTGGCCGAGGTAGTCTTCGGCCGCCTGCTTGAGCTTCTGGAGCACCATCGCCGAAATCTCGGGCGGCGACCACTCCTTGCCGCCCGCGTTGATGCGCACGTCGCTGCCCGCGGCCTTCACCCCGTAGGGCACCTGCTTCTTCTCCTCCGAGACCTCGTCGAAGCGCCGCCCCATGAAGCGCTTGATCGAGTAGACGGTGTTCTCGGGGTTGGTGACGGCCTGGCGCTTGGCGACCTGGCCGACCAGACGGTTGCCGTCCTTCGTGAAGGCCACGACCGAAGGCGTAGTCCGGCCGCCCTCCGAGTTGGTGATCACCGTCGGCTCGCCGCCTTCCATCACGGCCACGACTGAGTTGGTCGTGCCCAGGTCAATACCGATAATCTTGCTCATTTTTTCTGTCTCTCCCGATTTTTTAGCCGCGCCGCCCCTCGCCGCTCAGACGCGCCGGCGACCTTGAATGCGCCGCTAATATAATACCTGAGTCCCTTCTTGTCAACTTTTAGTAGCACGAAGCCCTAACCGCGTTGCCCGGCGCAAGTCGTTGAAAACCCGTGTATTAGCAGGGTCAGTCGGAGGCGTCGCGCTGCTGGCGGTCTTCGTTGAGCAGTTTTGAGGTCCAGAAGACGTAGTGTGCGCCGGAGATGACGGCGAAGGAGAAGACCGTCGTGTAGACGGTCGGCAGGTACCCGCGCAGCGGCGGGAAACTGGCGGCGACGAGGACGAGGACGACCGCGACGATCTGGACGGTGGTGTTGGCCTTCCCCAGCCAGGAGGGCTTGAAACCCCGGAAACCCGTGACGACGTTGATGGTTGCGGCGCCGACGACGATGAAAACGTCGCGGCTGATGACGGCCGCCGTCACCCAGAAGGGGACGGGGAGGTGGCGCGGGTGCGGCTGGACGAGCGCCTCCGGGGCCATGATCGAGGGCATCGAGAGCGTGATGAACGAGGTGACGAGCAGGAGTTTGTCGGCGACGGGGTCGAGAATCTGGCCGAGCGGCGAGTACTGGTTAAAACGGCGCGCGAAAAGCCCGTCGAGCCCGTCGGTCACGCCGGCGACGACGAAGACGGCCAGAGCCCAGCCGAACCTCTGGTAATAGAGCGCGCCCACGAAGACCGGGATGAGCGCCATGCGCACCACGGTCAGGATGTTCGGGACGGTGACGACGCGGGAAGCCATAAGAGTTCAAAGTTCAAGGTTCAAAGTTCAAAGTCGGGACAGGTTCTTAACTTTGAACCTTGAACTTGAAACTTTGAACTAGTCCGCGCAGCGGAGCGTCAGGAGCGAGACCTCCGGCAGGCAGCCGTAGCGGACGGGCAGGACGACCGTGCCGAGGCCGCGCGTGACGTAAATCTGCGTCTCGCCGCGCCGCCCGAGGCCCCGCAGGATGCGACGGCGGACGCGCCCGGAGGCCGAGCGCTCCGAGCGCCACGCGACCTGGCCGCCGTGCGTGTGACCCGAGAGCACGAGGTCGACGCCCGAGCGCGCCGCGCGGCGCAGGATGACGGGGTTGTGCGCCAGCAGAAGCTTCATCTCGTCGGCGGAGGAGCCGGCGAGCGCGAGCGGCAAATCTTCGAGCCCGACCATCGTGTCCTGCACGCCCGCGAGCCAGAAGGAGGCGCCGCTGTCCTCGAAGCGGAGCCCCTCGTTGTTCAGAACGCGTATGCCGGCGAGCGTGAAGAGGTCTGTGACGAGGTCTGCGTCCACCCAGTTGTCGTGGTTGCCGAGGCAGGCGTAGACGCCCCGGCGCGCCTTGAGTTTGCCGAGCATCTCGGCGCAGGGCTGGACGTACTCGCGCTCGTGCGAGACGTAGTCGCCCGTCAGGGCGATGATGTCGGGCTGGAGGCTGTTGGCGACCTCGACGGCGCGCTCGACCTGCTCGCGCCCCGTGAAGGGGCTGTGGTGTATGTCCGAGAGGTGTACGACCCGGAGGCCGTCCAGCTCGCACGGGAGGCGGCGGAGTCCGACGGCGTGGCGCTCGACCGCGAGCTGGTAAGGCTCTGCGAAGGCCGCGCGCGCAATCTGGGCCAGACCTGAAGCGATGGTGCGAAGGGGAGTCGCGCGCCGCTCGGCGACACGTCGCCGCTCTCTCCAGTTGGTGATTGTGGCCATCTTCTTTCGATTTGAGGAGTGCCTGAAATTGTCGCGGGGCCGGCGATTCCCTTCCCGCCCCCGCTTTTCAAAGCCCGCGAATTATATGAATACGCGCGCCCCGGCGCAAGGAGGTGGGGCCACTTTTAGCCGACCGTTTCGCGACATTTGCGTTGCGCCCCCCTTCATTTCAGGGGCCAGACGATGGGGACGAGCAGCATGACGATGGCGAAGACGGCTATCGTCAGGATGGAGCCGACCTTGACGAAGTCGAGGAAGCGGTAGCGCCCCGGCGTGTAGATGAGCACGCAGGCCGGCTCAAGCGGCGTGAGGAACGAGCAGGAGGCGGCGTAGGTGACGGCGACGGCGAAGGTGCGCGGGTTCAGGCCCAGCGCGAGCGCCGTCTTGACGGCGATGGGGAGGACGACGAGCGCCGCCGCCTGGTTCGACATCGGCTGGGTCAGCGCCACGGTCAGCGCGAAGAAGCCGGCGAGCACGGCCAGCGCGCCGTAGGACTGGAAGTTGTTGACGATGATGTCGGCGAGGTACTGGTCGGCATTCGTCTTCTCCATCGCCGTCCCGAAGCTGATCATGCCGGCGATGAGCACGATGAGCCGCCAGTCGATGAGGGCGTAGACCTCGTGCAGCAGCACGGCGCGCGAGCCGAGGAGGATGAGCACGCCGAAGAGCACCGCGACGGCGAGCGGCACCTGCGGGAGGTGCAGCACCGAGAAGAAGAGGAAGGTCGCGAAGGCCCCGACCGCCCACCAGCGCTTGTCGGCGCGGTCGCGATGCCCGCCCACCTCGCCTTCGAGCATGAGGACGTGGCCGTCGGCCGTCAGCCGCTCGACGCCCTCCTTCGTCCCCTGCACGAGCAGCACGTCGCCGAAGCGGAGCGTGACGGTCGAGAGCTTGGTCAGAAGCGCCATGCCGTGGCGGTTGATGGCGAGCACGGTCAGGTCGTAGCGGTCGCGGAAGTTGAGGCTGCGGAGCGTCCGCCCCGTCATCTCCGAGCCGCGCAAAATCATCACCTCGGACAGCTCCACGTCGCCCGCTTCGAGGTCGCGCGCCTTCAGCTCGAAGTCGGGGCGTATCTCGATGCCGGCCTCGTCCTTGACGCGCAGGATGTCCTCCATGCGCCCCTGCACGAGCAGCAGGTCGCCCTCGCGCAGCACCTCCTCGCCGCGCGGCGGCAGGCGACCCTGCGTCCCGCGTATGATGCCGATGACCGTCAGGTCGAGCATCTCCGAGAGGTTGCCCTCCTCCAGCGTCTTCCCCGCGAGCGGCGAGCCCTCGACGACGACCACCTCCGAGATGTACTGGCGTATGCCGTACTGCTCCATCAGGGACTGCTCGCCGCCGCGGCTCGGCAGAAGCCTCAGTCCGAGCAGGAGCATGTAGAGCATCCCGATGACGACGATGGCGATGCCGACCGGCGTCAGCTCGAACATCGTGAAGGGCGAGAGAAGCTGCGGGCTGACCTGGAAGCGCTGCAAAAGCTCCGGGTTCTGGCCGAGCTTGGCGAGCGCGCCCGAGACGGCGAGGTTCGTCGAGGTGCCGATGAGCGTGCAGGTGCCGCCGAGGATTGCGCCGAAGGCCAGCGGCATCAGAAGCTTCGACGGCAGGACGCGCGCGCGGTGCGCGATCCCCAGGACGACGGGGACGAACATCGCCGTCGTCGTCGTGTTCTTCATCACCGAGGCGCAGCCGGCGGCGGTGAACATGATGAGCGTCGTCAGCCAGAACTCGTTCCCGCCGGCGATGCGGTGCAGGCGCCGCCCCACTAAATCGACGACGCCCGTCTTGACGAGTCCGCCCGTCAGCACGAACAGCCCGGCGATGGTGATGACGATGTCGTTGCCGAAGCCCGCGAACGCCTCCGAGACGTTGAGCGTGCCGGTCAGCACCAGCCCGATGACGAGCAGGATGGTTACGACGTCGATGGGAATCTTCTCGGTCGCGAAGAGCACGAGCGCGACGAGGAGCAGGACGAGTACGGTGGCGACGGGCTGTGTCATAGAATTCTTACGCGGATTCTTCTGCTATAATCCGGCGACGACCTGACAACTTGTCGGAACTGTGGCTTTTGCTTCGCGCGTGGGCGAATTAAAGGGCCAAACGCCGAACTTTGCAAGGGGGACGAAAGCGTTATGGCGGGGCAGCGTGTGCTGGTCATAGAAGACCAGGAGGATTTGGCGGCACTCTACGAGCAGGCGCTCGGCAAAGAGGGCTACGAGGTCTCGAAGGCTTACACGGGCGAGGAGGGCTTCGCGCTCTTCGAGGACCACGGGGCCGACGCCGTCGTCCTCGACATGACGCTGCCCGAGATGCACGGCGTGCAGACGCTCCGGTCGATACGGGGGCTGAACGCCAACGTCCCCGTCGTCGTCGTCACCGGCGAGACGAGCGACGAGACGCGCCGGCAGTGCGAGCGCCTCGGCGTCCTCGAATACCTCTCGAAGCCCGCCGACTACCGCGACATCATTAACCTGCTCCGCCGCGCGCTCTCCGACCCGAAGACGACGACCGAGGAGTATCAGGTCGTCACGCTCCGCCTCCCCTCGCGCATCGTCAAATGCCTGATGGGGCTCGACGAGAACCTGGAGCGCGCCGTCGAGATAATCTGCGAGGAGAAATTCAAATAAGTTCAAAGTTACAAGTTCAAAGTTCCAGGTTGAAGAAGCCGCCGCCTCTTAACCTGGAACTTTGAACTTGTAACTTTGAACTTTTCTTCTTTGAACTTTTTTAGTCGAACAACTTCTGCTCGACGGCCGTCGCGGCCTTCTTCGCCGAGCCCTTCGTCGCCTTCTGCTGCGAGGGGTGCTGCGCGAGGTGTTCGGCGTTGAGGCCGAGTTCCCTGAGCAGGCCGGCGAACTTCTTCGCGCCGTGCATGGTGATGATTCTCTGCGCGCCCGACTCCTGCGCGAGGCGGACGAGGTCGTCGTAGTCGGCGTGGTCGGAGAGCGGCAGCACGAGATCGACGCCCTTGTACATGTAGGGCGCGCTCTTGCTCACGGCCCAGCCCGTCAGCATGATGAGGTGGCGGCGCGGGATGTTTCCGACCATCGGCTGGCGGCGGCAGCCCGGCGGCGCGATGAGCACGCGCCCCTTCAAATGCTCCCTGTCATACTTCTCGTACTCGCCCGAGAACTTCACCCCGCACTCGCGGTAAATCTCCGAGACGTTCCAGACCGCGCCGTGGAGCGTCACGCGGTAGCCGCGCCGGAGCAGAAGCTCAAGCGCCTCCTGACTCTTCCCCAGAGCGTAAGCAAGGACTATCGGCACCGCGTCGTCCGAGAGCGCGCGGTCGCACGCGGCGTAGAGCCGGTCGTAGGTCGCCACGTCGGGCGGGAAGCGGTACTGCGGGTCGCCGAAGGTCGACTCCATGACGAGCGTGTCGCACGGGACGACGACCGCCTGCTCGGCCGCGACGTTGTGGCGCAGCTTGATGTCGCCCGTGTAGACCAGACGCTCGCCGTCGGCCTCGACGAGTATCTGCGCCGACCCGAGGCAGTGCCCCGCCGGGTACATCGTCAGCGCGTAGCGGCCGTAGTCGCGCCGCTCGCCGTACGGGAGCGCGTCGACCTCGGCCTCGCCGCGCCGGTGCCGGAAGAGGCGCGCCGTCTCGGGCGTGGCGACTATCGCGCGGTGCTCCGCGATGTGGTCCGAGTGCGCGTGCGAAATGACGCACCGCTCGCGCGGCCCGTCGGCGTCGAACCACAGATCGAGGTCGGGCAGATAGAGCCCGTCCCTGTACTCGACTCTCAACAAAACATCACCCCGCTTGTAAGTCGGGCGCGCGCGCCTTGCCGCGCGCGCCCGGGTCGTTTATTTTCGGGAGCAGTCTGGCAAGGATTATAGCCTAATGGAAGACGAAGTCCCGAAGCAGCCGGAGCCGTCAACCGCGCGCGAGCAGGTGGGGGAGCCGCAAGGCGACGACGCGCCGCCCGCCTCGCCGCAGAGGCGGCGCGAGACGCGTCGGCTGATGCGCGCCGAGGTCTACTACTCGGCGGGGCTCGCGGCCTTCGCCGTGCTCGCCGTGCTCGCCAACGTCTACGCGTACTTCGACTGGGACCTGCGGCTGGCGCGCTTCATACAGTCGGCGGACTCGCCGGCCTGGGGCGAGTTCATGCGGCTCGCCTCGCGCTTCGGCGACAGTTGGCGTCCGCACGCGCTCGCCGGGTTGACGGGGCTGCTGTTCCTGCTGTGGCGCCGGCGCAGCGAGTGCTTCGCGCTGGCGCTGAGCGCGGGCGGCGGCGCGCTGCTCGGGCGCGGCTTCAAGATGCTCATCGGGCGGCCGAGGCCGACGGCCGAGCTGGTCGGCCTCTCCTACCGCACCGACGACATGAGCTTCCCGTCGGGTCACGTAGTCTTTTACGTCTGCTACTTCGGCTTCATGTTCTTCGCGGCCTACGCGCTCCTGCCGCGCAAGTCGCTGCGGCGGCGCGTGGCGCTCGTCGTCACGGCGCTGCCGGTGCTGCTCATCGGGCTCTCGCGCGTCTCCCTGCGCGCGCACTGGCCGAGCGACGTGCTCGGCGCGTACCTCCTGAGCGGCGTCTGGCTCGGCATCTGCGTCGACCTGTACCGGCGCTGGAAACGCCGCGCGACCTTCCACACCGAAGAGGAAGTTAAGACCGAGGAGGCGGGCGGCGAGACGAATGCCGTTTGAGCCCTTCCGGCGACCCGGCCGTCACTTATTACTTACGCCCCGGCACAAAAAGGTTGACCCCGGCGCGGCTTTTGTAATAGAACTCCCGGCTGTTCTCCGACACGAAACTTTCGACTCCCTCGCGAAAGGAAACATAGATGAAAGGCAGAAATCAAAACGACCGACCCGGCGCGGACACGGCCACCCCGTTCTTCGCGCGCTTCCTCGAAGACCAGCACGGCGACGCCGCCGTGGCCGGGGGCCCGCAGAGCGCGACCCTGAAGTACCCGTCCGACCGCGACGAGTGGGACGACAACACTTCCAACTACGTGGAGGCCGCGCCGACCGAGGCCGGGCCTTCGCGCATGACGCTCAAGTACCCGTCCGACCGCGACGAGATAGACTGGCACGCCGCGCCCCACGGGAACGCCGCGGACGCGCGCTAACCCTCTGGCCCCGAGCCGTAAAAGGGGGAGGGAGGGATTCGATTCATCGAATCAACGACTCGGCCGGCTCATTTCTTAATTGAGCCGGCGGGCCGGCGAGCAAACGAATCAATCCCCCCTCCCCCTTCATCCTTCCGAGCCGCCCGCCTCCCTTATGACCCGAAGCCCGCTCGCCCTCCTCGTCACGCACAGCGGCGACCACTTCACCGTCGAGCGCGTCGCGGGGGCGCTCGCGCGTCGCGGCGCGCGAGCGTTGAGGTTCGACACGGACCTCTTCCCCGAAGAGGTCCGTCTGTCGGCGGCGCTCGGGCCGGGCGGCGCGGAGAACTTCATCCGCGTGGGCGGCGAGGAGGTCGAGGCGTCGGAGGTGAGCGCCGTCTGGGCGCGCAGGAACTGGCCGCCGCGCCTGAGCGAGCGCCTTGACGAACGCTTCCGGGCCGCCTGCGTGCGCGAATCGGGCGCGGCGCTCGAAGGCTTCTTCGACGGCCTTGCCGGCGCGCGATGGGTGAACGAGCCGCTGCGCGAGCGCGCCGCCGAGAACAAGCTCCTACAGCTCCGCGCCGCGCGCGAGGCGGGGCTCGACCTCCCGCCGACGCTCCTGACGAACGACGCCGGGCGCGCGCGCGCCTTCTACGAGGCGGAGGGCGGCGGCGTGGTCGCGAAGCTCCTGCGCCCGCTCTCGGTCTCGATGGGCGACGCGCCATTCTTCGTCTACACAAGCGACGTGGGCGCCGCAGACATCGAGGCGCTGGACTCTTTGCGCCACTGCCCCGTCGTCTTCCAGCGCAAGATAGAGAAGCGGCGCGAGCTGCGCGTGGCCTACGTCGCCGGCAGCCTCTTCGCGGGCGCGCTCGACGCGCGCGGCTCCGCGCGTGGGCGCACCGACTGGCGGCTGGCCGAGCCGTCCGAGTGCTCTTGGTCGCCCGCGACGGTCGAGCCGCCCACGGCCGCGCGGCTCGAAACGCTCATGCGCCGGCTCGGCCTCGACTACGGCGCGATTGACTTGATAGAGACGCCCGACGGCCGCCACGTCTTCCTCGAAGTCAACCCCGGCGGCGAGTGGGGCATGCTCGAACACGACCTCGGCCTCCCCATCTCGGAGGCCATCGCAGACGCCTTACTTAGCTCTTAGCTGTTGGCTGTACAACATTCGGTCGAGAGCACCGACTGACTGCTAAGGGCGACAGCTAAAAGCTAAGAGCCGACAGCCGACAGCTTCTTATGACGACGGTTCTCATCATCACGCACAGCGGCGACAACGAGTCGGTCGAGTCGGTCGGGCGCGCGGTCGCCGAGCGCGGGGGCCGCGCCGTGCGTCTCGACACGGACTGCTTCCCCACGGAGGCGCTGCTGGCGGCGCGCTACGGCGGCGACGGGGCCGAACGCGTGACTTTGGCGACGGGCGTGGCGGGAGCTGCGGGCGGGGGCGGGTTCGACCCGGGCGAGGTGGGGGCGGTCTGGCACAGGCGTCTGAGCGTGGCCGCGCGCGTGCCGCGCGAGATGGACGCGCAGTTGCGCGCCGCCTCCGTGGGAGAGTCGCGCGCCGCGCTGCTCGGCGTCCTCGCGGGGCTGACGGCCTTCCGCGTAGACCCGGAGCAGGCCATCCGACGCGCCGAGCACAAGCCGCTCCAACTGCGAGCCGCGCGCGAGCTTGGGCTCGAAGTCCCGCGCACGCTCGTCACGAACGACCCCGCGGCGGCGCGCGACTTCTACGCGGAGTGCGGCGGCCGTGTGGTCGCCAAGATGCTCTCCTCCTTCGCCGTCTACGACCAGCAGGGGCGCGAGAACGTCGTCTTCACCAACCCCGTCGGCCCCGAAGACCTCGAAGACCTGTCGGGACTGAGCCTCTGCCCCGTCACCTTTCAGGAGCGCGTCGAGAAGAGACTTGAGCTGCGCGCGACCGTCGTGGGGCGGCGGGTCTTCACGGCCTCGATAGACTCGCAGGCGTCGGCGCGCGCGGCGCACGACTGGCGGCGCGACGGCGTCCGGCTCATCGACGGGTGGCGGCCTTACCAACTCCCGCCCGAGGCCGAGGCGCGGCTGCTCGCGCTGATGGACTACTTCGGCCTCAACTACGGCGCGGCCGACCTCATCCTCACGCCCGAGGGCCGCCACGTCTTCCTCGAAGTCAACCCCTCGGGCGAGTTCTTCTGGCTCGACGGCCCGGAGCTTCCCATCTCGGGCGCGCTCGCCGACGTGCTCCTCGGCCTCGCGCCCAGGCGAGAATAGGCAAAGAAGTAGACAGTAGTCAGTAGTCAGTAGAATTAGGAAGGCGGCGCGTCCGGCCTGAAGGCTGAGACGCGCCGCCCGCTCTTTCTACGACGGCGAACCTCAGGACTCCGGGAGGGCTTCGGCGCGGGACTTCTCGCCGAGCGCGGTGGCGCGCGCGCTCGGCCTCCTCCGCGACGCCGCGCAGGGAGAGCCCGCGCGCGACGAGCAACAGGACGCCCACGGCCATCCAGAAGACAAGCCGCGCCTTGCGCACGATGGCGAGCGTGACGCCCGCCGCCATCCCGAAGGCGAGCACGCGCGCGAGGTGCCCCGTCCCCAGCTCGTCAATCCCGGCGCGCAGCGGGACGAACTTGAAGACGACCGTGATGACGCGGTTGACCGACTCGAAGAGGAAGGCCGACAGCGCCGACGGGCGCCCGCCCGCGATGAGCCAGATGGTCAGGTAGCCCTCGGCCACGCCGAGCGCGTGGAACGCCGCCTGGCACAGGACGATGAGCGGGAAGCGGCGCCGGTTGCGCCCGTAGAATCCGTAGATGCGCTCCTCGAACGCCGTCACGCGCGCGAGCCTCCGCTCTAACGCCTTCCGCCCCAGCCCCCTCTCGGCCGTCCAGCGCAGCGCCGCGCTCAAAAACCTCCACTCGCGCCTGAGCGCGTAGGCCGCGAAGGCGACGAACAGCCCCGCGCCCGCGACGATGCCGTAGCTCGAATAGCGCAGAACCTTCGGCAGCGGGAACGCGGCCAGCAGCGCAGCCGCGCCGCAGAAGACGAAGAACGCGACCGAGAGCATGTAGAAGATGTTCTCGACGGCGATGGCCGAGAAGGTCGCGGCGAAGGGGACGCCGCGCCGGCTCGCCATCGCGGCCTTCGTCGGCTCGCTCACCACGATGCCGAGCGGGACGACGTTGCCGGCCGCGTCGCCGATGAGGTACGCCTTGAAGGCTTCCCAGAAGCCGAGCCGGTGCGGCTCCTCGAAGCAGAGCGTCCACGCGCCAGCGCGCACCGCGAAGCGCAGGCCCGCGAGCAGGATGATGGCGGCGAAGCCCCACCCTATCTTCGAGATGTTCGACCAGATCTCGCCGGGGCCGGCCCTCCAGACGAAGTACGCGAAGAGCCCGAGCCCCGCCAGCGCGAAGGCCGCGCCCGCGGGCGCGAGCCTCTTCGACGCGCCACCCTCTTTCACCTTCTCGCCCATCGACTTCAAACGCCCGTGCGCGCCCTCACGCACGCGGATTTCCCCTTCCCGGCGGGCCAATCGAAAGATACGCCACAAACCGCCCCGCCACAAACCGCCCGCCCGCCGGGCTCGCTAACGAAAACCGTGCCACGCCGCTCAGCCGCGCCGGAAGCGTACACGGGGGCTTCAGCGCCCGCCGGTGACGCGATATTTTTGCTGCCGCTGAAAGGCGTATGCTGCGCCCGCGCGCGCACACGAGCGCCCGCGAATTTCTCAAAAAATCTTTTACCTTTTCCCGTACCGACGCGTCTTAGGTATAGTATTAACGCCGGGACGCGTGCGGGGCCGGCGGGGCTTTCGGCGGGCACGCGGCTTGACGAAGAGTCAACGCCCCCTTTTAAGCGAGGGCGGCGGGTCGTTTCAGAGACTTTCATCCAACCTGACAGGACACACCGCGCTTCTGTATCCAAGAGCTTCGGCACAACCACCGCCCACGCGCCCGCGCGTCCTCGCGGACGCCGGCACGGGCGACATTTTTCAACGGGAGAATTTTACGTTTGAGTAAGAGAAGCGTCGTCCGCCTCACGCTTATTTGTGTCGCGGTCGCGCTGGTCGCGGCGCTCGGCGCGGCGGCGGGCGCTTCGAGGGCCCCGCGCGCGCAGGCGTCGGGGCAGACCTTCGTCCTCACGGACTTCGGCGCGGTGGGCGACGGCGCGACCGACGCCGGCCCCGCGCTCCAGGCCGCGCTCGACGCGCTGGCCGCCGCGGGCGGCGGCACGCTGCAAGTCCCCGCCGGACGCTACGCCATCCTGACGCCCGTCTCGAAGAACTTCGGCGGCCTCACGTCCCCCGTAGACATCACCGGCGTCGTCTCGAACACGGAGCCCGCGCCTCCCACGGCCGGCGGGCAGGAGCTGACGCGCGGGCTCGACCTGACCTCGGAGTTTCTGCCGCGCACGGGCGAGGCCGCGCCGGCCATCTTTATCAGCGGGCTGCGGAGCGTCACCGTCCGCGAGTTGGCCTTCGTCGGCGCGCCCGACGTGCCGAACGACGCGCTCGTGACGCTCTTCTTCCACGAGGTCGGCGAGGCCGTCGTGCGCCACTGCGAGTTCTACGGGCTGGCGAGCATGGACGGCGCGATGGTTTTGGCCCGCCGCAGCTCGCTCAAGATAGAGCGCAGCGTCTTCCTCGGCAGCGTCACCAACAGCGGCACGTACTCCTCGGTCGTCCAGAACATCGAGTGGAAGGGCTTCTCACTCTCCGACACGATCTTCACCGACTACGGGCAGCGCCCCGAGCTGTTCGGCAAGACGGGGCTGGTCGCGCCCTTCGCGTGGGTCAACCTCGGCAACGCCGCCCCCGCCGACAACGAGAGCCCGCGCCGCGAGGCCAGCTTCCACAGAGTCTTCTTCGACGAGGGCGCGCTGAACGCCATCTCCAGCACGCCCTCCTACTTCGAGCCGCCGAGCGCGCCCATCGACCTGTTCTACGTCTCGATGCTGCGGATGAACGTCTCGAACCTCAAGACCTCGGGGCTCTACCTGACTGAGCTTCGCGGCGTGCTCATCGAGGACGGGCGCTTCGGGTGGAGCACGCGGACGCCGACGGCCGTCAATCTCCTCGACGCCGGCAGCGCCGTCCTCTCGCGCCTACAGTGCGCCGAAAACGTCTCGACCGTGCTGGCCGACGCGGCGACCCGGCGGCTCGTCGCCATCGACGTGGCGTGCCCCGTCATCAACTCGCAGGCCCCCGTGACGCGCGTCTTCCAGGCGGCGACCCCGGACGACGACCCCGTCCGCCACGTCTCCGCGCGCTTCCAGACCGCTCTCGGCCGCGCGCCCGACCCGGCCGCGCACTACTACTGGGCCGACCGCATCCTGCGCTGCGACGCCGACGCCTCGTGCGTCACGGGCGCGCGCGCGGCGCTCGCGGCCTACCTTGCGACGAACCCGCAGCCGACCTTCAGGCTCGAAGGCCGCGCGACCGACGAGCTGGGCGCGCCCGTCGAGAACGTACGCGTCACGCTCTCCGGCTCGCAGTCGGTCGAGACGTTCACCGGCGCCGACGGCCGCTATCACTTCACGGGGCTCCCGACGAGCGGCGTCTACACGGTCGCCGCCGAGAAGCGTCACTACACCTTCACCACCCCGCAGCACACGGTCACGACCCCCGCGGGAGCGCGCACCGTGAACTTTCCCGCGACGGCCAAGCGTCACCAGATAGGCGGCCGGGTCGCCGACAACGCCGCGCGCGGCATCGCGGGCGTCACCGTCACGCTCTCGGGCTCGCGCGGCGCGACCACGACGACCGACGCGGGCGGCTACTACAATTTCACGGCGCTTCCGGCGGGCGGCGCCTACACCGTCACGCCCGCGAGCACGCGCTACAGCTTCTCGCCCGCGTCGCAGGCGGTCGCGGATTTGGAGGCGGACAAATTTTTCACCTTCAACGCCGCCCCGCTCTTCTACACCATCAACGGGCAGGTGCTCGCCTCGAACGGCGCGCCCCTGGGCGGCGTCGGCGTCTCGCTCGGCGGGTCGAAGACCGCGACGGCCTCGACCAACTCGCAGGGCGTCTTCACCTTCGCCGACGTGCCGCGCGGCGGCAACTACACGGTCACGCCGGGCCCGGCCGTCGGCTACACCTTCGCGCCCGCGTCGCGCAGCTTCAACAACCTCGCCGCCGACCAGGGCGGCGTCTACACGGGCACGCCGACGGGCTACAGGCTGACCGGGCGCGTCACCGCGTCGGGCGGCGCGGGGCTCTCGGGCGTCACCGTCGGGGTCACGGGCTCGCAGGCGGCGACGGCGACCACCGACGCGAACGGCAACTACTCGGTGACACTGCCCATCAACGGCAGTTACACGGTCACGCCTTCGAGGAGGCACTACACGTTCGCGCCCGCGTCCACGAACGTCGGCCCGCTCGCCTCCGACCGCGCGGCCGACTTCGCCGCGACGCTCAACCGGCACAAGATTTCGGGGCGCGTCGCGCGCGCCAACGGGCAGGCGATGTCCGGCGTCACCGTCACGCTCTCCGGCTCGCAGACAGGGACGACGACCACCGACGCGAACGGCGACTACAACTTCGCCAACCTTCCGGCCGGCGGCAACTACACCGTCACGCCGTCGAAGGCGGGCTACGACTTCAACCCTGCGCCGCGCGTCTTCAACGACCTCGGCGCCGACGCGAGCGCGCCGTTCGTCGTCACCCCGTCGAGCTTTAACATCACGGGGCGCGTCGCCTCCGGCGGGGCGGGCGTCGCGGGCGTCACCGTCACGCTCTCCGGCGCGCGCAGCGCCACGGCGACGACCGACGCGGGCGGCAACTATTCGCTGGCGGTCACGTCCGAGGGCACCTACACCGTCACGCCCTCGAAGCAGCACTACACCTTCGCGCCCGCGTCGCAGAGTTTCACAGACCCGCTCTCGAACAAGACCGCCAACTTCGCCGCGACGCTCAACCGGCACAAGATTTCGGGACGCGTCGCGCGCGCCAACGGGCAGGCGATGTCCGGCGTCACCGTCACGCTCTCGGGCGCGCAGGCGGCGACGGCGACCACCGACGCGAACGGAAGCTACAGCTTTACGAACCTGCCGGCGGACTCGGACTACACGATCACGCCCGCGCGCGCGGGCTACGACTTCAACCCTAAGTCGAAGCCCTTCGCCGCGCTCGGCGCCGACCAGACGGCCGACTTCACGGTGACGCCCGTCAACGTCGCCATCGCCGGCCGCGTCAGCTTAAACGGCGCGGGTCTGGCGGGCGTCGCGGTCACTCTCTCGGGCGCGCTCGGCGCGACCGCGACGACCGACGCCGGCGGCGCTTACTCGTTCACGGTCACGTCCGAAGGCACCTACACGGTCACGCCCTCGAAGGCGACCTACACCTTCGCGCCCGCGTCGCTGAGCTTCACGGACCCGACCGCCGATCGCGCGGCCGACTTCAGCGCGACGCTCAACCGCCACGCCATCTCCGGGCGCGTGACGAAGGCGGGCGGCGGCGGCCTCGCCGGCGCGACCGTCGCCTTCAGCGGGTCGCAGACGGCCACCGCGACGACCGACGCCGACGGCAACTACTCGGTCACGGGGCTCGCGGCGGGCGGCAGCTACACCGTCACCGCCTCGAAGGCCAACTACACTCTGACGCCCGCGTCCGCGACCTTCGACAACCTCGTCTCCGATCACACGGCCGACTTCAACGCGACGCCGCAGAACCTCAACATCGCCGGGCGCGTCACCGCGTCGGGCGGCGCGGGGCTCTCGGGCGTCGCGGGCGTCACCGTCACGCTCTCCGGCGCGCGTAGCGCGACCGCGACGACCGACGCGGGCGGCAACTACTCCTTCACCGTGCCGGCCGACGCCGACTACGCCGTCACGCCCTCGAAGAAGGGCTACACCTTTACTCCGGCGTCGCTGAGCTTCGGGGCGCTCGACGCGAACAAGACCGCCGACTTCGCGGGCGTGCTCGGCCGCCACACCGTCCGCGGGCGCGTCGCCGACCCGAACAACTACGGCATCGGCGGCGTCACCGTCACGCTCTCGGGCTCGCGCGGCGCGACGGCCGCGACGGATGCCAACGGCGAGTTCTCGTTCCCGAACCTCGACGCGACCGGCACCTACACGGTGACGCCGACGCTCCCGATGCTAGCCTTCACGCCCGCCTCGCAGACCCTCGACGACCTCGGCGCGGACGCCTACGTGAGATTCGTCGGCAACCTCGCCAGGTACAAAATCGCCGGCCGCGTGACCGAGGAGGGCGCGGCGCTCGCCGGCGTGACCGTGACGCTGGCCGGGACGCACTCCGCGCTCGGCCCCGTCGGCGCGGTCGCCACGACCGGCGACGACGGCGCGTACTCGTTCGAGGCGCTGGCGGGCGGCGACTACGCGGTCACGCCGTCGAAGAAGAACTACTCGTTCGACCCGCCGCAGGCGGCCTTCAAGACGCTGTCGTCCGACCGCGCGGCCGACTTCGCGGCGACGCGGCTCCCGACCTTCGGGTTCGGCGCAACCGCCTACGCGGTCGCCGAGGGCGCCGGCAGCGTCAACGTCACGGTCACGCGCGCCGGCGACGCCTCCGTGGAGGCGTCGGTCGTCTACCACGCGCTCGGCGACACGGCGCGGCGCGGCGCGGACTTCCTCGCCTCCATCGGACAGCTCACCTTCGCGGCCGGCGAGACCGAGAAGACCTTCTCGATCTTCATCACCGACGACGCGTTCGTCGAAGACCAGGAGAGCTTCAAGCTCACGCTGACGCCGGGCGAGGGCGCGGCCGCCGCCGAGGGGGCGTCGGCGCGCGTGACCATCTCGGACAACGACACCTCGCCCGCCCTCGCCAACCCCATCGACGACGACGAGTTCTTCGTCCGCCAGCAATACCGCGACTTCTTCAGCCGCGAGCCCGACGCCGCGGGGCTCGCCTTCTGGACGGGCGAGATAAAGAAGTGCGGCGCCGACGCCGCGTGCCGGGAGGCGCGCCGCGTCAGCGTCTCCGCCGCCTTCTTCCTGTCGATAGAGTTTCAGGAGACCGGCTTCCTCGTCTACAGGCTCTACAAGACCGCGTACGGCCGCGCGCCCGAGCGCGTCGAGGAGTTCATGCTCGACGCGCGCGTGATGGGCGAGGGCGTCGTGGTCGGCCCGCCCGGCTGGGAGCTACTGCTCGACGCCAACAAGGCTTCCTCTATGCGCGCCTTCGTCGGACGCTCCGAGTTCGAGGGGCAGTACCCGTCGTCGCTCGCGCCCGCGCAGTTCGTCGACGCGCTCTTCCGGAACACGGGCGTCACGCCGACCGACGCCGAGCGGCAGGCGGCCCTCGGCGACTTCGGCGGGGCGCCCGACACGTCCGACGAGGAGGCGCGCGTGCGCGCGCTGCGCCGCGTGGCCGAGAGCCCCGCGCTCGCGCGCGCCGAGTACGGCCGCGCCTTCGTGATGATGCAGTACTTCGGCTACCTCCGTAGAAACCCCGACGAGCCGCCGAACACAGACCTCTCCGGCTACGACTTCTGGCTCGGCAAGCTCGAAGAGTTCGGCGGCGACTACCAGCGCGCCGAGATGGTCAAGGCGTTCCTCTCCTCCGCCGAGTACCGCGGCCGCTTCGGCAACTGAAAGCAGTAGACAGTAGCCGGCAGGTAAGAAACGGGCGGCGCGTCTCAGGTATCAACCGGGACGTGCCGCCTTTGGCTTTTCTACTGTCTACTGACTCCCGTCTACTCCCCCTCCCCGCGGCTTGACACGTCCCGGCCGCGACGTTAGTGTGTCCCGTCCCAATCCGTTTACGAGGGCCTCACCAGCTTCGCGTAAACCACCCAAGAGCACCAACGGCTGAGGGTTCGATGGAAGTCGGTCGGGGCGTTCTGCGCCCGCCGCCCGGCGTCCGCCCGGGCCTTCGCCTTCGACAAGGAGAGCAAATGTATACGGAGAAGAACCCACCCGCGCGGCGTCCCGCGAAAGTCTGGCTCGCGACGCTGTCACTACTCCTGCTCGTACTCACGGGCGCTACGCAGGCGCGCGCCCAGGGGGGGACGGCGGCCGACGACACCGCACAGGAGCCGAAGATGTCCGACCTCCTGAAGATGACCGGCAGGGTCGTCGCCGAGAGCGACTCGCCGCGCGCCAACGGCAAGCTCAAGGTCAAGAACTACCGCGTCGAAGAGCTGGCGCTGCCCCGCCCCGTCGAGGTTTCGGTCGGGGGCCGCCGCGTCGAAGTGTCGCGCGCCTTCCGCGTGACCGTGACCGGCGGGCCGTTCCCCGTCCGCGCCCTCCCGGCCGTCGTCTGGATCGACGACGTGGCCGTCGGCTACGGCGTCGAGAGCGAAGACCTCGACGCGATCACCGCCGTCACCTTCGACGAGTCGCTCATCCGCGACGGCGCGACCCTCTACGTCTCCTACGGCGACAAGGAGCGGAAGGAAGACCGCACGGCGCTGCCCGAGAAGCTCAGGCTCGGCGCGAACAAAGGAGGTAACCAGTAATGCGTAAGCTCACGCGCACCCTCGCACTCATCTCGCTCCTGCTGCTCGCCTGCGGCTCCGCCGCCCTCGACGCCAGCGCGCAGACGCCCGACCCGGGCACCGCCGGCCCGCTCGCCGTCACGCGCGCGGAGTACGACTACGGCAACCTCGCCTTCCAGCCGGCGGGCTTCCCCTCCGCCGTCGAGCTGAAGGCGTCCGTCCACTACCCGACGGCGCTCGCGGGCGGCCCGTACCCGCTCATCGTCTTCATGCACGGCCGCCACGCCACCTGCTACCGCGGCTCGACGGCGACACTGCGCTGGCCCTGCCGCAGCACCGAGACGGTCATCCCGAGCTACCAGGGCTACGACTACATCGCGCAGAACCTGGCGAGCAACGGCTACATCGTCGTCTCGGTCAGCGCCAACGGCATCAACGCCTACGACAACAACGTCACCGACCTCGGGATGCAGGCGCGCGCCGAGTTGATTCAGCGCCACCTACAGCAGTGGAACACCTTCAACACGGCGGGCGCCGCGCCCTTCGGCACGAGGTTCGTCGGCAAGGTCAACCTCCAGCGCGTCGGCACGATGGGCCACTCGCGCGGCGGCGAGGGCGTCGTCAAGCACTACGCCTATAACGCCTCTTTGGGGTCGCCCTACGGCGTCAAGGCCGTCCTCCCGCTCGCGCCGGTCAACTTCAACCGGACCGTCGCCAACAGGGTGCCGCTCTCGGTCGTGCTGCCCTACTGCGACGGCGACGTGAACGACAACCAGGGCGTCCACTTCTACGACGACGCGCGCTACAACGTGGCGGGCGACGCCGCGCCGAAGCACACCATCCAGGTGATGGGCGGCAACCACAACTACTTCAACACGGTCTGGACGCCGGGGATGTTCCCCGCCGGGACGGCCGACGACTGGGGCTACACCACGGGCGGGGGCAACGACGCGCAGTGCGGCACCGTCGCGGGCAACCACCGCCTCACGTCGGCGCAGCAGCGCGGCGTCGGGCTCACCTACATCTCGGCGACGATGCGCGCCTACGCCGGCGCCGAGTCGCAGTTCCTCCCCTACCTGACGGGCGAGGCCGCGCCGCCGCCCTCGGCGCTGACCAACGAGATTCACGTCTCCTACCACGCGCCCGACACGGCCGCGACGCGCCGCGACGTGAACCGCCTGCTCACCTCGACCAACCTGACGACGAACACGCTGGGCGGCGCGACGACGCAGGCGGGGGTGACGCCGCATGACCTCTGCGGCGGCGCTTCGCCCCAGCCCCAGCACTGCCTGCCCTCGACGCAGGCGACGACGCGCCAGCCGCACACGACGGTGAGCGCGCGCGCCACGACCGTGCGCGGCCTGAGCCAGCTCCGCACGGGCTGGTCGGCGATCACGGCCGCCTACGCCAACGACCTGCCGCTGGGCGCGCGCGACGTGAGCGGCTTCCGCTGGCTCACGTTCCGCGTCGGCGTCAACTTCGCGGACACGCGCAACCCCTCGGGCATCGGGCAGAACTTCACGGTCGTGCTGACCGACGGCGCGGGGGCGACCTCGTCGGTCACCGTCGCCAGCTACGCCGACGTGCTCTTCTACCCGCCCGGCTCGGTCGGGCCGGTGCCGAAGATACTCCTCAACACCGCGCGCCTCCCCGTCTCGGCCTTCTCGGGCGTGAACCTCTCGGACATCCGCACCGTCCGGTTCAAGTTCGACCAGAGCCCCTCGGGCGCGCTGCTCATCTCCGACGTGGCCTTCGCGTCGCCCCCCGCGCCGTAACTGCGGCCGGCCGGGAACTGTCCGCCGGTAAAAAAAGAGTGCGGCGCGG
>DASWNR010000006.1:0-2566 GCA_036399155.1 Pyrinomonadaceae bacterium
GCGACCGCCCTCAGCACGACGCCGGCGCCGGCGCCCGCGTCCGCCGACGTGCGCCCCGCGACGCCCAACATCCCGGAGGCGGCGCTCGCCGCGCGCAGCGCAGGCCCCGTCACCGCTTCGAGCGCCGCGAACCCCAGCAGCGCGAAGGCCGCCAGCCCGAGCGCCGCGCAAATCTTCAGCACGCGCCGGCGCTCGCGCGCGTCGCGCACGCCGCTCAGGTCGTTCTGCGCGCGCGCCTTCAACTGCCGTGTGAAGCCCTCGGGCAGCTCGACGCGCTTTTCAAAACTCTCGTCGAAGGCCGAGTCGAGCAGGCACAGCAGGCGGCGCTGTTCGAGGAGTGCCGCCGCGCAGTCAGGGCACGAGCGCGCGTGCGCGTCGAACTCCTCGGAGGCCGGGCCGTCAAGCTCGCCGTCGAGGTAGGCGGCCGTCAGAGCGGCCTGCGGGCACGTGGCCCCTTCGCGCGCGCCTTCAGCCATCTGGAAAGCCCCTCAAACCCCGGTGATGCCGCGCGCGACGAGCAGCTCGCGCATCGCCTCGCGCGCGCGGAAGATTCTGTTCTTGACCGTCCCGAGCGGGAGCCCGGTCACCTCGGCGATCTCGTCGTAGCTGAGGTCGTGCGAGTGCCGGAGCACGATCAGCTCGCGGTAGGCGGGCGTCAACTGCGCGACGACCTCTTCTATCTCGGCGCGCCGCTCGCCGCGCTCGGTCTCCTGCTCGGGCGTCGGAGACTTGCTCGCCAGCGGCTTCTCGAAGGTCGTGCCGCCCTCGCCCGTCACCTCCATGTCCTCGGTGCGCGAGGCGCCCTGCCGGCGCAGGTGGTCGATGGCGGCGTTGTGCGCGATGCGGTAAATCCAGGTCGAGAACTTGAACTCGGGGCGGTAGCGCCCGAGCGAGTTGTAGACCTTGATGAAGACCTCCTGCGCGAGGTCGAGCGCCGCGTCGTAGTCGCCGACCATGCGGTAGACGTAGGCCACGATGGGGCGCTGGTAGCGGCGCACCAGCTCCTCGAAGCCGTCCTCGCGCCCGGCGAGGGCGCGCACGACCAGCTCGGGGTCGGCCGCGGCGGCGATTGTCGGAGAAACAGCGTGTGCGATCATGACGCCAAAGTTTTACGCGCCCGGCGCGGGTAAAGTTTCAGGGGCGGGCGCGGCCGGCGCGAGGCCGAGAGCCTTCTCGACGCCGCCGCGAATCATGTCGGGGACGCGCGCGTTGTAGCCCCGGATGTGTAGGACTATCTGCCCGTCGGCGGCCACGACGAAGGTCTGCGGCAGCGAGAGGCCGGGCCGCGGCGGGCCCGAGCGCGGCGGCCCCCACGAGGTCATGACGCGCGCCGTCTCCCTGTCGAGCCAGCCGAGCCTGTAGCTCACGCGCAGCTCGCGCGCGAACCCGCGCACCTTCTCGAAGTCTAGCTCGGGGTCTTCGGTCGTCAGCCCGACGAACTCGACGCCGCGCCTCGCATAGTCCTCGCGGAGCTTGTTTATCCCGGGAATCTCCAGCCGGCACGGCCCGCACCACGTCGCCCAGATGTTCAGGACGTAGACGCGCCCGCCGAAGTCGGACAGGCGGAAGGCCCGCCCGTCTATGTCCTTCAGCTCGCGCCCGGCGATCTCTTCGGGCATGAACTTGGGCGCGCCGACGTGGACGCCGGCGGGGGAGGCGGGCGCGGGCGACGACTGCGCGCGCGATTGCGAGGCGGCGAGCAGCGCGGCCAGCGTCAGGAGGAGGACTTTCTTCATCTTCAGGCCCAGGCGAGCGCGGCGAGGCCGGCGGGCGCGGCTATCTGCCGGAAGTCCAGCTCGCCCGACGGGAACGCGAGGCGCAGGTCGGCCGGCTGTACGGCGTGGGGCGGGACGCTCTAGGTCTCTTCGACGATGGCGCTCGCCTGCGACTCGTCAATCCCCGTCCCGGCGACGAGCATCCGGCCGATGCCCTCGCCGTAGGCGGGCGGCGGCGGCGCGGGCGCGGCTTCATCGCCCCCGGGCGCCTGCGGCGAAGTGCGGTCGCGGTAGAAGAGGAGGAAGCGGTACAGCTCGTCGGCGCGGTCTTCGGTCTCGCAGACGACGCCGCGCACGTAGAGCGGCGCGCCGCCGCGCAGGATGACGGCCGTGAACCCTTCGGCGTGCGAGCTGACGAGGAGCGAGTCGGACGCGCCGTACGCGGCCCGCTCGGCCGCGCCGCCGCCGCCGTCGCGCATCAGCCACCACGCCTCGCCCATGTGGCGCGGCAGCACCAGCCCCGTCTGCCAGCCGAGCGTCGCGAAGACCTCCTCGTACTCGGCGAGCACCGTGAGCCGGACGGCGGCGACGAGGTAGCGTGCGCGCCCCTGCGCGTCGGGCCGCAGGCGCTCGCGCGAGACGCGCAGCTCGTCGAGCGGCGCGCCCAGCGCGCGCTCGGTCTTCCAGCGCAGCATCTCCTCGGCCTCGGCGCGCGAGGCCGGCGCGGTCTCCATCGTCAGAATCGAGGTGCGCGTCGAGGCTTCGGGCAGCCCGACCGACCAGCGTTTGCGGCGCGCGAGCCCGGCGCTCGTCAGCAGCTCGGAGAGAGCGCCCGCCAGCTCCGGCACGTC
>DASWNR010000007.1:0-48636 GCA_036399155.1 Pyrinomonadaceae bacterium
ATCCCGCTTAAGCTGACCGAATGCTCTATCCATCCTAAACTTGAGGTCATTCAGTATCTCGATTTCTCAATCCCGGGAGTCCTGCCATGGGAATTACTTATCGAGCGCATTAAAGAAATTGAGACGACTCCCACTGAGCAAAGTGAAACAGATTCGGTGGATGCTTCTAGTCAACGGAGCCCCGACCCGGATGACTTTTATGTCAAAGCCATACTTGCTTACTTAAATCAGCGCGGTTATCAAATGGTCAGTTTCGAGAGGATTCGTAAGCGTATAGATGCAAACCTTCCAGATAAGCATTTACGGTCGATAGTCGCTAAGAATAAATCAATCTTTCGTCTCGCGACCCTTGAGGGTGGCAGGAAGGGCCTCGCAAAGCTAATTCCTTAGCGATGTTTTTTTATTGTGACGCGCCATCTAACAACGGCATGCACCCGACCCGCCACAGCGCGGCCTTCATCCTCAATCTTGTGGGCGGGCGGGTGATGCCGGGCGTTAGGTCGCCTGAATGCGCCGCCGCGATTCTATGGGCGTTTCACGGCGGCGCTCGTGGGCGGCCTAACAGCCGCATGCACGCGACCGCCGACACGAGTCTTGTCATGCTCCGGCAATGGCGCGGGGCGGCGCGTGATGCGGGCGTTCGGCCTCTTCGTAACGGGACAGAGGCAGCGACTATCCTGTCGTCGTAATTTAGCAGGGAGAAACTAGTATGTCCTCCGAGGGTTCTGCCGGCGAGCAGCGGGCCGAGGACGCGCCCGCTTACAAATCGACGCCACTTCGGCCGGCAATCATCATGACGGCCGTCCTCGTCTGGGCGTTAGTCGTTACGCTGATAGTGCGCGTCCCGGCTTGGGCGAGCATCTTCCTGGCCGTCCTAACCGGGGCATCGTTCCTGGCCTTCCTGGGGGGGTACTTATACCTCTTCGCGAGGGATCGCGAGTCGCTCCGCACCGGGCGCACGGGGCGCGGCGCGCTCGCCGCGAAGCCTTCCGCTGGAGAGAGGGGAGCGGTGGCTGCGGGTAATTCCATGCCGGTGGGGGTCCGGGAGTCATCCGGGATTCCGGTGTCGGAGGCGAAGCGGGTGGCGGAACGTCGCCCTTATTAGGCGGCGGCGAGGCCGAACAACGGCATGCACCCGACCGCCGACACGATAGCTCTCATGCTACGCAAAAGGATCGGGGCGGCGGGTGATGCCGGGCGTTAGGTGCTTTCAGTTAAGGGAGACATACCATGCCTTCGTGTGAATGCGGTTGCAGTCAAGAGTCCACGCGGGAGTTCCTGCCCGGGCACGATCAAAAGCTTCGCACCCAGCTTGAGGGGCGCGTTGGGGGCCTGCTCCGCTTGCGGGCGTTGGTCGATGCGGGAGAGTCATACGCGCACGGAGAATCATCTGACGATACGTTCACGCAACGTGTCCGGTCTCTTTTCTCTATCGCAAATCGGAGCGGCGGCGAATGAATACAACGCCGCACCTAACAAGCGCATGCACGCGACCGCCGACACGACGGCTGTCATGCTCCTGCAGAGGTAGAGCTCGCGCCCGCGCAGCGACGCCAGACGGAGGCGCTGCCCCGCGTCTCTGAACGAGCCGAGCGCCGCCATGCGGATGTCGTCCATGCAGACGCCGTGGCAGGCCATGAAGACGAGGCCGAAGCGGTCGCTCTCCTGCTGAAGCTGTCGGAGAAACTGCGTTATGTCCTCGAAGGTGAGCGCGTTGAAATCTTCGAGCACCTCGAACTCGGGCCCTAAGCCTTCTAGCTCTTCGCGGTTGACGTAGGAGAGGATGTGCCCGCTGCACTCGGCCTGCTCGAAGTCGAGGAAGAGGTGGTCGTCGTCGCCGACGACGTGCTGCCACCGCGCGACCGAGAAGAGGGCGCCGACGAACTGCCGGCTCGACAGCTCCATCATCTCCCAGGGTATCTCGTAGTCGGTGTGGTCCGCGATCACGAGTTGGAGTTGTGGCCCGAAGCGCGCGAAGAGTTCCAGGGCGACAGCGTGGTCGGGGACGGCGTCACGCCGCAGGCGATCTACAACATCATCGTCGGCTACGCCGCCGCGCTCGAGAAGAAGGGCGTGGCGCCGCACGATCTTCGCCGCACCTTCGCCAAGCTCGCGCACAAGGGAGGGGCGGCCATCGACCAGATACAACTCTCGCTCGGACACGAGTCCATCCAGACGACGGAAGAGTACCCGGGCGTGGAGCAGGGCCTCACGGACGCACCGTGTGATCACCTGGGTCTCAAGCTGGGGTGACCCGGCGGCGCCTCTCGTGTCCCCTGCCGAGATACGCCGCCTCCGGGTGAAGGGCCGAAGAAGTTATGAGTAGTAAACCGCATGAGATTTTCGTGGACGAGGAAGACCGTTGGGACTGGGATAAGTACGTCCAGCGCTGGAACCAGAGTGAGTTGGATGACGCCGACCGGCGGCGCACGAACGACTCGCTCCGGTACCTGAGGAGTGCCCTTGGGGACGGCTACCTAAGAAGGGCTGACCGCGAGCGGAATCCGATGCTCTTCTGGTATTTCACAGACTGGTCGGACGGTGCCCGCCTGTCCATGATTCGGTTCGCCGAAGCCCTCAGGACGCTGGAAGGCTCGATCGGCTACAAAGCGATCTTGAAGCGCGTCAGGCGGCCGAAGAATCTCGAGGAACTGCTCGAAGGCAGGTCTGTCGTCGAGGTGGCCTACAGATTCTTTCGCGCAGGTTTCTCTATTGAAGAATTCGAGCCCCGGGTGAGCGTCACGGACCACCACGGCGTGGACGGTCCTAAGAAACCGGACATGAAGATCGTCGACAGGGAGACCGACGAAGAGATCATCGTCGAAGTGTCCCGCATGAACCCGAGCGACCACCAAGACCTGATCGACCGCACGTACGAGGTCATCTGGCACGTGTTGGTGGACGAGGGTATGCACAGCGATCCCGAGGCGCTGAAGAACATCCTTTCCCCGAGGTACATCCTGCCGTACGCCAGGATTCACAGAGGCGTCGAGGAGGGCGAGCTTAAAGACATAGTCGAGCAACTCAGAGCGCTCGTCGCGCAGGTGCGGTCGAGCGGCAAATTCGGCGAGCTGATCATCCCGGACACGATTGAGGTGGGGATCGCGTCTTACGACGACCACGACCGTGCCGTCGAGTGGGCCACCAGCCGGGGGATTGGGGAGCACGACCTCGTCGAGGGTCCTAACCTTCTGACGGACGAGATCGGGCGTGCGAAGGGGAAGCTCCGCGACAAGCTCAGGCAACTGCCTGACGACAGGCCGGGCATCGTCGTCCTCACGCCGGCGAACGAGAACGTCATCCTCTTCGTCTCCGACATCGTGCAGCTTGCCGCGGCCCTGGAGGAGGTGGCGGGCGAGCATCCGAAACTACACCGCGTCATAATGTTCCACACTTTCGACGACGGGAAAGACGAATCGTGGTCGGTCAACGTCGAGCCTCACACGTTCACCAGGCTTGTCAGAAGTGACGGCGCGGCCGAGCGGTCGCTGACGGTCCGCAATCAGGCATGTAAGCACCCGCTGGCCGCCGACACCCTGAAGAAGCTGGATGCCGCTTTCGCGACGGGCTGAGGCCGCCGGGATGAAGTCGTGTTAAAGAAGCACCCGCTCGGGGAGATGTTCAGGAATCGACCCGGACGTTTTTTAGCGAGGCCGAGCCGTGACCAGGAAACCGTCACAGAGGGACTTCATGCGCCAACTGGTCAGCCGCTTCGGTCATGACGAGGAGCGGGTCGTTCGAGAATACGCCGCGGCGGAAGCCCGCGGCGAGGTGGGGAGGAAGAGTAACTCACACCGTCTCACGGCAGAGCAGTACGCCCGCGCCCTGTGGAATGACGCCGTCAAGAAGGGCTGGATCGGCGGCCTGAGGTGAGATTATAAACAGCGTGCGCGGGAGGAGCGCCGTGACCGCCGCGGGCGGTTATGTGAGATAATTCCTGACGAGCCGGATGACGGTGAGAGGCAGACGCGTATGGCCACAGTACTGAGCCCGCCGGAACAGAGAGTCACCCTTCATAACGTCAGCTGGGAGACCTACGAGCGCCTCCTGGCAGACCTCCGGGACAGCAGTGCGCCCCGCCTGACCTACGACCGAGGAACGCTGGAGATCATGAGCCCGTCTAGCGAGCACGAGCGGTACAACCGCACCGCCGCGCAGATAGTCGAAGAGCTGGCCGTGGAGATGGACGTGCACATCGACAGCCTCGGCTCCACGACCTTCCGGCGCGAGGACCTCGACCGCGGCTTCGAGCCCGACTCCTGCTTCTACATCCGTAACGCCGCGGGCGTCCGCGGCAAGAAGCGCGTCGACCTGAGCACCGACCCTCCGCCCGACCTGGTCATCGAGATCGACATCACCAGCCCGTCGTTGGACAAGCTCCCCCTCTTCGCCAAGGCGGGTGTGCCCGAGGTCTGGCGTTTCGACGGTAGCCGGCTCGCCATCTACGAGCTCTCCGGGGGCGCTTACCTGGAGCGGGATGCGAGCGTCGCCTTCCCCGCCGTCACCGCGGCCGACGTCACGGCCTTCATCAGAGACAGCGAAACGATGGAGCGGCCCGAGTGGGTGCGGAAGCTGCGGACGTGGGCGCGCGACCGTAAGTAGAGTCGGCGGCGCGCGTGAAAGTGGGCGACTTGAGGGCGCGATCTGACTGTCTCTGTGACTTTAACCAGTAATTGGCAGTGACTGCCATTAACTGGTTAAAACATCCAACTGCCAACTTCCGGTGTATTCCGAGCGGAGTCCCCGTACCACCAGCCTGAACCATGAGCTTTGTTCCCTTGCCGCCCTTAGTCTTCCCGAATAGCGCGACCCCTTTTTAGACCGGTCGAACATTCGGTATGACTCCTAACCAATAATGGATGAGCCCTAGCACAAAAGTGGATAGTTTCTGTAGACGATTGTAGACAGGCGCGAAGCCTTATGTTCACACATTTCGGTATCTCATGGAGTCTCCCGCGGAGAAGCACGCCTCTTTTGATGTGGCTTAATTGATGTCGCTGGAATGATGTTTGCTACAGCGTACGACAGCCTCGCCCCTCTTTTGTCTACCGCCCGAGCAGGCATGAAAAATGCGCCCCACGCACTTGCGAGCAGGACGCTTGAGCCTGGCATCTGAGGACTTAGAAACAGTGCGCCCGATCCGCCCGCGAGGGCGTGCCGGATGCAGACTCGCTTACGCCGACCCCTCTCAATATGGTCTCCGCCTCCGGGAGACGCCTCACCTGCTCTCCGCCCCGCGAAGAGTCAGCCCGGGAGAAGGCCATGAACACACCGCTGCTGAAACTAGGACTCAGCCTGTTTCTCCTCATCTCATGCCTCTCGACGACCGCCCCCGCGCAGAACGTGGAGAATTCGCTCCTGCTGCCTAACAAGGGCACGATCTACGTGCTCCTGGTCTTCGCCGAAGAGGTCGGCTCGTGCGCCAACCCTAACTGCAACGACTTCCCGCCAGGGCCGAGCGTTCCGGCTAACGCCAACGACTGGCTCGACCACACGCAGACTTTCCCTCCCGTCGGGAAGATAACCAACTACTATCATCAAGCCTCGTTCGGCAGTTATAAGGTGCAGGGCGATTACCTGCCGACGGTGCTTCAAGTGAACCTCAGCGGCAGTTGCCCTATGTCCGCTCCCACTACCAGCATCATCAACCAGGTCAACGCTCTCATTACTCAGGGCAACACTACCACGGCGCGCGGTCTTCCGTTGACCGTCGGGCCGAACTCCCTTTTCGACCAGTGGACGTTGAATACCCCGGCAACGGGCCCGGGACTGGCTAAGCTCAACGCCCATGACGGCAAGCTCGACGCGCTGGTGATCGTCTGGCGTAATCACCGCGGGTGGTGCGGAGCGTCAGGCTACGGCGTGCAAGGCGGGCTGACCAACCTGTTCAACTCCGTGGGCTCCTTCGCGGGCGGCTGGCAGTTCTTCGTCGCCGAATACTTCCACGCCCTCTTCGGCCACAACAACTGGCACACGGGCGGCGGCGCGGGCGCGCACACTTTCCTGGCGTTCCCCAACGCCTTCGGCACGACGAGCCAGTCGGGGACGACCTCCTCGGTCGCCAACGCGTGGGATCGCGGCCAGATGGGCTGGCTGCCCGCGGGGCGGACGAGCGCCTTCACCGCCACCGACGCCAACTGCGCCGCGGACGTGCCGGCCGATCTCGACATCGCCGCCAGCCCCCTGCCTTCGGGCGCCACCTTCTGCCTGCGCGACTACAACCTGACGGGCGACGCGCTGCGGCTCAAGCTCCCGCACCTCGACTGGGCGACGACGACCTTCCCGACGCCGCCGGCGGTCAAGAACCAGTACCTCATCATCGAGAACCACCGGCTGCACACCTCGCAGACGCCCTACAACTTCAACGTCGATACCTACGCGGGCGACGGGACGGACTGCACGGAGCAGGGCCAGCCCGGGCTCTACGCATACTTGCAGGTGGGGAAGGACGTGAAGACGGGGCCGAACATCTACACGGGTAACTACGACCACCCGAACGGCCTCGGCAGTTGGTTCTACCCCTTGGAGCCGGAGGGGCGCTGGGACTACGTCTACCGCTTCGACAAGTTTCAGGCGGCCAGTTGGACGATACCCTGCAACTGGAACAACGCCAACATCCCGCGCGAACCCACGAACTCGCAGACGCTCCCCAACCCCTTCACCGGCTACTCAGACCTCTTCGGCTACATCGACAGCAACAACGACGGGACGCTTTACGCGGGCGACGGGATACAGTCCTGGCTGAGCAAGGTCAAGCCCGGCGGGGTGACCTGGAACAACTGGTTCTGGCACGGCGACGCGCGCGACTCGTACCGGCCGGGCTTCCGCACGCGCATCGCGCTCGACACGAACCCCGCGCCCGTCCCCGTCTACACCTACACCTTCTACAACCCCGGCTTCAGCGTCAACCCCCAGCCGTACGAGAACCGGCGTATCTACCTCAACGGCATCGAGGTCAAGATCACGGGGCAGACGCCGCAGGGGAACATGCTCGTCTCGGTGAGCTGGGACAAGTACGCGGTGAACGACGACGTCCGCTGGACGGGCAACGTCGTCCTGCGCAACGACCCCGACGACCCGCTCGCGCGTAAGTCCGAGATCGACCTCGCGCCCGGCAACACCATCGACCTCGACCAGGGGCTCTCGCCGACGCAGTACAAGAAGGTCGGGCTGCTCGCCGACGGCACGGCGCTCTTCGCCAAGCCTAGCGCGATCACGCTCGAAGCGGGGACGCGCGCCACCGTTCAGGACTCCGCGCAGCTCGTCGTGCGCAACGGCTCGACCCTCCACGTGAAGACGGGGGCTGAGTTGAAACTGCTCGGCACCGGCGGCGTGACCATTGGCGCGGGCTCCCACCTCTGCGTCGAGCCGGGGGCGACGGTGAACCTCTTGAACACGGACAGTCGCATTCGCCTGAACGTCGGGGCCAACGTCGGCGTCAACCCCGCCCTCGGCATCTCGCCCGCCCCGGCCTGCCAGCCCGCAGCCTCCATCGCCACGGCGGGCGCGGGGCAGGTCGTCGCCAACAACGGCTGCCACGACCCCGCCGGCACGCTCCTCAAGAGCGCGACCAAAGCGTTCTTCCCGTTCGACGAGCAGTCGCAGGTGGGGGTGGCGCAGGAGTTGGCCTTCCACAACAACGCGGCCAAGGTCAACAACCCCGCCCCCTGTCCAGGGATCGTCGGCGGCGCGCTCTGCTTCGACGGGCTCGCCAGCCACACCTTTACCGTCCCCAACTCCAACGCGCTCGACCTCGGCACCGGCGACTTCTCCGTCGAGGGGTGGATTCGCACGTACGCCGCGGGGAACATCCTCGACAAGCGAGTCTACCCCGTCGGCTCCAACCAGTCGGCCTACCAGGGCTACCTGCTGTTCATAGACTCCGCGGGGCGGCTGGCGCTCCAGTTGGCCGACGGGCTCGGCTCTTCGGGCGGCTGGGCGAACTACATCTCGAAGGAGGTCGTGACCGACGGCAAGTGGCACCACGTCGTCGTGACCGTAGACCGCAACAACCCGCAGGGCGGGATTTTCTACGTGGACTGTCGTCAGGCGCAAGTAGGGAACGGCACGACCTTTAACCCCACCGGCCGCCAGGGGAGTCTGAGCAACAGCAGCGCCCTCTATTTCGGCAGGCAGTCGTTCACTACCACTTTCTCCGGGCCGGGTTTTTGGAGCGGGGCGGTGGACGAGTTCAGTATTTATAACAGGGTGCTTTCGGCTGCTGAGATACAGGCTCTCTGCCACTCTTCCGACCTCGGAAAATGTAATGTCGCCGCCTTTCTAAATAGAGATGTTTCCCCGCTCTATATGAAGCACCAAGCAACCTTTGTGGATTCTGCGTGTACCTACTGCCAGTAATTGGTTTTTTCTGTACTTTCTGCCAGTAATTGCGTTAAGGCGGCTTCAGCTACTCATCGATTTTCCTGAACATTTCAGAGCTGCCCCTACCACTTGTTAGGAGCCCGCGACTTGATTCTTTTATGATTGAGGCTAAATTAGTCTGCGAAGTCGCGGGACAAAAGACCCGGGGTGAGAGCATGAGAGAAAAGCTGACGCAACTGTGCGCCGTCGCCCTGCTGCTACTGCTCGGGTGCGGCGGCCCGGCCGGGACCACCGGCGCGCCGACCCGGTCGAAGGTTCAGGAGATAGCCTTCGTCAACGTGAGCGTCGTCCCGATGGATTCGGAACGCGTCCTGACTGACCAGACCGTGCTCGTGCGGGGCGACCAGATAGTGGAGGTCGGGCCGTCGTCGAAGGTCAAAGTCCCGGCAGGCGCGTTGCGCGTGGACGGCAGGGGGAAGTACCTGATGCCGGGGCTCGCCGAGATGCACGGGCACATCCCGCCGCCGCAGGCGCCGAAGGAGTTCACCGAGGCGGTGCTCTTCATGTACGTCGCCAACGGTGTGACCACCGTGCGCGGGATGCTCGGCGCGCCCGGCCAGTTGGAGTTGCGCGAGCGCGTGAACCGCGGGGAACTGCTGTCGCCGACGCTCTACCTCGCGGGGCCGAGCTTTAACGGTAACGTCGCAAGGCGCGCGGGCGTGATGGCGCGCGGGCGCTGGCTCGCGGAAGACGAGATTCAGAAGCGGTTCGCGAGCATCGCGGCTTCGGGTAAGCCCTGACCCGCGCCGCGCCGGGGGCTGCCCGCGCATGAGAAAGAGTTTTGCACTTCCCATCGGGTGGGGGGCCGCCCCGCTGTTCGTCGCCGGGTGGACGCTGCTTGGGCTGACCTTCGCCAGCCTGTCTCACGCCGCGGCGGTCGCCGACGGCCGACCCTTCGACGCCTCCCTAAGCTACCCGAAGAACCTCTGCCTCTCGTTCATCTGGGCCGCCCTCTCCCCGCTGGTCTTTAAGCTGACGCGCCGCTTCCCCGCAGACCTGCGCCCTTCGCGGCTGCGCAACCTGCTGGCGCACGCGCCTGCGCTGCTCGCCTTCTCGGCGGCGCACCACGCGGCCTACACGGCGGCCATCTGGTGGCTGCTGGGCGGGCCGCACGGCGGCCACCGCCACGACTCGGCCTTCGACTTCTTCCGCGCCTCCTTCGCCGGGGCTCTGACCGCGAACGTCCTCATATACGCGCTCGTCGCCATCGGCTCGCAGGCGCTGCTCAACTACGAGGGCCGCCGCGCGGCCGAGGCCAGCGAGGCGCGGCTCAAGGCGCAACTCGCCGAGGCGCGGCTGCGCGTCCTCAAGATGCAGCTCCACCCGCACTTCCTCTTCAACACGCTCCACTCGATAAACTCGCTCGTCGCGGAAGAGCCCGCGGGCGCGAGCCGGATGATCGCGCGGCTCGGCGACTTCCTACGGCTCACGCTCGAACACACCGAGCGCGAGTTCGTCACGCTCGCCGAGGAGGTGGAGTTCCTGCGCTGTTACCTGGACATCGAGCAGGTGCGCTTCCAAGACAGGCTGACCGTCGAGTTCGACATAGAACCGGCGGCGCTTTCCGCCGAGGCGCCGCACCTGATATTGCAGCCGATAGTGGAGAACGCTATTCGGCACGCCGTCGCGCCGCGGGCCGGCCCCGGCCACATCAGGGTCGCCGCGCGGCGCGCGAACGGCTCGCTCCGGCTCGAAGTGTCCGACAGCGGGCCGGGCATCGCGCCCTCGGCGTCAAAGTCCGTCGCGGGCTCGGGCGTCGGATTAAGCAGAGAGGTTAGTGAAGACGGGGAAGCGCGGGCCGCCGTCCGCGAAGGTCAAGACCTGCGAGGCCCTCCCCTCCCTGACGGCGGGGTTGTCGAAAGGTTCGGAGCCGGAGGTAAAAGTGACTTGCTGAAAATAGCCCGCAGGGCGGTAGACCGGAGAGAGGCGCCTGTAATCAACCCCGAATTTAAGGTGGTGCCCAGACCTCGCGACCGAGAGATTATTGACGAGGTTGAACTGCCGCTGTCGGTTGTCGGCCCCCCTCCCCAGCCCCAGACTCGTGCTCACGCCGCCGAGTATGAGGAACTGTAGTCCCGCCTCGGGGTGCGCGCCCGGCGGCGCGAACTGTTCTAACGCTACGGGGACGGCGCCCCCCGCCCCGGCCGCCCCCGTTTCGTCAGGAGACTCTTAGCCATTTTGGCCTCGGTAGCGCTCGCGTCGCTCCGGCTCGCGGCGCGCGTGGAGCCGCGGCGCGCAATGAGGGCGGATCACAGGCGGCTCCCGTTCACCATCGGCACAGATAAGCACGCTTCTTACCCGGAGGCATTCGCTGCTTCAATAAAAGAGAAGGTCTTGCCCTCAGACTGCAAGCTGTGCAGAGTGAAGTACCTCAACAACGTCATCGAGCAGGATCACAGAGCCATCCGCAGGAGGTGGAGAGCCATGCAATGCTTCCGCTCGTTTCACACCGCCGAGTCGGGGGCGGTCGCTAGTTGTCAGGCATGTGGGTCGTAAGACAGAATCTCGCTGGGTGACGTGAGCTTAAGGCTGCCGGTAGCGAAATAAGAGTTGCCTTCAACGAGGGTGCTTCGGTTGCGAAACCTGTAGGACATGTAGTTGTATGAAATCTGGTAAGGAGCAGTACGCATGAAGTTCGGGGATACCGCCTCCATTACTGTGAGCGCGCCAGACCTTCAAGCCTCGTTGTCCTTCTACCAGAAGCTCGGGTTCAGAAAGTCGGAGGGGGCGCGGCGGATGCGGGCTCAACCTCTCTCCCTGACGGTAAGTTAGTTCTCTCGCCGGAGGAGAAAGGCGAGCCTCACAGCGAACTACCTTACTTCGTCGGGGGCTTGAATAAGAGAGTAGTAGAGCTGAAGGATTCGGGAGTCGCCTTACAGATTCAAGAACCCGTCCCCGTCAGATTTCGAGACTGGATAATGAAGCGAGATACAATTTCAATGAGAATTTTGAGCGGCACTCTGTCAATTCTTTTATGTTTAGCTATCCCCGCGTACGCTCAGGATTGGGGAATCTCCGATTACCTAAAGAATCTGCCGGAGAGATTCAAAACGTTTGAAGGCGATTTTTCTCCGCCTTCCAAAGAGACGACGGTCGTCGATGAGAGGAACGGGTATGCGGGTTATCTCAAACTGCCGGGCGGGACTGAGATGTCTTTTGAAATGGCCCTTTTCAGAAGCAAGAACGCGCCGCCGCTCGTCGTCGCCTCCAACGAGCGTAGCGACATGCAGTGCAGTTCATACGATACGTTTTTCTTGCGGCGCGTCGGAAACAGGTGGGTGGATGTGAAAGACGAAGTTCTCCCGCCGCTCGACCCCGGGATGTTTTGGGACGACCCGCAAGCCGCCGAGCGACTCGCGAAAATCGTTTCCGTGACTCCGACCTCCGACTATCATTTCGAGCCGCCGCGCCGCGGGACACAAATGAAAGTGACGTTGGAAATCTGCGACCATTTCGACGAAGACCCGCCCGAAGCGACGCTCAAAGAGTTCGACAAGTTGCGCGAAACCGCCAGACCGATACGTCTGGATTGGGATTCACGGAGCGGGAAATTCAAGCTTGGGCGTTAACATAACTTGATTCGCCATTACATTGCTTAAGGCCGAAAGGGCGGAGAATTACGGCGAGTTCTGAGTCGAAATGAGTGCCGGGTGGGTCATGCATGTCAACGCCAAAATTAGACGCCGAATCGAGATGAGCATAACGCTGCCGAAGACGAAAATTCTTTTAGCGCTGTTGCTGCTGCTGTGTGTTCCGGCAACGGCTGCGGCGCAGGGGGCTGATGACTATCCGGCCAACTGGTGCCGCAACGGGCTCTTTCCGTCCGACGACGCAGGGTTCAGGCTGGCGAAGGTCGGCGGCAACTGGACGGCCCGGGTTCACTTCTTTAACGACGACGGCGACTGTCCGCGCTACGAGGTGAAGTGCGAGACGAAGCGCTACCTCGTCACAGGAGATCAAGTGCTGGTTTCGAGGACGTACGGCCGATGGGTCTGCGGCTGGTATCAGCCGCGGAAGGGCGGCGAGACGGTCGGGTGGCTCCTGGCCGATAAACTGGTGCTGTCCGAGTCGCCCGCCCGCCCCGCCCTTGCGAGCTGGGTAGGCTTATGGAAGTACGCCGGGAAGTCGTTGGACATCCGGCGTGACGGCAAGCCTGGTCTTCTCAAAGTCAAAGGCCAAGCCGTCTGGGAAGGCGCCGGCGCTAACGTCCGCGTGGGCGGGGTCGAAGCCGCGGCGCGGCCAGAAGGTAATGAACTCGTCCTCGCCGACGAAGAATGTTGGGTGTCACTCAAATTAGTGGGCGACTACCTCGTAGCCAAAGACAACTCCGAGTGCGGCGGCGTGAACGTGAGGCTCAACGGCGTCTTCCGAAAGGGACGTTGAGACGGCCCGGCCGCGCGCGAGACTACCGGGAGAAGCCGGGGATGAAGACGCTTTTAGTTATTACCTGCACATGCCTGTTCTTTGCGGCTTGCGCCCGCCCCGCCTCGGGCCGGGCGACGGACGAGTTGCTCATCAACGTCCGGCTGACGACGGGCGAGCGCAGCAAAGACAGCGGCTCTCAGACGACGACGATTACCGTCGAGCGTGACGAGATCGTGTTGGCGCGGACTTTCGGCGGGAGCAGCAGGAGGAGTCCGACGCCTCCGCGCAAGGTGTATAAGCTGTCGCCCTCAGACAAGTTGCATCTACGCAAGTTGATTGAATCAAATAACCTGCTGGTGACGGATTCAATCCGGCTCCCGCAACCCTCTTCAAATTACAGGTACTTCGAGATTTCGGTCGGCTTAACTCTGGGTGGGAAGAAAGGGGCCATCGACATCAGCGGAACGAGAAGCGCCGTGGAAGTCAGAGAGGAACAGCTCTATCGAAGTACACTGACTTTGGTCGAAGGGCTTTATCGAATTATGAACGGTCACGATAAGGGCATTCATTTTGAAGAATTATTACTTGACCGGACGGGGCGTTGACGGGCGAAACGCGACAATGAAAAATCAATTCACCGGAGCACGTCGGCGGCGTAAGAACAGGGGATCCTTGAACGGAGTCTTTTCAGGGCTCCTCGTTTTGTTAGGTGCGACGCTACTGCTCGTGTCCGACAGCGCCTCCGCCCAGACGGGTGATAAGCCCTCCGCCCTGCCTAAATCCGTCGGCCTGCCGCGTTCATTCGCACAGTTCTCCCCGGGCGACGTCCTCAAGCGAATTTTCAGGGCTACGACCCCGCCGCCGGAAGAGTGTCCGGCATCCTCAACACGGAAAGTAAGCCGGCTTTCGTTAGCATCGAAGCGGCCGGCCTCTGGAAGGTTCAGGGGCAGGAGCATCTGGTCGTGTTGGTAGGCATTAATTCGGACGACGACGCCTCCGCCGGCCTGTGCGGTAACTGCGTGGCGAACAGCTTTCTGGCGGTGTTAAAGAAGAACGGGGCCGCGCTATCGCTCGTGGCGAAACAACTGACCCTGCCTTCCCCGGGGGCGCCCGTCGGATACGAATCTCTCGACCAGGATCAGGTCGTCAGCATTTCGGGGCATGACAATGTCTCTCTCGACCTCGCCCCATACAAACTTAACAGCCGGGAGACGCTGATCGGGTTGAGGCAGGAGCACATCTGGCTCCCGACTTCGGACTGGTGGACGATACTGACGCTCTACCGCATCGAGGGCGAACGATTGAGCGAGGTCTTTAGTGAAAAGGTTGTGGAGAGGGTCTACCCGGCCGCTTCCGACCACGGCCGTAGAATAATCGACAAAATCGTCTCCACCATTTCGCTCGCGCCTCCGGCCCGCACGGCGGGCGGGGGCTTTAACGAGATGGCCGTCAAGAAGACCACCGTCGAATGCTTCGACGAAAATAACGATGAGGATTGCGACCCGAAGCACGAAGCCGTCAGGCCGGTGAAAACCCTGACGGAGGTGTGGCGATTCGACGGACGGCGGTACGTCCGCGCGCCGCCCGCCGGGCGTTGACGAAATGCACGCGGGTACTCATTTCACCTCAGAACTCGCCGTGATTCTCCGCACTTTATTCGCTTTCAGAGCCGGTCGGCGAGGGTGATGAGGTACTCGCGGCCCCAGCGCACCTTGCCGTCCTCGGGCGTGACGTAGCCGCGGTACAGTTCGGTCAGTGCCTGACGGAACGCCTCCGCCTCATCCTTACTCTTCTCCATGAGGGCGTGGTAGGCGCGGTTCGTCGGGCCGTACTGTCCGAGGAACAGCTCCGCCAACTGCTCGGGCGTGTCCGTGTATTCGGGGCAGTCGTAGTGCTCGAACCGGTAGTCCTCGAAAGACGGCCCGAGGAGCGACTTTACTTTCTCCTCATCGCCCCAACCGAACGGGCTCGGCACCCCCGGCGGGGGCGGGACGTATTTACTCACCACCCGGAACATGCGCCCGACGCCGCTCTCCGGCGTCCACGCCTGAATCGCGACGCGGCCGCCCCGCCTCGTCACGCGCCCGACTTCGTCGGCCACTCGCTGCTGGTCGGGCGCGAACATGAGGCCGCACGACGAGACGACGACGTCGAAGGAGCCGTCCTCGAACGGCATGTTCTCGGCGTCCCCCTCTTTCCAGTTAATGCCGCTTAGACCCTCGGTCGTCTCACGCCCGCGCGCGACGGCGAGCAGCTCGGGCGTGAGGTCGAGTCCGGTGACCTCGGCCCCGCGGGCGCGGGCCGCGAGCGCCGTGTTACCCGTCCCGCAGGCGACGTCGAGTACCCGCTCGCCCGCGCGGACGCGGGCGCTGCGTACGACGTGGTCGGCGACGGTCTGAATGCCACGGGCTATCTGTTCGTAGTCGCCCGAAGCCCAGGTCTTTCGGTGCTTCTGCTTCAGCTCGGTGAAATCCGGCATCTCCTACACCTCCGTTCGATGGCTCGCCCTTTTGATAAGACGCGCGCGACGCGTGCGGCGGCCCCGCCTCTTCGGCCCCGTCTCTCCGGCTAACGCGGCGCCGCCTCCCCCTCGTCCTGCCGCAGCAGCAGTCTGACCGCATTCAGCAGCTCCGTGGGGTTGACGGGCTTGGTCATGAAGCCGCCGCACCCGGCGGCGACGGCCTCGGTCCGGAACTCCAGACGGTCGTAGGCGGAGACGATGAGGACCTCCGTCTCGGAGGCCGGGACGTGGCGTCTGATCTCGGCCACCGCGGAGAGGCCGTCCATACCGGGCATGCCGAGGTCCATGATGACGAGGTCGGGCCGCTCGCGGACGGCCGCCTCCGCCGCCTCGCTCCCGTCGGCGGCCTCCAGCACGCGGTAGCCGTGAGACTCAAGGAGCTGCCTCAGCATACCCCGCAGGTCTTCGTTGTCGTCGGCGATCAGGATGGTCTGCAACCGAGTGCCCCTTTTACTTTCGCTGCGTCGTACCTCACGTGCTCCGCCGCCGTGACGAACGTGGACGCCGTCACCCGCCGCGCTTCGCGAGGCTCGACACGACGGCCGCCAGCTCCGTCAGCTCGACCGGCTTCGTCACGTGCATATGGTAGCCGGCCCGGAGCGCCTGGAGCCTGTCCTCCGTCCGCGCGTAAGCGGTCAGCGCGATGGCGGGCACGTTGCCGCCTCGCGCGGCGGGCAGTCCCCGCACCTTTCGTATCAGAGCGTAGCCGTCCTCGTCGGGCATCCCGATGTCACTGATGAGCACGTCGGGCGGCGAGTTCCCCATCTCCGAGAGGGCTTCTTCCGCAGACCCGGCGACCGACACCTCCGCCCCGCAGTGGACTAAGCCCGCCCTGAGCATCTCGCGCGTGTCCGGCTCGTCGTCCACGACGAGCACGCGCAGGCCGTCGAGCCGGTCGGGGCACTCGAAGGCGGGGAGCGTCTCACGCGCGGCCGGGTGGACACGTTCTTCGGCCGAGTCGTTAGAGTAGACCGGCGCGACCGGCAACAGCACCGTGAAGGTCGAGCCCTGCCCCTCGCCGGGGCTCTCGGCCCTGACGGAGCCGCCGTGGAGTTCGACGAGGTGGCGGACGATGGCGAGCCCCAGCCCGAGGCCGCCGTGGTGGCGCGTGGTGGTGCCGTCGGCCTGCCGGAAGCGGTCGAAGACGTGCGGCAGGAAGTCGTGCGCGATCCCCGAGCCGGTGTCGCTCACCGCTATCTCGACGTGCGAGTTGACGCGTTCGAGCCTCACCTGTATGCGCCCGCCGCGCTTGGTGAACTTGATGGCGTTCGAGAGCAGGTTCCAGATTACCTGCTGGAGCCGAACGGGGTCGCCCGAGACGGAGACCAGCCCGGTGTCTATCACCTTCTGCACGCGCACGCCCTTGGCCTCCGCGGCGGGTCGGACGGCCTCGACCGCCGCCTCGATGAAGGAGTTCGGGTCGATGGGGCGCACGTCGATGCGGAGCTTGCCGGTGATGATGCGCGACACGTCGAGCAGGTCTTCGATGAGCTGCGCCTGCGCGCGCGCGTTGCGCTCGATGGTCTCGAAGGCGTTGGCGGCCGACTTGCCGTCGAACTGACCCGTGCGGAGCATGTGCGCCCAGCCGAGGATTGAGGTCAGCGGCGTGCGCAGCTCGTGCGAGACGGTGGCGAGGAACTCGTCCTTCAGGCGGTTCGCCTCGCGCGCCTCGCGGTACAGCCGCTCCTTATCGGCGGCCGACGCCTCGGCCTGGGCGCGCGCCCTCTCCAGCGCCTCGAAGAGCCGCACGTTGTCAATCGCGACCGCCGCCTGCGCGGCCAGCCCCTCGACGATGCGCGCCATGTGCTCGTCGAAGACGCCCTCTTTGGGGTCGCCGAAGAAGAGGCCGCCGTAGACCTCGCCGGTGCGCGAGATGACGGGCACGGCCATGTAGCTCACGACCGGGAGGTGCCCCTCGGGCATCCCGTAGTAGGGCGAGTTGTTGCCGTAGCGCGGGTCTTTCCTGACATCGCCGATGAGGATCGTACCCTCGCCGCGGAAGGTGGGGCCGAACAAGTCGGTGGCGCGCGGCATCGGGAAGTGCGCGAAGGCTTCGAGCGGCACGCCCGACATCGTGTAGAGCATGTAGGAGCCGCCCTCTTCGTTGAGCACGTTGTAGAAGAAGGAGCCGAAGTGCGCGCCGGTCAGCCCGGTCGCCGCGTCGGTGACCGCCTGCACAAGCCTGTGCAGGTCAAGTTCGCCCGAGAGCGTCTGCCCGAGGCGGTTGACCGTGTCGATGACCTCCGCCTGCTCGCGCAGCTCCACCTCGGCGCGCTTGCGGGCGGTGATGTCGCGGGCGATCTTCGACGCGCCCACTATGCGACCCCCGGCGTCCCTCACGGGCGAGACGGTGAGCGACACTTCGATGAGGGTGCCGTCCTTGTGACGGCGCACCGTCTCGTAGTGGTCGATACGCTCGCCGGCGCGGATGCGCTCAAGGATGCGCGGCTCCTCGTCGGAGCGGTCGGCGGGGATGAGCATCGTGACGGGCTGGCCGACAGCCTCCTCCGTCGTGTAGCCGTAGAGCCGCTCGGCCCCGGGGTTCCAGCTCTGGATTATTCCGTCGAGGTCCTTGCTGATGATCGCGTCGTCCGAGTTCTCGACGATGGCCGCCGCCTGCCGCAGCCTCACATCCGCCTGCCTGCGCTCGCTGATGTCGCGCGCTATCTTCGAGGCGCCGATGATCGTGCCGTCGGGCTTCCTGATGGGCGAGACGGTGAGCGAGATGTCTACGAGCGAGCCGTCCTTGCGCAGCCGCACCGTCTCGTAGTGCTCGATGCGCTTGCCCGCCCGGATGCGCGAGAGGATGCCCGGCTCCTCGTCGAGGTGGTCTTCCGGGATGAGCATGGTCACGGGCCGGCCGATCACCTCCTCGGCCGTATAGCCGAAGATGCGCTGGGCGCCGCGGTTCCAACTGGTGATGACGCCTTCGAGCGTCTTCGTGATGATGGCGTCGTCCGCCGAGTCGACTACCGCCTTCAGCCAGTAGGCGGCCACCTCCGGGCTCTCCGGGTGTTCGATGGGACTGCCGGTTTTCGCGGCGGGCGGAAAATCTCCGGGCGTTTTCTTGTGCATAGGCAGGCTAACCGACACTCGTCTCCATGATTTCTAAACTTTCGGGGGAAAGATGGGACGGGCTTACAAGTATAGACTGTCGGGCCGGGTATTTCTACTACTGTCTTGCGGTCTCCTGACTTGTTGGGGAAATCCGGCAACCTCTGCACAAGCCCGGCTGTTCGTGCCTCAGAACATCTGGTCAGCCGTGGGAACCGCGTGCGCGCTGCCTCCGGGGAAGCGCCTAACGGGCACGATGATTCGTGTGGCGGGCCAGACGCGTCGCGAGTGTCGCCGTTAAGCGCCGCAGGTCGGTAAGACGCCGCGTGTCGTGCCGGAAAAGACCGTCAGGGCGGCGACGGCGACAGCCGCAAGAGTCGCGATTGTGATTCTTCTTAGCATCAACTTCTCCCGTAGTCGTGCCGCACGGTGAACGCGCCCCCTGATAAGGGAAGAAGTAATCTTCGGCGCGCGCGAGAACCTTGACGGGGTCGCGGAGCTGCGCGGCGAACGGGTAGTTGATCATCGAGGCGTAGACGGGCGCGCCGGCCGAAGTCCGTCCGGCCTGAAGCGCAGGGCGGCCAGAGGGCGAAGCCGCCGCGGTGCGTCAGCAGATACCGCAGGCCGTTCTTCAGGCGTCGGCGCTGCGCGAGGCGGCCCTCAAGCTGATCTCAAGCGAACGGCACGCGCACCCATTTTACTGGGCCGGCTTCGTTCTTATCGGCGACGCCTATTAGGTCAAATGTCGGTAATGTCGCAAAGATTAATTCGAGGCGCGGAAGTTCTTCGAGTGCATTTCGTTAAGCCGCTACTCCGAACAGCGAAGCGACGAATTTCGCCTGTGCGCGATACAGATATTTACATGACTTCCCGACTTTGATGTAGGTCTCATCCACCCGATGAGACGTGCCGCGCATCTTCAGATGAGGCCGGACGCGCTTGTTGATCTCAGGAGCATAAGGCCGTACCCAGCGAAAGACGGTCGAGTAGTCTACTTAGAGTCCGCGCTCACGCATCATCTCTTCCACGTCGCGATACTGCCCAATTTACTCGCTCCGCAGGGCGATCATCGGGTCTACTTTCGTGGCGCGGCGCGCGGGTAGGAATGACGCCAGAAGCCCCACGAGGATGATGACGGCGGACACACTGAAGAAGGTTAAAAAGTCGGTCGCCGCCACCCCGTAGAGCAGGCTCGCCATCAGTCGCGTCAGGGCGTAGGCCCCGGCCATGCCGACGCCCACGCCGATCAAGGTCAACGCCAGCCCCTGGCCGAGCACCAGCCGCAGAACGTCCAGCGCCCGAGCGCCCAGCGCGATGCGAATGCCGAGCTCTCGCCGCCGCAGCATGACCGAGTAGTTCATCACGCCGTAGACGCCGACGGCCGCCAGCGTCAGCGCCAGCGCCGCGAACGTCATCAGCAGCGTCATGTTGAAGCGCCGCCCCGAGAGCGACTCGCCCAACACCTGCTCCATCGTCCGCACGCCCGTCAGCGCCTGCTCTTTGTCGACCGCGTAGACGGCCTTCGAGACGGGTTGGACGAAGCCCTCCGGGTCGGATGAGGTGCGCGCCACGAAGCTTATCCACGGCCGCGGCGCCTGCCGGAAAGGCAGGTACATCGTCGCGGCCGCGTCGTCGTCCAGCCCGTTAGACTTGACGTCGCCCACCACGCCGACGATCTCGCGCGGCCCCTGTTGCAGGTGGAAAGACGCGGTCAGGCGCTGCCCCACGGGATTCTGCCCCGGAAAGAATCGCCGCGCCATGGCCTCGCTGATGACGACGACCTGGGGCGCGCCGTCGCGGTCTCGTTCGTCGAAGGGGCGGCCCTGTCGCAGGGGGACGCCCATGGCGCTGAAGTAGCCCGGGCTGACGTAGCGCGTCTGTGCGAGCGGCTGCTCGGAGACGGGCGGCGCGGGGCGGCCTTCTATGGTGAAGGGCTGTTTCGACCCGCCGCCGGTCAGGGGGATGGTGGTGGTGGAGCCCACGGAGACGACGCCGGGCAGAGCGCCGATCTGTTCCAGCACGCGGTCGTGGAAGGCGAGCATCTGCTGGGGCTCGGAATACCTCGCGGTGGGCAGGAGGACGCTCATCGTCAGTGTGTTGGAGGCGTCAAAGCCCGGGTCGACGTTCTGCAACTTCCAGAAGCTGCGAATCATGAGCCCGGCCCCGACCAGCAGGATGAGCGACAGCGCCACCTCGCAGACGACGAGCGCCTTGCGCGTGCGCTGCTTGACCGAGCCCCCGCCCCCGCGCCCCGTTCCCTGTTTCAGCGTCTCGCTGAGGTTACTCTTCGAGAACTGCAAAGCCGGGGCGACGCCCGCCAGCACCCCCGCGCAGAGCGAGACCAGCAGCGTGAAGCCGAGCGCCCACGCGTCCACACCGACCCCGCCCGCCCCGGGCAGGCTGCCGGAACTCAGCCGCACGAGCAGTTGCCCGCCCCAGCCGGCGAGCAGGAGGCCGAGCAGCCCACCCATGATGGCGAGCAGGACGCTTTCACACAGCAACTGCCTGACGATGCGGCCGCGCGTGGCCCCGAGCGCGATGCGGAGCGCCATCTCCCTCCGGCGGTTCGCCCCGCGTGCGAGCATCAGGTTGGCGACGTTCGCGCAGGCGATCAGCAGCACGAAGCCCACGGCGATGAAGAGCATGAGGAGCGCCGGGCGGACGTCGCCCACGAGGTCTTCCTGAAGCGGGATGACCACGGCGCCCCAGCCCTTGTTGGCCTCCGGGTACTGCTGCTCAAGCCTGTCCGAGATCGTGCTCATCTCGGCCTGCGCCTGCGCCGGCGACGCGTCCCGCTTCAGGCGGGCGATGACCAGGTAGTCGTGGATCGCCCGGGTCTCCCTTTCCGCGGCGTCCCACGCGAGCGGCACCCACAGCTCGGCCTCGGCGGGGAACTCGAACCCGGCCGGCATGATGCCGACGACGGTGAAACTCCGGCTGTTCAAAGTCACCGTCTGGCCGATCAGATTCGGGTTGGCCCCGAAGGCGCGCTGCCACAGCCCGTGGCCGAGGACGACCACCTGCTCGCGCCCCGGCTGTTCCTCGTCCGGGGAGAAGGCGCGCCCCTTGTCCACCTGCGCGCCTAAGACCGAGAAGAAGTCTGAGGAGACGGCCGCGCCGGTCACGGGCGTGGGGTCGCCGCCGCCGCTCAGGCTCAGGCCGGCGTACTGGTAAATCGCCATCCGCTCGAAGGCGCGGCTCTGCTCCTTCCAGTCGAGGTAGTTCCCCGGCGAGACGGAGAACCTGGTCATGCCGGGAAAGCTGGCCTGCGGCGGGGTGTGCCAGACGGCCATGAGGCGTTCGGATTCGGGGTAGGGCAGGGGCCGGAGCAGAATGCCGTTGACGACACTGAAGATGGCGGTGTTGGCGCCGATGCCGAGCGCGAGCGAGAGCACGGCCACGACGGCGAAGGCCGGGCTCTTGATTAGCGTCCGCACGCCGTAGCGCAAGTCCTGCCACACGGTTCCCAAGAAATGTCCCACTCTGACCTCCCTTACCCTTTCTTTGACCTGCTCCACCCCGCCCAGCTCTATCAGCGCCGCGCGCCGCGCGCCCTCGGGCGTGAGCCCCTCCGCGACCTTCGCCTCGACCAGCATCTCCAGATACGCCTCCAGCTCCTCGGCGAGGTCCCTGTCCACACAGTCTCTGTGGAGGAGGTTGCGCCGGAGGCTTTCAAGGCGTGGTATGAGCGACATCGCGGCTACCACCTAAGAGGCTTTGAGGGCGCTTGTGATCGCCAGCGCGATCCGCTGCCAGTCCTCGGTCTCGGCTTCGAGCTGGCGTCGGCCGGCCTTGGTGAGCCGGTAGTACTTGGCCCGGCGGTTGTTCTCCGACTCGCCCCAGGACGCCTCCAGCCAGCCGGCCTCCTCCATCCGATGCAGGGCCGGGAACAGAGACCCGGGCTTCACGCAGAACGTCCCCCTGGTGATCTGCTCTATGCGGTTCGAGACGCCGAGGCCGTGCAGCTCGCCGAGGGCAAGCGCCTTCAGCACCAGCAGGTCGAGCGTCCCCTGTAAGAGATCCACTTTCTTTCTGGCCATGATCCACTCCTATAGACAGCCTGTGTGAGGATGAATAGTCCTTCCCGTATAGAATGTCAATAGGAGGGCTCATTCGGAATACGGCGATCACCTTTTAAGGTTCCGTCGAATCCTCGTCTGGCGTAGGGAAATTTTTTGCGCCACTCCCGGAGGAAGGGGGCGGGGCGGCAAGGCGTTGGGGTTGAGGTGACATGATGAGGAAGGGGCAGGTCAAAAGGTTAACGGGACGTGATGCACGAGGGCAGGCGACGTTCGTCGCTTCGCTGTTCGGGGTCGCCGCTTAGCGGAAGGCACTCAACAGACTTACCCGCTCGAAAATAATCTCTGCAACGCAACCCTTACCTGTCGGTCGTCCGCAAGAGTCTGCGGGACACCTCGCCCTCCAGCATAACGAACTGCACGAGGGAGCTGACGACGAAGTAGGCGCTCATGGTCACGGCGAGGCCCATCAGGCCGTAGCTGAGGAAGACTGCGATCTTCAGCGGAAGGTAGAGGGTGTAAATTAAGGCGGACACCTTTGTCGGCGTCTTCGTGTCTCCCATCGCGTAGAAGGCTCCCGACACCACCTGCCCGGAGACCCCGCCGAAGAACGCCCCGACGAGGGCGATGATGACCAGCCAGAGCGTGTGGACGTTCCCGGCCGTGACGCCCGCGTGGCCGATGGTGAGCCGGAGCGCGTGCGTCCCGAAGGCCAGCAACAGCAGCACGCCGAGCGAAGAGATGAGCCCGATCAGCAGGAGCCTCGCGCGGTAAGCGCGGCGGTAGCGCCGCCACTCTCCCGCGCCGGCCGCGACCGCCAGCCTCGGGGCCAGCGGCGCGACCACGGCCTTACTGGTAACCAGGATCGCGTTGGCATAAATTTGCTGCGCGACGTAGAGCAGCGAGAGGCTCCCCGCCTCCTTCGTCGAGGTCAGGAAGCGGTCGAGGAGCGGCTCCGCACGCAGGTACGCCTGCCCCGGCAGGAGCGGCGTGAAGAGCCGCCAGGCCTCCCGCGCCGTGGGCGAAGGCCACGCGGGGCGGCGCCAGTGCCCGAGCACGGGCAGCAGGAAGGCCAGCTTCAGGCCGTTGTAGAAGACCGTGTTCCACGCCGCGGCGTGGATGCCGAAGCGCGGCAGCGCCCAGACGAGAAACAGCAGCCCCGAGAGGTTCGCCAGCACGCCCGAGAACTCGACCCACACGAACCGCCTGCGCGCGTGATACGCCGCCCAGAGCGTGACGATGCCGGCGTTGAGCACCATGCTCACGATCTGAATCCTGGTCAGGCCGACGGTCAGGCTTTTGCCCTCGGCCGAGAAGCCGGGGACGAGCAGCGGCACCCAGAGGTCGCACGAGGCGTAGAGGGCGGCGCCGACCAGCCCGAAGAGCGCCGTGATCAGCAGGAAGAAGAGCCACGCGTCCCCGCGCAGGCTCTCCGCGTCCCTGGTCGCCAGCAGCGGCACCAGCACGGGGATCAGCGTCGCGCTGAGCACAAGGAAGACTAGCTGGGGCAGCGCGCCGGAGGCGAAAAAGGCGTCGGTCTCGACGTTGAGCCCGACGCGCGTGACGATGTACCACGCCGACAGGACGGCCAGCGCCGCGTTGCAAGTCGCCAGTACGCCTAAGTTGACACCCTGCCTGAACAAAAGAGAGTTCACGCGCGCCCGCCGCGACCCCCGCGACGCGACACGTCCAAGCCTCCAGTACGACGCGAATTTACCATCAGCTTCCGCACGCGCACGCGACCGCGCCGCCCCGCGATACTTGAGGCCGCGGGCGCCACGCGTTACGCCGCCTCGCTGTCTGAAACACGTGCGCCCCGGTGCGAATCGCACGCCTCGCCGAGCAGGCTCAGGTAGAGTTGTTCGTAGCGCCTCGCCGTCGTCTCGACGGGCCGCCCCGCCGCACTCTCGCGCGCCGCTCGCGCGCGAGCCGCGTCGCCGCGGGACAGGATGGCTTTAATGTCCGCGGCCGCCTTTATCGTGTCGTCCGGGTCCGCGAAGCGTGCGCTGTGTTCGTCGAGCATCTCCCTGTGGGCCGGGATGTCTGAGACGACCAGCGGGCAGCCGCAGGCCATCGCCTCCAGCACGACGTTGGGGCAGCCCTCGACCCTGCTGAGGGAGACGAGCACGTCGGCGCGCTTCATTACGTCCCAGAGGTTATCGACGTAGCCCTTGAAGACGACGCGGTGGGCGAGGCCGAGCGAGCGCGCCATCCGCTCAAGGTGCGGCCGGCGCGGGCCGTCCCCGCACATGACGGCCACGAAAGGCACCTCGCCCGCGACGCGTGCCAGCGCGGCGATCAGGCTCTCGACGTTCTTCCCCTCGTCCATGCGCCCGGCGTAGAGCACAACCTTCTCGGCCGGGCCGAACCCGCCCGCCCGTGCGGAATCAGCCCGCGCTATCTCGTCGAAAGGTATCGCGTTCGGGATCACGCGCAGCGCCTGCGTGCCCGGCGCGGAGCGCCAATAGGCGTCGCCCCCGGCGGAGTTCGACACGACGGCGTCCGCCCTCCGGCCGAGCGAGAGGCGCAGCCTGTGCCTCCACCCCGCCGTGTACAGGGGCGCGGAACTCGACTCCCTCAACACCCAGCGCGTGCGGGTCAGGAGCGCCGCCGCCCCGCCAAGGATGTCCATCGGCGTGAGGATCGTCTGAACGACGTCCGGCCTCAACCTCCGCATCAGCCGGAGCAGCCTGTAGAAGATAACCGGGTCGCGATTACCGGCCCCGCCGAGGCGATGCCACTTCACGCCCGCGGCCTCCATCCTCGCGAGGTTCGGGCCGCCGCGCGACGAGGCGACGTGGACTTCGTGCCCGCACGCGGCCAGCGCGGCGGCGAGGTAGGACAACTGCCGCTCGGCTCCGCCGTGTTCGAGGCTGGGGATGCAGTAGAGAATCTTCATGGCGCGGGAGTCGTGGCGTGAGACCGTACCGGGCGGTTCACGCGACGAAAGGCTCGGCCCCCCTCCGCAAAAGGGCCAACATGGGAGCCCTCACGCGCGAGGCGAGCGACACGGCCGCGGCGGCGGCCAGCGCCCCCACGGCGCACAGGAATACCAGGGCCTCTACGCGCGACGCGCGCGGCGGCGTCAGCCAGCGCGCCGCCGCGCCGGCGCAAAGTGCCCCCGCGAGCGGCAGAAAGACGTCCTCGAAGAGCCAGCGGCCCTGCTCACCCTTCAGGAAACGGCGGTGCGCCAGGGGGAGCGTCAGGAGATAGCAGACGTTCAGGAAAACCCACACCAGCGCGGCCCCGGGGCCGCCGTATGCGCGGGCCATCAGGATGTTCAGGGGGACGACCGCGACGAGCAGGATGAGGTTCGTGCTCAGGATAAGCCGCCACCAGCCGTGTGCGATCTGCAAAAAGTAGGGCGCCTGCACCACCCCGTGCAACATCATCCCCGTGACCAGAAGGGAGAGGACGAGGCTCGCGTTCTCGACGGCCGCCGCGTCGCCCGTCCACGCGAAGAGCACCTCGCGCGGGAAGAGCGCGGCCACGACGGCGATGGGCGCGAGCAGCACCGCCATCAACTGGCTGCCGCGGTGGTAGACCTCGGACAGCTCCGCGTCCGCGCCCCGCGCGACCAGCCCCGACAGTTGCGGGAAGACCGCGCCGTCCACCGCGATGATGACGGCGTACATGCCGCTCGCAACCCCCTGCGCCAGCGCGTAATAGCCGAACATCTCAAGCGGCAGCAGTGTGCTCAGGATAATCTTGTCCCCCTGGAATAGTCCCATGTTCGCGACCGCGTTCGCCGCGTAGGCGGCGCCGAAGCGCCACACGCGTCGTATCAACTCGGGTCGGAAGCCGACGGCGACTCCGCCGGACGCGGGCAGGCAGCGCCAGAGCAGGAGCGCGGCGGCCCCCGTGCCCGCCGCGCCCGCCGCGATCTGCACGGCGAAGAACGTCTCCGGGGCGGGCGCGATAAAGTGGAGGGCCAGCAGCGTGCCCCCCGCGCGCAGGGTCGCCGCGGCGGCGGCCAGCGCGTTGAAGAGCGTCTGCCTTTGGAGTCCGAGCAGCCCGCCCTGGTAGAAGGCGAAAGGGAACTGTAGCGCCATCGCCGCGCCCATCAGCCTGACGCAGGACGTTACCGCCTCGGGCGAGAGCGTCTGCGGCTTCACCCAGTGTCGCGCGACCGCCGGGGCGAGCGCGAAGACCGTGGCCCCGACGAGCAGTGCCATGACCCAGTAGACGGCCTGTAGCGTGTAGGCGAGGTCGCGCTGCGTACGCGCGTCGCCGCCCCGTGCGTCGAGGCGTGCGAGCTCGCGGCTGAGCGTCGCGGCGACGCCCAGGTCGAGGACGACGAAGACGCTTTGCAGCATCACGAAGAGGCCGACCAGCCCGAACGCCTCCGCGCCCATCAGCCTGACGTAGAGGGGGACGCACAGGACTCCTATGGCGGCCGACCACGCGGCGCCGAACAGGTTCGCTAAGGTGTTCCTTTCGAGTCTTCCCAAAGCCCGCCACACGCGCCCGCGCCGCTACTCGACCTCGGCGACCACGACCCGCTCCCCGACCATGTCGAGCAGCAGCGTTATCCTCGAAACGTCGCGGAGGTTGAGGCCCTTCCACTCCGCGTAATGGTTGTCCACGGCCTCCACCCTGATGTCCCAGGAGGCGGCCTTCTCTTCGGGGCTAAAGCCTATGGCGACGGTCGCCCCGTCGGCCAGCTCGTCCCCCCCGAGAATGTTCTCCTCCCACCCCGCCGACCCGCTCGGCGAGACGTAGACCGCGCGGAGTGTGGTGCCGCTGAAGTTGGCGAGCGCGAAGCCCGGCCAGCCGTCGCGGGCGGCATCACGGGTGACGGGCGTCGCCGCGGGTTCGCCGCGCGTCGTCGAAGCCGTCCCCGCCCCGCCGCCCTGTTGGGCGCGCTGCGACGAGCAGGCGCAGGCGACGGCGAGTAGAAACGCCGACGCGACGCATGCCGCCGCCCTTCCGTTCAACTCCCTCTCACCCACTCGACCCCGCCCCCCTTAGCCGCCCGGCCGACGTGAGCGCGCCTTCGACGCCCTTCGCTGCGAGGATAATCAGCAGCACCCAGAACGTGTAGCGGAACCTGTACAGCGCGCCGACGTTGGGGACGACGAGCCCGAGCGCCGTCACACCGAACACCGTGACCGACAACAGCAGCCACGCGGCGAGCCGCCGCGGCCGCCGCAGGACGGCCGCGAGCGCCAGCAGCCCGAACAGGTACATGACGAGGGTCTCGGCGCCGGACAACAACTTCCCGGCGCTCCCCACGCGCCTGCCCGCGGCCACCCACGTGTTGGGGAAGGGCGCGCAGCAACCGATGACGAAGGCGCGCGGGATGTAAAGAAGCAGCGACGCGAGGCCGTCGAACCTGACGTCGCGGTCGACGCCCGAGCCGGCCTCCGAATAGACTGCGCTGAACCTGTAGCGGACGCTGCCGACCCTGTGAGCGGCCCTGTCGGCCGCCGCACGGAGCCGCGCGGCGTAACCCGGCGCCGCCCCGCCTTCGGCCTTCGCGCGCGGGAGGTACGTGACGACCGTGGGCACACGCTCCCCCGCGCTCGCGGCCGACTTGGGCGGGCCGCCCCCGTCCGAAGGGTAGTGTTTGAACTTCTGAATCGCCGGCGCCCCGAGCGAATACAGCAGGAGCAACAGCGCGCCCGCCGCCAGTATCAGGACGGGGCTGATCATGTTCCAGTACAGCACACGCCGCTCGGACAACTGTCGGACGACGAGCAGGGCGAACCCGAGGAGCACGAGCGCCAGGATGACCGCGGCGAACTGAAAACGTATGAGCAGGAGCATCAGGATGGTGACGCCCATGAGCGCGCCCGCGGCCGCGGCGCTCGCCCGCCCGTAGTCCCTCGTCAGCCACGTCGTCACGCACAGCACGAGCGCGAGCGCCCCCGCGATGAAGAGCGGGTCCTTGAGGAGTTGCAGCGTGTGAAGCAGGAAGGTCGGCCACAGCGCGACCGCCCCCGCGGCCAGCAGCCCCGCGCGCCGGCCGCCGACCTCGCGGCCGAGCAGGAGGGCGAGTCCCACCACGGCGAGGTAGCAGAGAAGGTTGAACGGCTCCGCGCTCAACGTGCCGTAGCCTAAGAGCGGCCCGACGAGAGCGAACTGAAGCGAGATCAGCCTGACGTGTACGGGCCCGCGCTCGGCCGCCCACGCCGAGACCCCGTCCCGCCTTAAGACCTCCGCCAGCCGCACGGCCCCGCGCTGGTACTCGTAACTGTCGAAGGCGAAGGAGCCCATTATCCCGTCGCGGTCGACGAGGCTCGGCGCGAGTTGCGCACGCCCCGCCCAGTGGAGCCCTAACGCCAGCGCGACGTGCAGCACCGCGGCTGCCACGAGCAGCAGCCGCCCGCCGGAGTGGAGCGCGGGCAGGCGTCGTCCGAAGACGCGCGGAGTCCCGGCTAAGGCGCTGGTGATCTTGTCTCCCATCTTTCCGTTTTAGACCGGCCCCGTCGCCATACGCATGCCGCGCCCGGCGGAGCGGGCCGAGGCCCGCTCCTGTACAAAAGCTATGAAGTCTTCTGTAAGCGCGTCGCCCGACGACGCGTGGGCGGGCGCGTGAATCGTACCCACCACGGAGCCCCCGTCCGCGTGCGCCTCTGTGAATATCACACGCGCCCCGCAGCGCGCGGCCACGTGCATCAGCGCCGGGGCGACGATGACGCGCCCGCTCACGGTGACGAACTCGACAGTCCTCGCCCCGTGGTGCTCCGCCCTGTCGGGCATCGCGCAGACGAGCTCGCCGCGGCGCAGTCTGCCGCGCGTCTTAACGAGGAAGGTCGGCGACGGCTGCACCGTCCGCACCGTCAAAGTGGTGCCGGCGACGCGCATCCACGGGTCGGGGGTGATGACCACCGGGTCGAGGCCGCGGTCGTAGAAGAGTCGAATCATGAGCAGGGTGAGCGCCGCGTGAGGCCCGAGGACAAGCACGCCCGTGCCGGCCGCGCACGCGCGTTCAAGTTCCGCAAACCCTCTCACCTCGACCACGGGGTCGAACCGCGCCCCGTTCCTCGTCAGGGCATTAAGCACAAAGTGGAGCGCGATTTCGCGCGGCCCGTCGAAACCGATCAGCTCCTGCTTCCGGTAAGCGTCCGTCAGCCGCAGTAAAGGCGTGGCCGCGCGCGCGACGAACACAGCCGCGCCGAAGCGGTACCGCCGCGGTGCCAGTCGCATCGCCGCGGCAAACAGGAACTCCGCCGCCTGTATCAGCCGCCGGGGGGCAGGCGCGACTTCCGCCTCCGGCTGCACGACTTCCGCCCGCGCATACCCTCCCGAACTAATCTTCGTGCCGCCCAATCTGTCCCCCACGGTAGAAAAATTCAGAGCACATACCGGCGCCGGCAGCCGCCCGCGCCTTTCCCTGAGACCGGCGCGCGAAGCCCCGGCGGCACAAGAAAAGCCCGACGCCTGTGCGTTTCGTCGCGCCGCGCGCCTCAGTGATTGCTTTACGTTTGTGAAGAAGTAGCAGCCGCCTGACGTGGCTGCGGTTTTTACAACGGTGCTATAAAACAATTTGTCGGACGGCTATGGCCGCGGAGCGTGGCGCCGCTGCCGCTGTCTGAAATTGATTGCCGGCGTGGGCTGCCCGAATAAGCCGGGCCCCCAATCCATTATTTTATCTTTTTGTATATCAGGGTAGAGCAGTATAACACTGTCAGACGGCTCCGCACAGAACGGCCGCGTTCGACGCGCTAAGGCGTAGCGGCCCGGAACAAGCCCTCGACGAGCTTCGCCCGCCCCGCCGCGCTCCCTCGGTCTATGTTTTTCGACAGCCGCCTCGTGGCCTGCCTAACGCTCGACACCTTCAGACGTAGATTCACGAAGGAGACGGTCGTGTGCCCTTGGCGCTGCTGTAGAAAAATACCTTTTGTAATTCGGCGAACGAGAAACCTCCCCGGCCGTGCTATTTTTCTTCCATGAATATGCCACGAACCGTCGCTCTCACGCTCTGCATCCTGTTCGCCACGACAATGGCAATAGCCCAACCCGGCCCGCAGCTTAATCGCGACCCCGAGACGGTTAAGTTTGTCACCTCCGACATCGGAAATTTCTGGCTGGCGTACGACCTCGCGGCGAAGGAGACCGACAAAGCGAAACGGGCCGCCATCTTTCAGACCGAGTATCTCGACAAGGGCAGCCCGGGCTTGAAAGATTTCCTGCGACTAAGAATTAAGTCGGCCGAGAATTTGGTGAGCGCGCTCGACCGGATGCCGAAATATTACGCGTCAATCCGGCCGCAAACGTTGCGGGTGCGGCGCATGGAGAAGCGCATGCGAACGGCGTTCAGAAAATTCAAATCGATCTACCCGGAGGCGGTCTTTCCCGACGTGTACTTTCTGATCGGCGTCACGAGTTCGGGCGGGACGACGGGTCCGAGCGGTCTGTTGATCGGAACCGAGATGTACGGCAAAACGGCGAAGAGCCCGGCGGACGAACTGAGTGCGTGGCTGCGCGCGGTGGTCTCGACCGTGGACAACGTGCCGGCTATCGTCGCGCACGAATCGTGTCACTACAACCAGCGTTACAACACGGGCCCGGACCAGCGGCACCTGCTCGGCAAGGCGTTGCAGGAGGGCGCCTGCGACACGATAGGCGAGCTGATCTCGGGCCGCAACATCAACGAGCATCTGAAAGTTTACGGCCGGGCGCACGACGCCGAGATCTGGCGTGACTTTGAAGCTGACATGTACAAGCCCGATTTTTCAAACTGGGTTTACAACGCGACGACCGCCGAAGACCGGCCGGCCGACCTCGGGTATTACGTCGGCTACCTGATTACGCGGGCTTATTACCGGAACGCGAAAGACAAGCGCCGGGCGGTACATGACATCCTGAACATACAGGATGCCCGTGCGTTTTATGATGCGAGCGGGGTGCGGGCGAAGGCGGGCAGTGGTAACCGGTAAATGGTGTAAGGAACCTGCCGACCGGCGTCAGATTTCCGGTACAGAGCATGAGACGCCGAGTTGCCCGCCCGGGAATCGCCTCACGTCTTCCGCGGCCTCAGACCCTCGCCGGGGTGCATGAGATTTTAGCCGAGGTCGGTCGCAAGATAACGTTAGCGCTTTAAGTCCGCAGTCCAGTTCAGGACGACCGTTACGGGCGCGGGGACGGTCTCTTCGACGAGCACTTTAACGAGGAAGCGTCGGCCGTCGGCGGCGACGTCGTAGGGGGAGTCGCCGCTGATCGCGCCGACCCGGGGCTCGAAGAGCGGCCTGGGGACGCGGGCCTCGAACGTGTCGGAACTCCCGTCGACTTCGACCGCCATCAGTTTCCCGTCCGCCGAGAGGTAGAACAGCTCGCGCCCGTCGCGCCGCCAGCGGGGCGAGCCCCCGCCGCCGTTCGAGACCTGCCACTTGCCGCCCGAAGCCGGGAAGCTCTGTACGTAGACCTCAAACCTCCCGGACTCGTCCGAGGTGTATGCGATCCAGCGCCCGTCGGGCGAGAAGCGTCCACCCGATTCCTGAAAGTCCGTCCGCGCGAAAGGCTCAGGCCGCCGCTCCCCGAAAAGCGGCAGCACCCACAGGTCGGAGCTTTGCCGGCTCATGGCGTTATACAGGACGTGGCGACCGTCCGGCGACCAGTCGTTGGCAATCTTGTCGTCCTCCGTCTTGAGGAGGAGCTCCTCGCCGCCCGCGCCGCTCGAAAGCTTCTGGTAGAGGTTCGGCAGGCCCTCCCTCGTCGAGGAGAAGACGATGCGGCCGCCGTCGGGCGACCAGACGGCGTCGCCGTCGTTCGCCGGGTCGAACGTCAGGCGCGAGGTGGTGCCGCGCGCGAGCTCGATCAGCCAGACGTCGCTGGCCCCATTTTCCTTGTCCAGGCGTTGGAACGCGACGCGCTTCCCGTCTGGCGAGAGGCGGATGTCCGAGTAGTGCCCGGCCGCGCCGACCGTGTCGAGTTGTTTGCCCGCACGGTCGAACCAGACGAGTTGCGTGTCCGCCGCCGCGGCGCTGGGGCGGTAGAGGAGCGTTCCCGTCTCCGAGACGGAGAAGTGCGCACGCGCGTTGCCCTGTGTGAAGCCGATCTGTTTAACGACGGGGACGGCCTCGCCCGTCAGCTCCAGCCTGTCGGCGTCGAACGGCCGCGCCACCAGGGTGCCCTCAAGCGCGTAGAGCAGGTGGCCCGGCGGCGCGTAAGCCACGCTCGATTCGACGTCGAGCAGCAGGCGGGGCGGCTTCGAGTCGAGCGAGCCGAGGAAGACCGCGCTCTTCTCCCGCGGCGAGGTGCCGGCGACGTAAAGGAAGTGGCGGCCGTCGGGCAGGAAGTGGGGCCACGCGTGAACGTATTCGTTGCGCGACTTGTCGAGCGTGGTCAGGGGCTCGGGCGTGCCGCCGGCGGCTGGGACGCGGTAGAGGCCCTCCGTGGCGCTGCGGGAGAAGACGATGACCCCTTCGCGATTCCACGCGCCGCCCACGCTGGCCGCGTCAGACAGCGTCTGCGCCGTCCCGCCCGAGACGTCGATCTTCTTGAGCTTGCCCGCGGCGATAAAACCTATGGAGCGGCCGTCCGGCGACCAGAAGGGCTGACCGCCGGCCTCGGTCCCGGCGAGCTGCTGCGCGTCGAGCGCGTCGAGCGGCCGGAGCCAAAGGCTCTGCTTCCCGGCGGCGTCCCTAACCACCAGCACCGCGCGGCGGCCGTCGGGCGAGATCACGGGTGCGCCCGAGACCTCTCCCTCTCCCGGCTGAGTTATAAGGAAGCGCGTCGCGGCGGCCGGCGCTTCCTGCGGCGCGCGCCAAAGGGGGGGAAGAACCAGAGCCAACAACGCCGCCAGCAATGCCGCGCCCGCTACGCCCCACGCGATGAGTTCACGGCGTCTGACGCCGCGACCCTTGAGCGCGTGCTTCGGGGTCGCCTGCTCGCCCGAGACGGCGGTCGCGCCCGACAGCGCTTCGAGGGCGAAGGCGAGGTCGCTGGCGGAATGAAACCGCGCCGCCGGGTCTTTCTCCAGGCAGTGCAGCACGAGCCGTTCGAGCGCCGGCGAGACGTTGCGGTTCGACTCGGAGAGGGCGGGCGGGTCTTCCTTGAGGACGGCCGAGAGCGTGTCGGCCGCCGACTCGCCGCGAAAAGCGCGGCGCCCCGTCAGCATCTCGTAGAGGACGGCGCCGAACGAGAAGATGTCGGCGCGGTGATCCACCTTCCGCCCGCGCACCTGCTCCGGCGCCATGTAGCCGACGGTGCCCATCACCGCGCCGGGGGCCGTGTCCACGCGCCACGTCGGAATCTCCGTCTGTGACTGCCGCCCGTCCCCTTGCGTCAGCTTCGCCAGCCCGAAGTCCAGAATCTTCGCGCGCCCGTCCGAAGTGATGAAGATGTTTTCGGGCTTGAGGTCACGGTGGACGATTCCGCGCTCGTGCGCGGCGGCGAGGCCCCGCGCGATCTGCGACGCGTAGTCAACAGCCTTTCGCTGCGGAAGCGGCGCGCCCCGCAGCTTCTCGCGCAGCGTCTCGCCTTCGAGCAACTCGGAGACGACGAAGGGCGCGCCGTCGTGCTGCCCGGCGTCGTGGACGGCGAGGACGTTCGGGTGGTTGAGCGCGCCGGCGGCGCACGCCTCCTGCTCGAAGCGTGCGAGGCGTTCGGCGTCGGCGGAGAACTGCGCGGGCAGCACTTTGATAGCCACGTCGCGCCCGATCTTCGGGTCACGCGCCAGATAAACCTCGCCCATCCCGCCCTCGCCGAGCAGGGAGCGGATTTCGTAGCGGCCGAGGCGGGTGTTAGGGGAAAGAGCCATGCGCGAAAGTCACGGAACGATGCCGGCAGGTCGCACAAGAATCCGTTATCAAAGCGCGAAAAGTCAACAACTTCCCGCCCCGTGATGAATCTCTTAGCCCGCAACCGGCACGCGCGACTACCAAAGCGCGGCCCGGCGCGCGTCCACTTCGCCGGGGCTCATTCGAGGAAGCCGTGAGGCTTTGGCGCGAGTCAGCCGCCTACAAGCGTGAGGAGGAGGCCGAGTGTATCGGCGAGCTGAACGGGGCGTGGTACACCGAAGAGCGGGGGCAGATGACGCCCGAGAGGCGCGCGTGTCCGCCCGAACTCTTCCGGCTTGAGGTTGTGCGCGGCGACTACTTCCGGCGTGACGGTCTCAGAGTTCTCGGCCGGCTTCTTCTATTTGAGCGCCTCGTCGAGCGCGTCGCGCAGCTCCGCCGGCTTGACGCGCCCCTTGTGTTTGAAGACGAGCGCGCCCGAGCGGTCGTAGAGGAAGGTCGCGGGAAGCTCGCCGCTCCAGGTCGGGTCGACGAGGTTGATGGCGGCGTCCGAATCGTCGGCGTTCAGAAGGTAAGAGGGGAAGGCCGTGGCCCGCGCCTCGGCCAGAAACTCCGGCACGGCCTTGCCGCTGTCCGAAGGGTCGTCGAGCGAGACGAGGACGAAGTCGAGCGTGTCGGGGTCGTACTGCCCGCGAATCTCGACGAGGTCGGGGAACTCCTCGCGGCAGGGCGCGCACCACGTCGCCCAGAAGTTGACGAGCAGCGGGCGTTCGCGGCCGGCGCCCGCGCCGAGGAGAGACTTGAGGTCTGCCTCCTTGATCTCGGTCACCTTCGGGGCGGCCGCCGCCGACTTCACGCCGCCGCCTTCCGGCTTCGCGCCGCCGCCCTGCGGTTTGGCCGCGGGCTTCGCCGCGCCCTGCTCCGGCGCCGCGCTTGGCCCGGCGCACGCGGACGCGAGTCCGGCCGCGCAGGCGAGCGCCGCGCAGAGCGCCGCGGACGGCAGAAGTCCCCTCGTCATTCCCGTACAGCCTTCCTCTCTTACACGCGCTTGATGGAGCAACCGAACGCCTTGGCCCCGGCCTTCTCGACGGGCTTGCCGGCGAGCGTCGCCTCGATGGCGTCGCGCAGCTCCGAAGAGGTGATCAAGTAGCCGGTGCGCGAGTTGTCGATGCGGCCGTGGTAGACGAGCTTGCCGGAGGCGTCGAGCAGGTAAGCCTCGGGCGTGACCTGCGCGTCGTAGCGGTCGGCGACCTGGTTGCCGGCGTCCTTCAGGATGGTGAAGGTGAGCCCCTTCTCGGCCGCGTGTGACTTGACCTCGGAGGCGGGCTCGCTCGCGTTCGAGTTGATGCCGACGACGTTGACGCCTTTGGCGCGGTAGTCCTCGGCGAGCTTCGCCATGCGCGAGTTGTAGGCGTTCGAGTACGGGCACTGCGTCGCGACGAAGATGATGACGGTGCCCGACTTGCCCTTGAGCGAGGCGAGCGTGTGCTCCTTGCCGTCGGCGTCGGGCAGCGTGAAGTCGGGGGCGGCGGCCCCGATGGCGAGCGCGGCCTTCGCGTTCGGCGCGTCGGAAGCCTCCGCGCTCGGCGCGTCGGAAGCCTTCGTCGTGCACGCCGCCGTGGAGGCGAGCGCGAGCGCGAGCAGGAGTGCGATTGCGGAGAGCTTCTTCATAACCTTGTCTTCAGACTCCTTTCGGGATGTATAGATCTTTCCAGTCATACCTCAATAAGCTCTTGATAAACGTCTGTTGTCATTCGCGGCCAGCCTGGCGATAAATGCGGCTCCCAAGTCATTAACGTGCGGGAGGGGGTAAGTATTAACATCAGGCGTTAATACTTTTCATGAAATTTCAAAAGAGTTTCGGCCGCCCGACCCCCAAAGGACGACGGGCGGCGGGGTGTTGAACGTCGCACGGCTCAGGAGCGGGCGCCGGGCGTCCCGCGTCGAGCCGCGGAGGAAGGCCGTATGAAGGCGGAAACTCTTTTCGACTACGACGCACCACACCCGCCCGCGAATGCGCGCCGAACCGCTCGCCGGCGTCGAGCCGGCAGGATTCGTGTCCAGTATTCTTTCTCTTTCTTTTATTAAGGTTGCGTTGCAAAGATTGATTTGAGGTAAGGAAGGTCGTGCAGGGCTATGAGTTCATGCGGCCACCCCGAAGAGGTGCTCGACGAACCTCGCCTGACCTGCCGCGTCCCTTCCACCGGGAATTACTGCAACAGAGCCATTGAATTGATAAACGTGATGGGGAAGGGACGGGTCAAAAGGTTAGCCGGAAGTGATGCGCAGGGACAGGCGAAGTTCGTCGCGACTCTGTTCGAGTTCGCCGCCTGAGGAAAAGCAGATTCTAACTTCCTGCGCCCTAAAATAATTCTCGCAACACTGCCGGTGTGAGGTGTGTGGGGCGGCGAGTATTTTATCGCCCTTAATTAACGTCCTTCCCTGCTTTGAGCTTTTCGATCATCGCCTGAACTGCTTGTCTGGCGGAATCATTCGGCGCCGACGGCAGAGCCTTGTTGGCGAACTCCAGCGCCTTCGCGTATTCGCCGTTCGCGGAGAGCCCCCTCGCCATGCCCACCAGCGCCGTAAACTGATCCGGATTTTTGTTGTAATTAAACTGAAAAACCTCCAGCGCGGCCCGGGGCTTCCGGGCGGTTATAAGTTGCCTGCCTAATTGCTGAAGCTCGATAACGCTGCCGTAAGGCAACGCGCCTTTGATGACCGCCGCCGCCTCCTCGGCCCTGCCGAGTTTGTCGAGAATCGCCGCTTTGGTCGAAAGCGCGGGGAACGAAGTCGGATCGCCCGGGAACTTCGGGCTCGTCGCCAGCGTCGCCCATTCGAGCCCTTTTTCGAGTTGGTAATCGTTCTGCAAGGCCCAGCTCGCGGCGATGTTTAATCCCTGCGGCGTAAAGCCGCTCGGGTTTTGCGACTCGGCCAGGAAAGCGTCGAACTGTTGTCTCAAATAATCGACTTCGATCTTGAAAGGGATTGATAGTTTCTCCCACGAAAGGGCGACGACGGCGGAATTCGGCGTCTGGTTTGAGAACTCGTATTTCAGATACTCGACGCTCTTCTCGACCGGCTGGGGTTTAACTTTTACGCGTAAGACGTCTTCCTTCTCGTCGTAAAAAAACGACCCCCAGGCGTCCGTTCTTCTGGAAAAAATAACCGTGCTTTCCGACGGGTCGTACGCGATGAAAAAACCGTACCTCCCTTTCGGCAGGGCTTGACCCTCCACCATCACGTCGTTGTCGAACTCGATGACGGTGGTTTCGTTCGCGCCCGCCCGCCAGGGCGTAAGCTTGCCGTTCCCGAATCCCTGATTGATAAAGCCCTTGTGAACCAGCCCGCCCCAAACCTTACCTTCACGCCCCCGGACCGCGGGGCGATGATAAGTAATCGTGACTTGCGTCAGGCCGACCTGCTCGGAGACTACCGCCTTCTTGGTGTAGCCGTTCGGGGCCGCAGAGTTATACGGAACCTGGGCAGATGAGTGGCCCGAAAAGGCGACCAACGCCAGGGCGAGACCGAGTATCCGATTTTTCATGGCGTTACTTTTCAAGGCGTGAATCGAGAGTCGGCGACTCCGCCGCTCAGGCGGCTCGCCGCGTCGTGATGCAGGGGCCGCGGCTTCGAGCAGATGTTCATACATTTGTGCTCGAAGCCGCGACCCCGAACTGTTGGCGGACGAAACTACGGGGCCTCGTGCCCGGCCTGTTCGTTACGACTAAAAATCATAACGGATTGCAAACTGAAGCTCGCGCGGCGTACTCAGAGAGCCGGTGATCCGCCCGAACGAAGGCGACTCCAGGGTCAGGTTCGGCGTGCTGAACGCGTTCGTATTAGTCACGTTGAACGCGTCCGCCCGGAGTGTGACACGATGGTTCTCCGACCACGGCATTGTAAACCTCTTTGAGAGTCCCATGTCGAAATTTACGAACGCCGGGCTGCGGAAAGTATTTCTGGAGCCGATCTCCCGTGGGCCAATCACGGCTTTGACTACAATTTCAACGGCCGGGGCTCTCAGATTGCGCAGGCCGAGATAGGTAAATTTCTTGACAGTCACCTGTAATCAGATTCCCATCTCCGCCCCTGGCAATCGCACGGCCTGCGCCGCCCGGGAGTCGGGACGGTGTGGGCCTGAGAAATGAGAAGGCCGCCCAAGGTCATGCACCGTGGGCGGCCTTTTTCCCCGTCGGGTTGTAATTATTGCCGGAACCTATTCTGGTACTCGGTCGAGTCGAGGAAGGCTTTGACCATCTCGGCGCGGCGGTAGTCGCCGTCGAACTCTTCGAGCTTCGAGAGCCAGTGCTGGTAGCCCGAGAAGTCCGCGTCGGGCGCGGAGTCCGGGTCGCGGCGCAGGTAACCGAAGTACTGCATGAGCACGAAGGCGCGGTTCGTCTCGCGCCGCCGCAGAGTCTCGCTCTCGACGAGCGCCTGGAGGACGCCCGCGCGCGCCGCCGTCGGGCTCATCACGCGAAAGGCTTGGAGCGCGTTGTCGAGGTCTTCGTCTCTCAACTCGACACCGGCCGTGGCGTAGAGGGCGCGCGTGAAGGCGTCGCCGTCCATGCCCTCGGGGTACTTCGAGAGGAAGCGCTCGGTCGTGACGAAACGCAGGAAGTAGGCGGTCTGGTTCGCGGCCAGTTGAGCCTGCCAGCCGTCCCGGCCGACGACGACGTTCTCGCCGAGTTGCCGCGTGTCGGGCAGGAACTCGCCCAGCACGAGCGGCACGGGCTTGCCCGGCAGATCGCCGTAGGCCGCGCGGTATGTGCGGAAGGCGAGGAAGCCCGTGTTCTGAAATTCGATGGAGAGGAAGAAGGCGGCCGACGTGTCGACGCGCTTCACCTCGCGGCAGCCGTCCACCGCGCCGCACGTCTCGACGCCCTGCGTCCAGAAGGCGAGCCCCTCGGCGTCGGGCTCGCGCGAGAAGAAGTCGGCGTAGTGCTGGCGGACGAAGAACTGCGTGTCATAAATCTGGTTGGCGAGCACGGCGTTGAAGCTGAACGACTGGTTGCCGTCGCGCGTGTTGAAGGTGGTCTCGGACGGGGTAATGGTATAGCCGTACTTCGAGGGAGTCATCTTAACGGTCGCGTCCCCGTTCGCCGGGTAGGTCACGTTGATGTTGACGGTGCCGGCCGCGTTCGTCAGCGGCGCCCCGAACGTCTGTTCGCCCAACCTCACGGCTACGCCCGGAACGGCGTTGCCGGCCCCGTCCGTGACGCGCACGAAGACGCTCACGTATGGAATCAGGGTGAGGTTGACGGTCTGGTTGCCGTTCAAGGTACCAACGCCCGCGCCGAATCTGAGGTACTGGCCCGCCTTCGACGGCGTGAGGTTGTAGCTGCCGCCCGCGGGCAGTCCCGCGAAGGCGTAGGCGCCGGCCGCGTCGGTCGTGGTCAGGCCCGCGGCCGAGCCGCCGAGCGTCACGGTCGCGTCGGGGATTCCGTTGCCGCGGTTGTCCGTCACGCGCCCCGAGATTGTGTAACGCGGCGCCGTGTCGGAAGTCGCGACGAAGTCGGCCGTGCCGCCGCCGCCGAGGCAGCGCGTGCTGACGAAGCTGAGCGCCTGCGGCGTGAAGCTGAGTCCGAGCTTCGACGGCGTCACCTTCACGCCGTTGCGGCAGCCCACGTCGCCCGAGGAGTAGTTCCCCGAAGCATCCGTCTGCGCCGCGCGCGTCTCGACCGCGCCCTCAAGGTTTAGCTCGAACGTGATGAGGACGCCGGCCACAGGGGCGCCGGCGGCGTCCGTCACGCGGCCCGAGACGGAGTAGACGGGCGTGGGCGTCGGCGTCGGTTGCGCGAGCGTGGCGTCGGGCCGCCACGCCGGGTTCATCTCTTCAGCCGCGCCCGCGGTGGCGCGCGCCTGCCCCGTGCCGTCGGGGTTCATCAGGTAGATGGCGTAGGCGCCGCCGCGGTCGCTCGCGAAGGCTATCGTCTTGCCGTCGGGCGACCAGGTCGGGTGGCGGTCGGCGCGGAAGTCGTTGGTCAGCCTCAACTGCCCGCTGCCGTCGGCGTTCATCACGAAGATTTCCGCGGGGCCGAACTGGAAGTCGTTCTCGTATGCGATGCGCGAGCCGTCGGGCGACCACGCGGGCGCGAGGTCGGCGCCCTGGCCGGAGCTGAGTTGCCGGGGCTGTGTGCCGTCGGCGTTCATCACGAAGATCTTGGTGTCGAAGAAGCCGGGGCCGCTCGCGTAGGCTATCAGCTTGCCGTCGGGCGACCATGCCAGGTCGCGGTAGACGGAGTCCGTGTTCGTCAGCCGCCGCCGGTTGCCGCCGTCGGCGTCTACGAGGCAGACGTCGTAGTTCGTCGCCGCGTCGCAGACGAACGCGATGTGCGCGCCGTCGGGCGACCACGTGGGCGTCTGCGCGATGGCGAAGCCCGTGTTCTGCGTCAGCGGGCGGAGGCCGCCGCCGTCCGCGCCGACGACGTAGAGGTTGCCGCCGCGGTCGGCCGAGACGACGAGCCGCGCGCCGTCGGGCGACCACGCGGCGGCGGCGACGCCGGCCAGACGCCCCTGCGTCACGTTAGTCTGGACGTTGCCGTCGAGGTCGAGCACGAAGAGGTCGGCGCCCGCCGACGTGCGCGAGAGGAAAGCGATCTTGCCCCGCGCCGCGCTCTGTGCGCGGGCCGGCACGGCGTTCGTGAGAAGCAGGGATGCGCCGAGAAGCAGGCAGATGTAGGCGAGGGTACGCATGAGAGTAGTCCTGTAGAAAACTGTTTGTGTTGTCCCGCGAAAATTTTAGGGTTGCTCAGAACGACCGACGGGCCGCGACAATACCGACACGTGAGGCCGGAGCGTCAGCGGTGGCGCGATAGTGAGCCAACGTTCGATGTGCGTTCGTGCGCGGCGGTTGCTCGGGTGACGCGGCATCGCCGGATTGCGCTTTTGAGGAGGGCGGGTCGTTTGATTTCAACGACCCGTCCCCTGTTGAATTTCTGCCTCCGACTCTTCTGTCCGCGCTCACGTGGTCGGGCGTCGTCCGAGCCGTATCTAAACCGTGACACGCGCGTCAAACCGGGGGCACCAAACTGTCGGATAAGAGGGGTAAAAGCAGGTAAGGGGAACGAACATGCAGACTGCGACGGGCAAGCCTCTGGCGGTGGTGACGGGGCTCCGAGCGGCATCGGCTACGAGTCGGCCAAGCTGTGGGCCGAGAACGGCTTCGACGCGATGATGAACGGCGAGGGCGACGTGCAGGTTGACACCGTTCCCGACCCGAGAATACCCGCGCCGGGCGACGCCATCGTCAAAATCACTTCGACGGCGATTTGCGGCTCCGACCTGCACCCCTTCGACGGCTTCATGCCGACGATGGAGGAGGGCGACATCCTCGGCCACGAGCCGATGGGCGAGGTCGTCCAGGTCGGGCCGGGCGTCAGGAAACGGGCCGCACCCGCCGTCGGGCGAGCCGCCACACCACTACCACTTCCAGGTCGTCGCCCTCGACACGATGCTCCGGCTCCCCGCAGGCTTTAACCGGCAGGCGCTCATCGACGCCATGCGCGGCCACGTGCTGGCGAAGGGCGAGCTGGTCGGCACTTATCAGCGCAGACCATAAACAGCACCGGGTCGAAAGGGCGCCGGGGCTTTTGGTGAAGGAGAGATTGATGCGGAGACTCAAAGTCGTCATCACAATCGCGCTGCTCGTCGGCCTCGCGGGTTGCGCGGAGACCCGACAGGCGACGCGCAGCCCCGAGACCGACGCGCTGTTGCAAGCCGCGCGGACGGGGCACGCCGACACGCTGAAGAACCTTCTGACGGGCGGCAAGGCGGACGTTAACGGCCGGGACGAGCAGGGCGACACGCCGCTCATCGAGGCCGCGCGCGCGGGCCACGACGAAGTGGTGCAGGCGCTGCTGGTGGCGAAGGCCGACACGTCGGCGAAGAACGACGCGGGGCAGACCGCGCTCGCCGTGGCCGCGCTGGGCGGGCACAACGAAGTCGTCCGCCTGCTCAGGCAGGCCGGGGCCGCGCAGTGACGTTCGTCTGATAGGCGACCCGAATGCAGAGGGCCGCCCCGAAACCTGCGCGTCAGCCCGCGTCTCTGCGGCTGCTCGCGGCGGTTTCGGGGCGGCCCCTCAACTTCACTTGCAGGTTCGTCGTCGAACCTACGTCACCAGTCCAACCCACGCAGACGGCGTCGAGCAGCACGACGGCCGCGGCGAGCAGAACGAAGACGGTGATGACTTCCGCGCTCAACCGCCGTCCTCCCGCCGTGCGTAGGCGCGCAGCTCTTCGCGCAGGGCGGCGACCTCGGCGCGCAGGCTCTCGACCTGCGCCGCGCCGGCCACCTCGGCCTTCTCGTCCTCGGCGTCGCGCCCGACGAAGAAGGTGGCGAGCGTCGCCGTCACGTAGCCGAAGACGGCGAAGGCGTAGACGGCGAGCAGGAAGCAGAGCGCGCGCCCCTCGGTCGTGCGCGGGAAGTAGTCCGACCCCATCGTCGTCATCACCATCGCCGTCCACCACAAAGCCTCGCCGTACGAGTCGAACCCACGCCCGTCGGGGTGCTCATTCTCAAGGGCGTACATGCCTGCGGCGCCGGAGAGCGCGACGATGACGGTCAGAGCGAGCACGTACCCGAAGCCCCGCCGGCGCATCGTCGAGCCGAGGGCGCGCATGCCCCGGTTGAGCGAGCTGACGACTCGGAAAAGCCTCAAGCCCCGCGCGGCGCGCGCGGCCCTGAGCAGGCGCGCGACGCGGAAGATGCGGAAGACGCGCAGGGCCGGGACGGCGAGCGCGAGGGCCGTCAGCCAGTTGTCCTTTAGGTAATCAGACTTGTCGGGTGAGAGCGTGAACTTCAGTGCGAAGTCCAGGATGAAGACGACCCAGATAATTGTCCCGGCGGCTTCGAGCGGCGGCGAAAGGCCGCGCGTGAATTCGAGAATGAGCAGCGCCAGCCAGACGAAGCCGAGCACGAGCATCGGCGTCTCAAGCCAGTCTTCGAGCCGCGCGAGCAGCTCGCGCCGTTCGGCTTCGAGCGGCGGCCGTTCGGGAGGCTGTGCGTTCGCGCGGCTCAACGCGCGTCCGAAGTACCCTGTGTCAACGCCCTCGCGTCACGCACGACTTCGCCCCCTTTCCCGGCCTCGTCCACCACGCGCTTATTTTAACAGGACGCGTAGACCGCGGCCCGGTAAGAGACATAAAGGTCAGACAGGCGTTCGGCCGAGGCCGGGTCGCCGCGCGCGAGGAGCGTGATGACGTCGTCGCGCCGTTCGAGGAGCGGCGCCGCCGCCTCGCGCTGGCGCGCGGTGAACGGCGAATCGACGCCGGCGTCTAGCTCGGTTCGCAGGGCGGTGAAGAAGTCGCTCGCCGTCTGGCGCGCGGTCTCGTACTCGCCGCGGCGGGCGTCGATGGCGGCCGAGGCCAGCGTGACCTGTGTCTGGCTGAGACGCAGCTCGCGCCTCGCCGCGTCGCGCTGGGCGGCGGCGCCACGCGCCTTCAGCCACATCGGCCCCAGGCCGAGCAGGAAGATGGCGAGGGCGGCGGCGAGGTAAATCCCGACTCTTTTTAACGTGGCGGGTAACGGGACGCCTCCCGTCGTCGTACTTCCCTCGGTCTCGCCTGAGAAGCTGGTTGCCTTACTCACTTCCTGACTCCTTACACGGCCGCCGGCCGCGGGTGGCTAGGTGAAGGCGGTCGTCACCGTCGTCGCCGCTAAAGTGTATGCGCCCAGCGCTGACGGCCGGGCACGTCCGACAACTCTCCCGCCCCGAACTCGTCGCGCAGGTAGAGGTAGCTGAGCGCCAGCATCTCGTCGTCGAGCCGGTCGCTCACGTCCAGCTCCCGCAGCGGGATGCGGTCGCGGAGCTGCTCAAGCGAGTCGCGTAGAAACTGCCGAAGGGTCTGGCCCGCGCCGTCGCCTCCGGCGGCTTCCCGCCTGAGCGCCTGCACTATCTCCAGCGCCGACTTACCTTGATACTCTCTGCCGCCCTCGCGAAAGACCATAACGTCCGCCATCAACCACCCCTTCCAGTAAAGTCAGCCCGAGGCTAACGCGCCGCGACCGCCCCGCGAAACAGTGTGAACACTCAGGCGGCGTGAGTGTTTACCCTTATGCCGGCGTCGGAGCGCGTTGGTATACTTTGCGGCAAGGTTATCTTTTCGCGACGTGTTGGCGGCCTGAGTCGCAGGCCGTCACGTCCTGACCCGAGCGGCGTCTGAAGGGGGAAGGCTTTGGGCATTCGCGGTCGGTTGCTGGTGCTCGCCGTCGTCGTCGCCGTCCCGCTGGCGGTAGTCGGCGTAGCGGACATGCGCGGCGTCTGGCGCAGCAACCGTTCGCAGCTCGACGAGGCGCTGAGGCAGCAGGCGGAGCTGGCGGCCGTCGCCTTCGAGCGCTGGATAGACGCGCAGCGCCAGCCCCTTTCGACGCTCGCCGCCGAAGCCGGCGAACAGCGCTCGCTTCGCTCCCCCCAACTGGCCGAGCACCTCCGCCTCACAGCGCAGACACGCCCCTACTGGATAGACGCGCGCGTCATCGACCGCGCGGGCGAGACCGTCGTCGCACAGCCCGCCGGGAGTGAAGCGCCGCCGCCCGCCCTGACCCATTACCTCCTGTCGGAGATTCGCAGCCGCGACTCGTGGGCGATTGCGACCGACCGCACGCTCGACGAGGAGCGGCCGGTCTTCGCCCTCGCCGTCCCGGCCGCGGGCGAGGGGGCGGTGATGGCGCGTGTGGACGGCGCGGCCATCAGCGAGTTGTTCCGCGACATCGAGATGTCGGAGAGCGCGGTCATCGCCGTCTTCGACTCCGAAAGCCGGCGCCTCTACCGCAGGCAGACGGCGACGGAGCCGGTAGACTTGACCGTCAGCGGGGCGCCGCTGCTCGCCTCGCTCGGCTCGGGGAAGACGGCGGTCGTCGAGATGGAGAGCCCTTACGACGGCGTGCTTCGGGTCTACGGGCTGGCGCGGGCCGGGGAGACCGACTGCGTGGTCAGCGTCGGCATCCCCAGCTCGACGCTGTACGAGCCGGCCCTACGGCAGTTCTACCGCCACGCGCTCTACAGCCTGATCGCACTGCTCTGCGCCGTCGCGGCCGCGCTCCTCATCGCGCGAGGCATCGTGCGCCCCGTCACGCGCCTGCGCCGCGCCGCGCAGGAGCTGGGGGCGGGCGACCTTGAGGCGCGCGCGCCGGCCAGGGGCGGCGGGGAGTTGGGAGAGCTGGGCGCCGCCTTCAACGCGATGGCCGCGCAGATCGCCGAGCGCGAGGAGCGTCTGAAGGAGCTGGACAAGCTCAAGTCGGAGTTCGTCTCAAGCGTCTCGCACGAGCTGCGCACGCCTCTGACGACCATCAAGACGCTGACACGGGTCTTGCAGCGCGGCGGGCAGGGCGAGGAGGAGCGGCGCGAGTATCTCGACACCATCGCCGCCGAGTGCGACCGGCAGATTGATTTAGTCCTCAACCTGCTCGACCTCTCGCGCATCGAGTCGGGTGCTTACAAAGTGGCGCGCGCGAGGGTCAACCCGGCGGAGGTCGTCGTCGCCTGCGCCCGTGTCGAGGCACACGCCGCGGAGGTGCGCGGCCTGACGCTCGAAATCAGCCTGCCGGCCGAGGTGCCGCACGTCTCGACCGACCGCGAGGCGCTCAGGCGCGTGGTGTGCGGCCTCATCGAGAACGCCGTCAAGTACACGCCCGAGGGCGGTCGTATCATGGTAGGCGCGCGCGAGTCCGTCGAGCGAGGTTCGGTGGACATCACCGTGTCCGACACGGGCGTCGGCATCCTGCCCGAGGACGTGCCATTCGTCTTCGAGAAGTTTTACAGGGGGCGTCCCGCCGCCGCGCCGGCGGGCGAGCACGAGGCGGCAGACTTCCCGTCCGGATACGCGGAAGCGCCGGGCGTCGGCCTCGGGCTGTACCTCGCGCGCAGCATCGTGGGGCGTCTGGGCGGCAGCATCTCGGTCGAGACCCCGCCGCCGGGCGAAGTTCAGGGGACGGCCTTCACGGTGCGACTGCCGGCGTGGCGGGACGAGGGCGGCGTCGCCGCGGACGAGGGGAGGGAAGATGTCGAAGCGTCTACTCGTGGTTGACGACGAGCCGAACCTGCTGGTCGCCGTCAAGGCGTGCCTGCGCGCGGAAGGGTTCGACGTGGTGACGGCGCGCAGCGGCTCGGAGGCGCTCGTGCGCGTGGCCGAGACGGTGCCCGACCTCGTCGTCAGCGACGTGCGCATGCCCGGGATGGACGGCTACCAGCTCGCGCGCCAGCTACGTGCCAGCCCGCGCACGGCGCTCACGCCCGTCGTCTTCCTCACGGCGAAGGATGAGACGACAGACCGCATCGAGGGCTTCCGCGCGGGCGTCGACGCCTACCTGACCAAGCCGTTCGAGCCGGACGAGCTGGTCGCCGTCATCCGCGGCATCCTCGACCGCGTGCAGCGCACCCACGCAGAGATCGCACGCCTCGTCGGCACGTCGCAGGCCGAGGCGGCGCAGAACGCGCCCTTCTACGACGAGGCGCTGACGGAGGCCGAGGTGCGCGTGGCCGGGTCGGTCGCGCGCGGGCTCTCGAACAAGGAGATCGCCGCCGAGTTCGGAATCAGCGTCCGCACGGTGGAGAACCACATCAGCCACATCCTCGCCAAGAAGGGCTTCGGCAACCGCGTCGAGATCGCCCGCTACGTCCTCGACCGCACTCAGGCCGGCGAGAAGTCCTGAACGTCCTGCCCCGCCCCACGTGCAAATAAGTGTAAATACCTACGTGAGATGGGTGGTAACACTGTCGCCCGCGCGTCGCCTCCTTGCTATGGTTGGGGGGTAGATTTCGACCACTCACGGAGGCACAACCGAGATGTTCAAGGGTTTCAAATTGTCGCGCCCAACGCCCGCCGCCGTGGCGGTCGTCGCTCTGCTGTTCTCTCTTGCCCAATCCGCCACGGCGCAGAACGCGACGACCGCCACGCAGGCCGCGACCCAGACGCCGCAGACTCAACCGCAGCAGGCGACCCCGCCCGCGCAGACTGAAGCACCCGCCAAATCGGCGACGCAGGTCGCGTCTGCTCCGACCGGCGAGGCCGTCGCCGCGAAGGCTTCGTCCGAGCCGCTCTACAAAGAGTACAGGGGCGTCACGCTCGGCATGAGCGCGTCGGACGTGCGCGCCAAGCTCGGCAAGCCCGCGGAGAAGTCTGACGTGATGGACTTCTACGTCTTCAACGAACGCAAGCGCGCGCGGGTCTACTACACCGACGGGAAGGCGAGCGCCGTCATCGCCACATACATCGGCAAGGACGCCGGCGCACCCGCGCCCGCCGCGGTGCTCGGCTCGGAGATAGAGGCCAAGCCCGACGGCTCTATGTACCGGATGACGCCCTACCCGCGGGCTGGCTACTGGGTCGCCTACAGCCGCACGCCGGGCGACTCGCCGTTGGTCATGATCACGATGCAGAAGACTCCGTGAAGGGGCGTAAAAAGAAGATGTAGCCGAAGACGCACGACCGATTCCCTCCTGCGACTGAGGGCCGCCGCCTTACCGCGTTCACGTAGGGCGGCGGCCTCTTTTTTTCTTCCGTCGTCGCGCGCCGTGTTACCGTTGGCGTTTTAGGAAAGGGTTAAACGTCAGCGCCCATGTACGCCCCCCTCAAAGTCCTGCTGAGTCTCGGCGGCCTCACGCCGAAAGAGCTCGCCGCGCGCGTCTGGCGCGAGATGAATAGAGACGACATCTTCAACCGGGCGGCCATCCTCGGCTTCTACTTCATGCTCGCGCTCATCCCGCTGCTGCTCTGCCTGATCGCGCTGCTCGGCCTCTTCGCGCAGACGGGGACGGAGCTGCGCGACCAGATGTTCTCACTCCTCGCAAGGGTCGCGCCCCGCTCCGCCTACGCGCTCATCTACGACGCGGTCAGCGAGGTGACCGAGGGCGGGAGCGGCGGCAAGCTGACGTTCGGCCTGTTGGCCTCGGTCTGGGCCGCGTCGAACGGGATGCTCGCCATCATCGACACGCTCAACTCGGCCTACCACGTCCGCGAGGCGCGCCCGTGGTGGAAGGCGCGGCTGGTCGCGGCCGGGCTGACGCTCGCGCTCGGCGTGCTCATCATCTCCGCGCTGGTGCTGGTGCTCTACGGCGGACAGGTCGCGGAGGCGTTGTCCGGCGCGCTGAGACTCGGGGGAGCGTTCGCCGCCGCCTGGGGCGTCGTCCAGTGGCTCCTCGTGCTCGCGTTCGTCTTCCTCGCCTTCGGTCTCATCTACTACTTCGCCCCGAACCTACACGAACAGAGGTTCCGCTGGGTGCTGCCCGGGATGGTCGTGGGCGTCGCGTTGTGGCTCGCCGGCTCGCTCGGCTTCCGCCTCTACCTCCGCTACTTCAACACCTACAACGCCGTCTACGGCTCGCTCGGCGCGGTCATCATCCTCATGCTCTGGTTCTACCTGACGGGCGCGGCCATCCTCGTCGGGGGCGAGGTCAACTCCGAAATTGAGAAGGCCGCCGCGGCGGCGGGTGAGAAAGAGGCCAAGCTGCCCGGCGAGAAGAGCCCCGGCGAGAAGCAGGACAAAGCGGGGGCGAAGTCGGCGCGGACGCGGCGTAAGTGAAAACACTTACACCGCCTGAGTAATCGCACGGTGGTTGCCGTCCGCCGTAACGCCTACCCTGTTCCCGTCGAGGTTTTCGGCCGGGGAAGA
>DASWNR010000008.1:0-2631 GCA_036399155.1 Pyrinomonadaceae bacterium
AGAATCGACTGCCCGCCATCCCAGCGCCGGAAGTCGAGCGTGCCCGCGTACCATCCGACCGAGACGAGGACGGCCGAGACGCAGAGCATCGCGGGCAGGAGCAGACGCGCCGCGCGCCAGAAGTTGTCGAGCCGCCAGCCGACATCGCGCGCCGTCTCGCCGCGCGCGCGGTGCGAGAGGAGCATGAAGGCCACGGCAGTCGCCACCGGGAACAGAAGCGGCAGCGTCCCGCCGCCCGCGAGCGCGTAGACGACCCACTCGGCGACGAGCGCGGAGGTCGAGGCCGCCGCGATCTCCCAACCCGCCAGCGCGCGGTCTTCCGCCGTGAAGCCCCCGGTCATTTCCACGCGAAGTTAACGGGCTGGCCGACTTTCTGAAGCACTCGGCGCTCGCCGCCGCGCCCCGCGCGGACGGCGTAGGCGCTCACCGTGTGCTCGCCGTAGAGGTCGCGCTCGAACCTGAAAATGAAGCCGCGGCGGCCCGCGCCGTGTGTGGTTCGCGGGTCGGTGTCAGTCCGAAGCTCTTCCGCGAGCGTCGAAGCGACGAAGCGTCCGTTCTCGAAGAGTTGTATCTCGACGGGCTCGCCCGGCCGTTCGAGGTCTACGACCCAGCCGCGCGCGCCGCGGCCGTCGGCGTGTTCGAGCGCGCCGTCGAAGTCTCGGCCGAAGGTGACGGCGCGCGTGTAGACGGCGAAAGCGCCGACGAAGAGGAGGTCGAGCGCGAGCTTGGCGGCGACGAGCTTCGCGATTCGCCCGCGCGCCGCGCGCGGGCGCCGCGGCCCGTCGAGAGGGCCTCGCCCGCTTCCGTCGCCGGAAAAAGGAACACGGAGACCGTGCCCGGTGGCTTCGGTCTCCGTGTCCGTGTGCTCGCGCGCGGCGGCGTCCTTCATTGCCCGCGGTACGCGTTCGTGTTCGAGTCCTGGTAGGTGAGCGTGTGGCGCGGCGTGATGACGGCGTCGGCCGCGAGGTTGGGCCTCAGGCGCACGGTCACCTGCAAGACCTGCGTGTCGCCGGGCGAGAGTTCCGCCACGCGCCAGACGAACCCGCGCCCGCCGCCGCCCACGTCCTGAAGCGACAGCTCGGGCGAAGACGAGACGAACTCAAGCGCCTCGGGCAGGTACTCCGTGACTTGCAGGTTCTTGGCGAGCCCGCCGCCGTCGTTGACGAGCACGAGGCGGTAGAAGAGCGTGTCGCCCGGCCTGACCTCCGTGTTCGGAAGCTCGGCCCTCACGCGCACGCGCGGCGTCGCCACGGTGAGCACGGTCGAGTCCTCGCCCGCGACGCGCCCGCCCGAGTTCATGGCGCGCGTGACGAGATTGTAGGCGAACTGCGTGCGGTCGGGCGTCGCGCGCGGGATGTCCACGCCGAGCAGCACGGGGAACTGTCCGCCGCGCGGGTCGAGCGCCGCGGTCTGCGTCACCGCCGGCTCGTTCGTCTGGTGGCGTCCGTCGCCGTTCAAGTCGGCGTAGACGGTCGCCTGCGGCGCGCCCGGCGCGACGATTCTCAGCTCGAAGCTCTCGGGGTAGTTCGACGGGTTGCGGACGATGAACGGGACGTACATCGTGTCGCCCGGCGTCGCGGTCAAACCCTTCGAGACTGCCTCGACGCGCGCGCCCGCGACGCGGCCCACCGAGATGGCCGGGCCCTCGAAGTTCGACGGGATGAAGAGGCTCTGCGTGCGCATCGTGCCGCGCCCGACCGGCTTGTTCGGGCCGGCGAGCGCCTCGCCCACGGCGCGCAGCGTGACCGTTATCTCGCGGTTGTCGCGCGACTCAAGGTCGCCCAGAGACCAGATGGCCGTGCGCGACGGGCGGTCGTAGGAGATGGGCGAGGGCGTGGCCGACACCAGCTCGAAGTCGGGGTTGAAGACGAAGTCGGCGCGCGTCTGGCGCGCGGTCGCGCTGCCGGCGTTGCGGACGCTGATGCGCTGCGTGAAGGTGTCGCCCGGCTGCACCGTCTCCTGGAGCGCGTTCGACGCGGCGGCGAGCGCGGCGGCGACGACCGTCAGCGAGGCGTCCGTCACCTTGGTGATGGTCGCGTCGGCCTGCGAGGCGGCGCGCACGAGGAAGCGCTGCTGCTGGTTGTCGGGCGCGTTCTCGGGCACGCGCGCGTTGAGGATGATTTCGAGCGTCGCGCCGCGCTGCATCTGCGGCGTCACGAAGACGGGCAGCCCGACGTCGTTGCCGCTCTGGCTGAAGGAGGGCTGGTACTCGGCCGGGAGGTCGGTCTCAAGGCGGAACTGGTCTTCCTTGTTGCCCGTGTTCGTGATGGCGAGCGGGAGCTGAATCGTCTGGCCGGGCTGCGCCGCGAGCGCCGAGCGCCGCAGCGCGAGATTCAAGTCGGGCACCTGCCTGACCGTGATGCTGAAGCCGCCGCCGGTCTGCGCGTCGGCCGGGACGGGCGCGGGCGTCACGAACGCCGGCGCGGGCGTCTCGGCGGCGCGGGGCGCGGGCGTCGGCGTGACGGCGGGCGCGGGCGGCGTGCGGTTGATCGAAGGGACGGAAGCGGTCTCGGTGCGCGTCGGCCTGCTCACGGGCGTCGGCTGCGGGGTCGGTGACGTGGCCGACTGCGCGGCGCCGCCCGCCGCGTTACCGCGCGGGTTACGGCCGCGACGGCCGCCCGTCGTGCGCGG
>DASWNR010000009.1:0-18095 GCA_036399155.1 Pyrinomonadaceae bacterium
CGCCGAGGTTGAGCGTAAGCTTCGGCGTGACGCGCACGTCGTCCTGCGCGTAGAAGGCGTATTCGGAGAGGTTCGGCTCGGTCGTCCCGCCGCTCGTGCCGGCGCCGGGGAAGTTCTGCGTGAACGAGACGGGGAGGTTGCGCGCGAACGCCTGATAGCCGTTGAGATTCGTCAGGGGCGCGAGCGGGTCGGCGATGGTCGAGAAGGTGTAGGAGCCGTTGAAGATGCCGGGGAAGAAGTTGAGCACGCGGTCGAAGTTGAAGTCGAGGCCGAACTTGTAGTTGCTCCGGCCGGAGACGAGCGAGACGTTGTCGATGAGCTGGAAGCGCTTGATGGTCGTCTCGCGCGGGCTGAAGTTGTTGCGGCCGATGTTGAAGTTGCCAACGCCCGTGTTGATGACGGCCTCGGGCTGGTCGGAGTTGGCCTCGCCCGGCTCCTCGTCGCGCGCGAGCTGGAAGCGGAACTCGTTGACGACCGTCTTCGTCAGGACCGAAGTCAGGTTGCCGCTGAAGGTGTCGCTCGTGACGAGGCTGTCGCCCGAGTGCTCCTCGGCCGAGAGCGTGCCGTTGTTCTCGTTGTTCCGGCCCGTAAACCCCTGATGGTTGTAGCGCAAAGAGAGCTGGTTCGACGTGTCGAGCGAGATGTCCGTCTTGCCCAGAAAGACGTCCTGGTTGCGCCCGACCTGGTAGGTGGCGAGCCTCGGCAGGAGTATCGCCTGCGCGGCGGCGGGCGCGGTGCCGATGTTCGACACGTCGAGCACCTGCGGGATGTCCGAGCGCTGGCCGTCGTAGGAGAAGAAGAAGAACGCGCGGTTTTTGACGACGGGGCCGCCGAGGCGTCCGCCGAACTGGTTGATGCGCGAGGGCGGCCGCTTGTTGGGGAGCCCGCGCCGCGCCTGGTTGGCCTTCGTCCCGGGGTCGTTGGCGTTCAGAGACTCGTCGCGCAGGTACTCGAAGAGGCCGCCGTGGAAGGCGTTCGTGCCCGACTTGGTGACGACGTTAATCACCGCGCCGCCCGCGCGCCCGAACTCGGCCGAGAAGCCGTTCTGGTTGACCTGAAACTCCTGCACCGACTCTTCGGAGAACTGGTAGGGCGGGCGCACGCCGCCGCGCCCGAGCGCCTGCCCGAAGAAGGTGTTGTTGTTGTCCACGCCGTCGACCTGGAGGCTGTTGAGCGTGCCGCGCTGGCCGCCGACCGAGAGGTCGCCGCCGCGCGGGTCGCGTATGACGCCGGGCGAGAGCGTGGCGAAGTCCTGAAAGTTGCGCCCGTTGATGGGGAGGTTCTGGATGGCGCGCTCGTTGATGGTCGTCGAGACAGAGGTGCGCGTCGTCTCGACGGCCGGGGGCTCCGCCGAGATGGTCAGCTCTTCCCTGACGCCGCCCGTCGCGAGGCTCAGGTCGAGCGGCGTCTTGCTGCCGACAGTCACCTGCACGGCGTCGGCCCCCACCTTGTTGAACCCGCCGGCCGTCGCTTCGACGGAATACGTGCCGGGCGGCAGCAGGATAATGCGGTAGTTGCCGTCGCCGTCGGTGTTGGCGGTTCGCTCGAAGCCGGTCGCCCGGTTCCTGGCGGTGACGGCGGCGTTGGGGACGACCGCGCCGTTGGGGTCGAGCACGCGACCCTCGATGTCGCCGGTCGTCGCCTGCGACTGCGCGCGGGCGGCGTGGGGCGCTAAGGCGAGGCACAGCAGACACAGCACGGCCAGCCGCGCGAGGGCAGGGGGAATTCTCTTCGACATGGAGTTCCTTTCGGGGTCGGTCTGGTTGCAGGACTTAGTGAAGCGAACAAATCCGCGGGCGCGAAGCGAGATACTATTGCGGGACGGCGGGACGGTCAAGGCAAAACAGGATCGCGGGCGGTAGCGGGCGGGTCGGCCTTACTTCACGAGGTCTCTCTGAAGTGAGGCCGACCCGCCCGCTACCGCCCGCGGCCCGGTTATTAAGCGGGGCGCGGGGCGGCGAGCCGGCGGCGCAGGCCCGCGGTCTGGACGAGGCTCATCACGCCCATGTAGCCGTAGCCGAAGCAGAAGAGCGAGAGGAACGGGATGGTGCCCCACATCCCCATGTGCGCCGCGTAGGCGATGGCGAGCACGAAGTAGAGCGCGAACGAAAGCTCGAAGGCGGGGAGCCAGCCGCGCCCGCCCCGGTACTTCTTGCGCTTCCACGTCGCGTCGCCCCCGCCCTCGACGCTGTACTTCGGCGTGCGCACGAACTCGGTCTTGATTCGCAGCAGCGCTTCGAGCACCGCGCGCGCGTTCGAGAACGCGAGCCCGATGCCTAAGCCCATCACGAGCGGCAGGTGCAGCAGACGCCGCCCGGCGCGCGGGCGGTCTAAGTACCAGATGGCCGAGCCGTAGAAGAGCACGACCGACGCGGTCGAGAAGAAGAGCAGCGGCAGGTCCAGAAGCATCAGGTGCTGGAAGCCCTGGTTGTAGCGGACGAGAAGCAGCGGGAATTGCAGGAGGCTCGTCAGAATCATCAAGGGGTAGCTGACGTTACCCGTCAGCCGGAAGAACATCTCAAGCTTGACGCGCGCGGGCAGCGGCGAGCGCAGGATGCGCGGGTAGAGCTTCAGGGCGACCTCGGTGACGCCCTTCGCCCAGCGCCGCTGCTGCGCCTTGAAGGCGTTGATCTCGACGGGCACCTCCGACGGCGCGTCCTCGTCCAAGAGGTAGACGAAGCGCCAGCCCATCAACTGCGCGCGGAAACTTAAGTCCGTGTCCTCGGTCAGCGTGTCGTGCTGCCACCCGCCCGAAAGCTCTATCGCCCGCCGCCGCCAGAGGCCGGCCGTCCCGTTGAAGTTGAAGAAGCCGCCCGTGCGGTTCCTCACCGTCTGCTCGACGACGAAGTGGCCGTCGAGGAGGATGGTCTGCAAGCGCGTCAGGAGGTTGTAAGAGCCGTTGATGTGCGACCAGCGCATCTGCGCGCACCCGACGAGCGGGTCGGTGAAGAAGTGTACGAGCTTGCGCAGGCAGTCGGGGCGCGGGACGAAGTCCGCGTCGAAGATGGCGACCAGCTCGCCCTTCGCCGTCTTCAACCCGTTCTCAAGCGCGCCGGCCTTGAAGCCCGTCCGGTCGTCGCGGTGTATGTAGGTGAGGTCGAACCCCGCGCAGCGGTAGCGCGCGACGGCGCGCGCGGCCGCGTCGCGCGTCTCGTCGGTCGAGTCGTCGAGCACCTGAATCTCAAGCAGCTCGCGCGGGTAGTCCACGGCCGTCACGGCCGCGAGCAGGCGCTCGACGACGTAGAGCTCGTTGAAGAGCGGGAGCTGGACGGTGACGCGCGGAAGCTCCGCGTCGGAGTAAGTGCGCTTCGGCCGCGGCTCGATGCGCCGGTAGCGCCAGAAGTCCACGACCTGCTTGATGCGGTAGGCCCCGTAGAGCGAGAGCAGGACGAGGACGGCGAAGTAGACGGAGAGCACGACCCAGTCGAAGGCGTCGAGCCGGTAGAGCGGGCTGATGTTGGAGGCCGTCTTCGCCACCGCCTCGTCGATGTACTTCCGGAAGAGCGAGTCGGGGGCGAGCAGTGGCCGGGCGTTCTGTGCGGCGAAAAGCATCTTCTCAACCTCGGCGGCGGCGGCCGTGGGCGGCCCGGGGCGGCGCGCGCAGGAGCGGGCCGCATAAAAGAACGGACGGCACGTCGGTAGAACGCCGCGCCGCCCGCTTTGATGCGCGAATTGTATCCGGAGGGATGCCCGGGGAAAAGAAGTAGACAGCGGTCAGTAGACAGTAGTCAGTAGAAGAGCCTGTTATGACGCGACGTTCGACGGCCGACTTCAACGTGCTCCCGGCGGAGCCTACTGACTACTGACCACTGTCTACTGCTCCCGCCTAGACTCCCTGGCCGAAGCCGCCGCCCGCGCCGGGGCCGCCGAAGCCGCCGCCGGGCGTGCCCGCGCCGCCGAAGCCGCCGGCCGGGGGAGGCGGAGGAGCGCCCGCGCCGCCCTTGCGCTTCTCGAACAGCGCGACGCCGATCAGGCCGCCGACCGCCGCGAAGATGACGACGAGCACGGCCCAGATCAGCGCGTGGATGAGCGCGCTGCCGAACGTGACGCCGGCGGCCATCATCTCGCGCATCTGCGCCGCCTGCTCCGGGTTGGCGTTCTGCATGATGCCCTGCATCATCGACATCAGCGCGCTGCCCACGATGAGCTGGAGCGGGATGCCGAGGACGATGACCAGCACCGCGCCGATGCCGCCGGCGATGGCGCCGAGCACCGCGCCGTCGGCCGGCTGAACCGGCGTCGGCGAATTCTTGATGTAGATGTTCGCGGCTATGATCCCGCCGATGATGGCCCAGATGCAGCAGCAGTAGTCCACCGCCGGGATCGCCGAAAGGATGCCCAGGATAACGCCGCCGATCAAGGCCGGCTTCAGTTTGTCATTCATCGTCTACACCTTCACTTGGGAGAAGATTGGAAAACTTCCGATTAGGGTTTCGTCCGAGCGTGCCCGGCCTCACCCCTCTCGGGAGAGGCGCGGGCCGAAGAGATGCCTCCGGGGCGTGAGGCTCAAGTCCACAAGCCCCGGCACGATGTAGAAGGCCGTGACGACGCCGAGCAGCGACGCCGTCAGGAAACGCGACGCGTGCGTGTTCTCCCACACGCCGAGGAGGCCGAGCGCGAAGTCGACCGTGGTCGGCAGCGCCGCCGCCAGCAGCCACGCGCGCCCCGGCAGGTCCCTGCGAGTCAGGCCGCGCGCCAGAGGGTACGCCGCCACGCCCGCTAGCGCGCCGGCGTAGAGGCCGAAACAACGCGCGCACACGGCCAGAGGCTCGCCCGCGACGTGGAACGCGCGCCAGCCCATCTGGTGACACACGACGGCGAAGCCGCCGTACAGCGCGTCGGCCGCCGCACCCGCGCCCGAAGCGCGCAGCAGCGGGGCCGCCATTATCAACGCCACCAGCGCCGCCGCGCACGCGAGCGCCGCGCCCCACGCGCGGCGCGCGAGCCGCGCCCTCCGCGCCGACTCTTCGTCTCGCGCGTACAGGGGGACGTACTCGGAAATCGCTTCGGGCATCGGTCTAAAATCTGATCACGGTGTCGGGGCCGCCCTCGACGTGGACGGTGTCGACGAAGCGTATGTGGCGCGACTCGGTCGTCATGACGAGCGAGTGCGTGCGGCGTCCAGACCCGAAGAAGCGGACGCCGCGCAGCAGCGAGCCGTCGGTGACGCCGGTGGCGACGAAGATGATCTTCTTGCCGGGCGCGAGGTCGCCCGTGTCGTAGACCTTGTTCGGGTCGTTGATGCCCATCTCCCTCAAACGCGCGAGCACGACCTCCTCGGCCGGCACCTTCGACTTGTCCACGCCCAGGCGCTCGGGGTCGTAGACGAGCCGCGCCTGAATCTCGCCGTTGAGGCACTTCATCGCGGCGGCCGTCAGCACGCCCTCGGGCGCGCCGCCGATGCCCATCAGCGCGTGGATGTTCGTGCCGGCGACGGCCGCCGAGATGCCGGCCGAGAGGTCGCCGTCGCCGAGGAGGCGGATGCGCGCGCCCGCCGCGCGCACGTCGGCGATGAGCTGCTTGTGGCGCGAGCGGTCGAGCACCATGACGGTCAAATCTTCGATGTCGCGGCTCAGCTTACGCGCGACGGCCTTGAGGTTGTCTTTGACCGGCGCGTCGATGTCGATGGCCCCGCGGCAGGAGGGCCCGACGACGATCTTGTCCATGTAGATGTCGGGCGCGTTGAGGAGCCCGCCGCGCTCGGAGGCGGCGAGCACCGCGATGGCGTTGTTGGCCCCGAGCGCGCAGAGGTTGGTGCCCTCCAAGGGGTCGACGGCGATGTCCACCTCGGGGAAGTCTTCCGGGTCGACGCCCTCGTGGTAGCCCTCGCCGACCTCCTCGCCGATGAAGAGCATCGGCGCCTCGTCGCGCTCGCCCTCGCCGATGACGATGCGGCCGCGCATCGGCACCGAGTCCATCTTCTCGCGCATCGCCTCGACGGCGACGTGGTCCGAATACTTGCGGTCGCCCTGTCCCATCGTCCGCGCGGCGGCGATGGCCGCGGCCTCGCACACGCTCAGGAAGTCGAGCGAGACGTTAACGCTGTTAAGCTCCTGGGGCATTAAGACAGGACTCCCGAATCTAAAGATTGAACCGCCGTGAAATGACCACTTGGGCGTTGGAAAGGCACGTGAATACTACCAGAGAGGGCGTCGAATTGATAGGGGGAAAGAAGTAGCCAGTAGGCAGCATGCAGTAGTCGGCAGGCTCCGCCCGACGGAGGTTGCCGCCGGCACGCGGACGGTTCGACCGCCGAAAGGTTTTTCTACCGGCCACTGACTACCGCCCACTGTCTCCCCTCCCCGGCACGCCTCCGCGTCCTTAAAATTTGTGGCAGCCTGATCCCGCGCGCGCCTCGCTTACGCGTTACGGGTAGAACGCGGCCGCGACGACGACGACGCACACGCGGTTCCGGTCAAGCTCACAACGCTAATTAAAGGACGAAGAAGGAGAACCCCTGCGATGAAACCCATCATGCGCCTCATCTGCCTTACGCTCGCGCTGCTCGCGCTGCCGGCCGCCGCACGCGCGCAGACGCCCCCCGAAGAACTCGGGCTCAGCTCGCGCTACGTCGACCTGAGCACGGGCGTACGGATGCACTACGTCGAGCGCGGCCGCAACACGAACAAGGGCAAGGTCGTCATCTTCCTGCACGGCTACACGGACTCGTGGCGCTCGTTCGAGCGCAACCTGCCGCTGCTCTCCGACAAGTTCCACGCCTACGCCATCGACCAGCGCGGCCACGGGGACACGTCGAAGCCGGCCTGCTGCTACCGCGCGCAGGACTTCTCGGACGACCTGGCCGCCTTCATGGACGCGCTCAAGATTCGCAAGGCGACCATCGTCGGCCACTCAATGGGCAGCCTTAACGCGCACAAGTTCGCCATCGCCCACCCCGACCGCGTCGAGCGCCTCGTGCTGGTCGGCACCGCCACGACGCTCAAGGGCAACGCCAACGTCATCCCGCTCTACACCGACGCCGTGCAGTACATGGAAGACCCGCTCGTGCCCGACTGGGTCGAGTTCGTCTACGCCTTCCAGGCGAGCACCTTCGGGGGCGAGCGCGGCGCGCCCGCGTGGTTCCTCGACACGGCCGTCTCGGAGAGTTTGAAAGTCCCCGCCGCGGTCTGGAAGCAGGCGCTCGAAGAGATGCTCGTCGAAGACCACACCGCGCAGCTTTCGCAGATAACCGCGCCGACGCTGATTCTCTACGGCGACCGCGACGGCATCTTCTTCCGCGAAGACCAGGACACGCTCGACGCGCTCATCCCCGACTCGACGCTCAAGGTCTACTACCGCGACTCGACCGGCGGCCACCCCGGCCACACCGGCCACGGCCTCCACGTCGAATGGCCCCGCGAGTTCGTAGATGACCTCGAAGCGTTCGCGAAATAAGAGTAGACAGTAGTCAGTAGACAGTATAAAGACAGGCGGCGCGCCCGATTTATGACCGGGACGCGCCGCCTTCATTTTCATCTACTGTCTACGAGCTACTGTCTACTGACTACTGCCTGACGGTAGGGCGGGAGAGACTTCCGCGCGGCCTTCTCGCCCTTGAGGCTGAGCGCCCAGTCGGCCTGCATCAGCGTGTGTATGTCGCGCGTGCCCTCGTAGATGATGGCCGCCTTGCAGTTGCGCAGGTAGCGCTCGACGGGGTAGTCGTTCGAGTAGCCGTTCGCGCCGTGAACCTCTATCGCCATCGAGGCCGCCTTCTCACTTCTCACCGTCGCCTGCCACTTGGCCAATGAAGTCGCGCGCGCGTTCGGCCGCCCCTCGTTCTTGAGCCAGCCGGCGCGCAGCCAGAGCAGGTGCGACATCTGGTAGTCGGCCTCCATCTCGGCGATCTTCTGCTTGACGAGCTGGTGGTTGGCGATCTTCGTCCCGAACGTCTCGCGCTCCAGGGCGTACGCGACAGACGCGTCGCGCGAGGCGCGGATGACGCCGGTCGCGCCGGCCGCCACCGTGTAGCGCCCCTGCTCAAGCGCGAACATCGCTATCTTGAAGCCCTCGCCCTCCTCGCCCACCATGTTCTCGGCGGGCACGCGCACGTCCTGCAAGGAGAAGTAGCCCGTGTTGCCCGCGCGTATGCCGAGCTTGCCGTGAATCGTCCCCGAAGAGAAGCCGGGCATACTTCGCTCGACGATGAAGCAGGACATCCCCGAGTGGTCGCGCTTGCGGCGCTTCTCCTCGTCCGTCCAGCAGAAGAAGAGGAAGTTGTCGGCCACGTCCGCGAGCGAAATCCACATCTTCTCGCCGTTCAAAACCCACCCGCCGCCGTCGCGCCGCGCGGTCGAGCGCGAGCCCACCACGTCACTCCCCGCGCCCGGCTCGGTCAAACCGTAGGTCGCCAGCTTCTCGCCCTTCGCCTGAGGCACGAGGTACTTCTGCTTCTGCTCCTCGGTGCCCCACGCGTAGAGCGTCAAAGAGTTGAGCCCCGTGTGGACGCTCATCACGACGCGCAGGAACGTGTCCACCGCCTCAAGCTCCTCGCAGACGAGCCCGAGCGAGACGTAGTCGAAGCCCGCCCCGCCGTACTCCTCGGGGACGCACACGCCGAGCAAGCCCAGCTCGGCCATCTTGTCGAGCACTTCGCGGTTGAACTGCTGCTTTTCGTCCCACTCCTTGATGTGCGGCGCGACCTCGCCCCGCGCGAACTCGCGCACCGTCTGGACGAGCGCCCTGTGCTCCTCGGTCAACTCGAAATCTATCATGGCAATTTTCTTCCTCGGGGATTGAAGTGATAAGAGCGAGGCTTTTGAAAGTAAGCGCCATTTTACAACAGGCCCGGCGCCAAAGTCACAGGGGGTGGCCGTCATCGCGCTGTTCCCGCAAAAGCTCGCGCGCGGCCTCCTTCGCCTCTTCGAGCGTGCGGACGCGGCCGTCGAGCTGTAGCTCGTAGACGGCGCGCTGTATTCGGCCGACGAGCGGCGACGGCCTGAGCCCCATCTCCAGCAGGTGGCGGCCGAGGAGAATCTGCGCGGGCGGCCCCTTCTCGACCGAGAGTTCGCGCGCGCGCCCGATGAACCACTCCTGCGCGTCGGAGTCGAACCACTTCTCGCGCGGCACCCACGGCGCGTTGCGGCCGAGGGTGTCGGCCCTCGCCAGACGGTAGAGCAGCTCAAGCTCGCAGCGGCGCGCGAGGCGGCGGAAGGCCCCGTCCGAGACCTCGCCGCGCGCGCGGTAGAACTCGCCGGGCTTGAGGTGTTCGCGGACGAGCGCGACCGTCTGCGCGCGCACGTCGTAGCCGTCGAGCGTGAAGAGCTTCAGACGGTCGAGGAATGACACGGTCGGCGCGGCGCCGGCCTCGTCGTGCCCGCGCGAGCGGACGCGCCCCTCCGCGAACTCTGTCGTCGCGGGCTTCCCAAAGTCGTGGCACAGCGCCGCGAGCATCAGCGTCACGCGCCGCGCGTAATCCAAGTCGTCAATCAACTCGCGCGCGCGGTCGCAGACGAGTTGTGTGTGGACGAAAACGTCGCCCTCGGGGTGCCAGTCTTTTTCCTGCTCCACGCCCTTGAGCGCGTCCAGCTCGGGGAAGAGCTGAGGGGTGACGTTGAGGCGGTCGAGCCAACGGAGGCCGACCGAAGGCTCACGCGCGGCGAGGAGTATCTTCTCAAGCTCGCCCCAGACGCGCTCGGCCGGGAGGTCTGTGAGGTCGATGGAGCGGCAGAGTTCGACGGTCGCGGGCTCCACGTCGAAGCCGAAGCGCGCGGCGAACTGCGCGGCGCGCAGCACGCGCAGAGAGTCTTCGACGAAGGTGTCGGGCGCGACGGCGCGCAGCAGCCTCGCGTCGATGTCCGCGCGGCCGCGGTACGGGTCTATGATTTCGCCGCCGAGCGGGTCTTCGAGGATGGCGTTGACGGTGAAGTCGCGGCGGCGCGCGGCCTCCTCGAAAGACATCGAGGGGTCGCCCTCGATGTAGAAGCCGCGGTGGCCTCGCCCCGTCTTGCGCTCGCGGCGCGGGATGGAAACGTCAACGTCCTGCCCGAGCTTGTAGACGGTGAACGCCTCGCCGACGACGTTGACGCGCCCGAAGCGCGCGAGCAGTTCGCGCAACTGCGCCGGCTCGACGCCGTAGACCTCAACGTCCCAGTCCTTCACCTCGCGCCCCATCAGGCGGTCGCGCACGCAGCCGCCGACGAGAAGCGCGCGCCCGCCCGCCTCGGCGACGGCGCGCGCCAGCCTCAGAATTTTTTCGGGAGTGGGTGAAGCCATCGGAAAGGCGGCGCGGGCGGGCCGCCGTGGCGGCGGCGACGTCGCTAGGCGCGCGGCGCGGCGGGGCCGTCACCGTCGGACTCTTCCCCGTCGCCGCCGAACTCTTCGTCCTCTTCGTCGAAGTCGCCGTCGTCGGCCGGCTCGTCGTCCTCCTCGTCGTCGTAGCCTTCGGGGTCTTCGACGAGGATTTGCAGGCCGCGGGTCGAGGGCAGGCAGCTAATGATCTGCACGCGCTCGACGTGCGTCATCTCGGGCGAGGAGTGCCAGAGCTTGACCCAGAAGCTGCGCGTGTCGCCGTGGATGACGAAGGTCGAGCCGTCCATCATCACCGGGACGGGCGTGGCCTCGACGCCGTCGCGCAGCTCTTCGAGCAGCTCGGGCACGTACTGCCGGAACTGCTCGAACTGTAGGACGACCGCCGACTCTTCGACCTCGGCGGGCGGCAGCTCGACGGGCTCGTCCGATTCCAGGAGCAGCCGCGACTCGGTCTGCTGGTTGCGTTTTTTGACTACCGCCATGTCAGCACTTGATCCCCAGCCTCTTCTTCAAATAATCGGCCAGCTCGGCCGTCTTGACGCGCTCCTGCCCCCACGAGTCGCGGTCGCGGACGGTGACGGCCTCGTCTTCGAGCGACTGGTGGTCCACGGTGACGCAGAAGGGCGTGCCGATCTCGTCCTGGCGCGCGTAGAGCTTGCCGATGCCGCCCGTGTCGTCGTAGACGGCGCGCATGGCGGGCTGCAACTCTGCCTTGACCGCCCTCGCCATCGAGACTATCTCGGGCTTGTTCTTCGCCAGCGGCAGCACCGCGACCTTAATCGGGGCCAGCTCCGGGTGGAGCTTGAGGACGACGCGCTTCTCGCCCTTGTCGGTCGTGCGCTCGTCGTAGGCGTCCATCATGAAGGCCAGGAGCGAGCGGTTGACACCCGACGCCGGCTCGACGACGTGCGGGTAGAAGCGCTCCTTCGCCGCCTCGTCGAAGTAGGAGAGGTCGGCGGTCGAGTCCGCGTTGCGGCGCTTGCCTTCGGCGTCCTCGGGCTTGTTCGAGTGCTGGCGCAGGTCGAAGTCCGTGCGGTAGGCGATGCCCATCAGCTCCTCGAACTGCCGCGCCTCCTCGGGGCGCTCGGGGAAGTAGCGGTACATGATGTCCACCGTGCGGCGCGAGTAGTGCGCGAGCTTCTCCCCGGGCACCTCGTAGAGGTAGAGGTTCTCGCGCGCGAGCCCGAGCCCCGTGTACCAACCCATGTACTGCTCGACCCAGTAGTCGACCAGCCGGAAGTGATCGGCGTCGGGGCGGACGAAGTACTCCATCTCCATCTGCTCGAACTCGCGCGTGCGGAGGATGAAGTTGCCGGGCGTCACCTCGTTGCGGAAACTCTTGCCGACCTGCGCGATGCCGAATGGCAGCTTGCGCCGGGTCGTCGTCTGGACGTTGAGGAAGTTGATGAAGATGCCCTGCGCCGTCTCGGGCCGGAGGTACGCGAGCGAGGCCGGGTCTTCTTCGGCGACCGCGCCGAGCCGGGTCTCAAGCATCATGTTGAAGGGGCGCGGCTCCGTCCAGTCGTGCGCGCCGCACTTCGGGCAGGCCACCGATGACAGCTCCGCCCCCTCGCCCGAGCCGAACTCCTCGACCAGCTTGTCCGCGCGGAAGCGCGACTGGCACTTGCGGCAATCCACGAGCGGGTCGTTGAAGGTCGCCTCGTGCTCGGAGTACTTCCAGACCAGCCGGTTGAGGATGATGGAGGAGTCGACGCCCTCGATGTCGTCGCGCTCGTAGACGAGCCAGCGCCACCAGGCGCGCTTGACGTTGTTGGCCAGCTCGACGCCGAGCGGGCCGTAGTCCCACGCGCTGCCGAGGCCGCCGTAAATCTCCGACGAGGGGAAAACGAACCCGCGCCGCTTCGAGAGCGACACGATTGTCTCGATGTTCGGTGCTGCCAATGTGCTTCTCCGCTTCTGCCGGGGGCCGTGAACCGTCGGCCGCAGGCCGCGACAAGTAAGAGCCGGCTTTTATCTCTTCACGGTCTGCGGCTCACGGTTCACGGTTTTCGGCCATGTTAGCAGCCGCGCGGCGGAGTTGAAAAGAAGGGAGGGGCGACGCCGCACGCGCGACGCCCCCCCTCCCCCTTCGAGTTTCGACTTCCGCGTCGCTACTTCGTCGCGGGCGCGCTGACGTTGATGTCCACCTCCGTCTTCTTGCCCCCGCCGCCGAACATGCCGCCGCGGTACGCGAAGAACGCGGCGATGACGACGATTAGAAAGATCACCACGATGGCGACCACGCCGGTGTTACTTGAGCCTTCACCTTCAGCCATTGTCTTTAAGTCCTCCTGGAAATCCGTTCCCGTCCGGCGCCCGCGCGGGGCGCAAAAGCGAGGTCAAAAGTTCTAAAACTAAACGACGAAAGGAATCGAGCGCCGCGCACACGTTCCGTAACAGTACGAGGGCGGACACCCGCACGGGACTTATAGAAAAGGCCGTGCCAGAGCGCAAACGCGGCGGCCGAAAGCCGAAGCGCCGTGCCCTTCGTCCGAGGAGCACGGCGCTTCGCCGTCCTTAACTTCTTCCCCGCGCGCTTTAGTCGCGGCGCGTGCGGCGCGGGGGCGCGGCCTGTTCGGGCGTGAGCGTCGGCGTCGGGCGCGGCGCGTCCGCCCCCTGCGGGACGACCCACAGCTCGAAGCTGTTGGATTCGCGGTGGCCGCCGTCGATGAAGACGAGGCGGTCGCGGCTGATGCCGCGCGTGGTCGTCAGGTAGTCGAGCGCGCGCCTGCCCATGCGGCCGGCCTCGCCCTCGCGGCGCCCGCGCCCGGCGTAGGCGATGACGTAGCCGGTCGAGCCCGGGCTGTTCTGGAGTTCGATGGCGAGGTTGTCGAGCCGCGCCTTGTCGTCGTCGAAGGCGATGGACGGGAACTCGTCGAAGCGCTTGGGCGGCGTGATGGTCGGCAGCGCGCCGACGCCCGTGGCGGCCTGCGCCGTCTGCCGGCACGCGCGGTCGCCCGAGCCGTCGTCGACGACGAGGATGGCCGTGACGCGCCTGTTGCCCAAGCCCGAAGAGTCGACCGTGATGGTCGGCGTGCCCACGCCCGAAAGGATGCGCGCGGCGGGCGGGCTCACCGTCCAGGTGTAGTTGAGCGCCGACGGCCCCTGGTAGCCCACGTCGGCCGTGAACGTCACGATGTCGCCGTCGTTGACCTGCGCGGGCGCGGTGACGTTTACGGGGTACGGGCAGGGCGAGACGGGCACGGCCGGGATGTCGATGGTGCGCGGCCGGTAGTTGAGCGCGATGCAGTTCTTGCGCCCGGCGATGATGTTGAAGGTCTGCCGCCAAGGCGTGCCGTTCGGGAACGTAATCTCGACGGTGTGCGTGCCCGGCTCAAGCTCGATGGCGCGGACGTAGTCGGTCGTCTCGCCGGCGGGCTGGCCGTCGATGATGATGGGGTAGCCGCCCGGCTGCGTCGAGACCTCGATGCGCCCCGTCGTCGGCTGGTTCTTATTGTTCTTCTGCTTCTTCTTGGCCTCGACGCCCGCCGTCAGGAACGCGGCGGACGCGGCGAGCGCGAGCATGACGAAGGCGGCGGCGAGCAGGCGCGGCGCGCCGAAGGCTTTGGGGCGGTTCATCGGTTTAGACCTCCTCCGCCGGGGCGGCGCTCAGGGCTTCGGCTTCGAGGCGGCGGCGGCCGTGTCGGCGGCGGGCGCTGGCGCCGACCGCGAGCAGGCCTGTCCCGAAGAGCATGAGCGAGAGCGGCTCGGGCACGGGCGTCTCGGGCGTATTGGGCGGCGTCGGGAACGTCTCGGGCTCGTCGTCGCCGCGCGGGATGATGAACGGGATCACGGCGCCGCCGAGCAGCGGCCACCACGGGAACCCGCCGGCCTTGGGCGGCGTGAACGGAATCTCGCCGCAGTCGCAGACCGTGCCGGTCACGTCGCCGAGGTCGACCGTCTCGACGCGGCCTCCGCTCTGCGAGGGCGTCTGGTCGGGCGAGGTCTGCGCCGTCGGCTGCGCGCCCGAGGGCTGCTGCTGGTCGGGGCTGGAGGAGGAGGTCGTGTCGCTCTGCGTCGAACCGCCCTGCGCCGTGGCCGCGCCCGTCCGCGCGCCGAAGCGCAGGCGGACATCACTGGCCGGGCGTAGCTGGCCGCTGGCGCCGACCGTGCGCACCAGGTCACCGAAGGTGATGGTGCCGGCCTTCGCCGGCGCGGCGGCTGCGAATATAACGCCGAGCATCAGAGCCGTTGTGCGTATCGCTTGATGCCTCATCGCGGGGTCATCCTCCCTTGCATCCATTCCCGAAGAAAGCTTTGCGTCTGAAACCTTGCGGCCGGGCTGGCCGGTTCGGGCTGACGGCGGCGGCCGGAAATCTTACCCGGCGGCGACACCGAGGCCGGCGGCGGCACTCGCGTCGTCCGGTTCCGACCCGCCAAAGCCTTTAACTGCCCTTGATTTAAACTACTTGCGGCGAACCCTCTTCCGGTTTACCGCAAAGGAGAGAGACTCCGAATAGCCTTTGAGTTCCAGTTTCGGGTGCTCATTAAACCCGCCGGGCGGGGGGACTGTCAAGATAAAAAAGGGCCCGCCCCCGGAGGGAGAACCCTTTTTTATCTCACGACTTAGCCGGCCGGCGGGCGGCCGGGCTAATCATTGTCGCCGTGGCCGGCCGCCTCGGCGCGCTCGGGTCGGCCGTTCTTGCCCTTTTCGTCCTTGAGCACGGCCTTGCGGGAGAGCTTTATCTTGTTGCCCTCCTTGCCGATGCACTTGACGAGAATCTGCTGCCCCTCCTTGAGCTCGTCGCGCACGTCGCGGACGCGGTGCTCGGCGATTTCACTGATGTGCAGCAGGCCGTCGGTGCCGGGGAAAATCTCGACGAACGCCCCGAAATCGACGATGCGCGTGACGGTGCCGAGGTACTGCTCGCCGATTTCGGCCTCGGCCGTCAGCCCGCGAATCTTCGCGACAGCGGCCTGGGCGGCGTCGCCGTCGGCCGTGGCGATGAAGATCGTGCCGTCGTCCTCCACGTCGATCTTGGCGCCGGTCTCCTCGACGATGGCGCGGATGATCTTGCCGCCCGGTCCGATGACGTCGCGGATGCGGTCGGGGTTGATCTTAATCGTGATGATGCGCGGCGCGTACGGCGAAAGCTCCTCGCGCGCGGCCGGGATGGCCTGCTCCATGATGCCGAGGATGTGCATGCGCCCCTTCTTGGCCTGCTCCAGCGCCTCGGCCATGATCTGCGCGTTGATGCCGCCGATCTTGATGTCCATCTGGAGCGCGGTGATGCCTTCGCGCGTGCCGGCGACCTTGAAGTCCATGTCGCCGTAGTGGTCTTCCGCGCCCGCGATGTCGGAGAGAATCGCGTAGCGGTTCCCCTCCATCACGAGACCCATCGCGACGCCGGCCACGGCCGACTTGATGGGGACGCCCGCGTCCATCATCGAGAGCGAGCCCCCGCAGACCGTCGCCATCGAAGACGAGCCGTTCGACTCGGTGATGTCCGAGACGATGCGGAGCGAGTACGGGAAGTCGGCTTCGCTCGGCAAGACGGGCTCTAAAGCGCGGCGCGCGAGCGCGCCGTGGCCTATCTCGCGTCGCGAGGTCGAGCCGAAGCGCCCCACCTCGCCGACCGAGTAGTGCGGGAAGTTGTAGTGGAGCAGGAAGCGGCGCTTTATCTCGCCCGACTCCAAGTCGTCCATGAACTGCTCGTCCTGCTTCGTCCCCAGAGTCGAGGTGACGATGGCCTGCGTCTCGCCGCGCGTGAAGAGCGCCGAGCCGTGGACGCGCGGGAGCCAGCCGATCTCACAGTCGATGGGGCGAATCTCGCTGAACTTGCGGTTGTCCGGGCGGCGGCGTTTGCCGAGGATGTCCTCGCGGAAAATCTTCTCCTTGAGGTGGTCGAAAATCTTCTTCGCCTGCTGGCGCTTCTCGGGCGCGTCCTCGGGGTAGCTCTCGACGACCTCCTTCTTGAGCGCGTCGACGGCCGCGTAGGAGGCGATCTTGCCGTGCGCCTCGGTGTTGAGCGCGTCCCGCAGGCGCTCGGAGTAGTTGCGCTCGACCTCGCCCAGCATCTCCTCGTTCAAGACCGGAGTCTCGACGGGTCGCTTCTGGATGTCGAGCGCCTTGTAAAGCTCCTTCTGCCAGCGGCACAGGCGGTTAATCTCCTTGTGCGCGAGCATCAGGGCCTCGACCATGATCTCCTCTGAGACCTCCTTGGCGCCGGCCTCGACCATGACGATGGCCTCTTCGGTGCCGGCGACGACGAGGTTCAGGCGCGACTCGCGCACCTCGTCGTAGGTCGGGTTGATCAGGTAGCGGCCGTCCACGAGCCCGACGCGGACGCCCGCGATGGGGTTCGGGAACGGGATGTCCGAGAGGTAGAGCGCCAGCGACGCGCCCGTGATGGCGAGCACGTCCGGGTCGTTCTCGTCGTCGGCCGAGATGACCGAGGCGATGACCTGCGTCTCGTTGCGGTAGCCCTCGGTAAAGAGCGGGCGGCAGGGGCGGTCGATCATGCGCGCGGTCAGGATTTCCTTCTCGCCGGGGCGCCCCTCGCGGCGGAAGTAGTTGCCGGGGATGCGCCCGGCGGCGTAGTTGTGCTCGCGGTATTCGACCGTGAGCGGGAAGAAGTCGATGCCCTCGCGCGGGCTGCCCGCGCCGATGGCCGCGACGAGCACCATCGTGTCGCCGTAGCGGACGATGACGGAGCCGTGCGCCTGTTTTGCGACGCGCCCCGTCTCGACGGAGAGTTCGCGCTCGCCCAGTTTGATCTTCTCTCTCAGTAACTTCTTAGCTGCCATCTTATTTTCGTCTCCTTCGGGCTGGCCGCCCGCCTGGGCGGGTCGGCCCGTGGATTTGCGCGGCGTCTCATCCGCCGCGCGGCCCGGAAATGTGCGTTTCTCGCCGGACTTCTCGCCGCCGCTACGTGAGGCGGAGGCGCGTCCGGGGCCGGAAAAAGAGAAAGCGGCACCCTGCTCCATCCGTGAAGCCGGTGCCGCCTTCCGCCTGTCTGCTAGAGGCCGCTCCCCACCGTCCGCGCGCGAAAGTTTCTGCCGTCACGTTCGGCCACTCCCGCCCGCCTGTCACTGGACGCGGGGCTTTGTTAAAGAGGCTTTCCTGCTCGTACACTCGCTGGCTGCGAACCCAAAGGGGCGCTGACGGCCTTCGACGCTACCGGTTAGCGGCGCAGGCCGAGCTTGCCGATGAGTTCGTGGTACCCCTCGATGTCTCTACGCTTGAGGTAGTCGAGCAGACTCCTGCGCTGCGAGACCATCTTGAGCAGCCCGCGCCGCGAGTGGTTATCCTTCTTGTGAGTCTTGAAATGCTCGGTCAGCTCGTTGATGCGCTGAGTGAGCAGTGCGACCTGCACCTGCGGCGAGCCGGTGTCGCCCTCGTGCGTCTTGTACGTGTCGATGATCGTTTCCTTGACCTCAGTTGCTAATGCCATGGCTGTCCAGATGATCCTCCCAGACCGCAGTGAGCCTGACCCTATCCTCAGGCAACCGCTAGAGTTAATTTACTGACCCCGCGAATTTAGCACGCGCCGCGCCGGGGTGTCCAGCCGGGCGGGCGGCCCCTCATTTCTTCAGCTCGTCCTCGATGAGGGCGCGCAAATCCTGCTGGCTGAAGCGCGCGAGCTGCCGGCCGTTGACGAAGAAGGTGGGCGTCTTGCTGACGCCGAGGCTCTGCCCGTCGCGCCTGTCGCGCTCGACCTTCGCGGCGTAGCGCCTCTCGGCGATTGCCGCGCGCACCCTCGCCACGTCGAGCCCGAGTTCGGCGGCGTAGCGCTCGAAGAGGACGCCCGCGGGCTCGCGCCGCTCGGCGGCGGCCGAGACCTGCGGGCCGTGCCCGTGTATCTCGCCCCACTCCGACTGTCGTCGGAAGAGCATCTCCTGCATCT
>DASWNR010000010.1:0-14194 GCA_036399155.1 Pyrinomonadaceae bacterium
CGCCCGCTAGGCGCCGAAGCGCCTGCGGTACTCGATTGAAGTGATGAACGCCTTGACCATCTCGGCCGCGATGTAGTTGCCGCCGAACTCGTCGAGCTTGCCCAGCCAGAAGTTGTAGCCCGACAAGTCCGTGTCCGGCGGGTCGTCCGGGTTCCGACGCAGGTAGCCGAAGTACTGCATCAGCACGAACGCGCGGTTGAACTCGGCCTGGACGAGCGCGGCCGTTTCGGCCACCCGCCGCAGCGCGCGGGCGCGCGCGTTCACGTCGGCCGTGTTGGCTGCCCCGCCGAACTCCGCGATGGCCGCCTGACGGTCTGCGGCCGAAGGCGCGACGCCCGCGTTGGCGTAGAGCGCGTCGACTAACTGCGCGGGCGTCAGGCTCGTCGGGTGCCGCGCGGAGAACTCCGCGCGCTGGACGAACCGGAGCGCGAACGCCTGCTTGTTGGCTTCGAGCTGCGCCTCCCAGCCCTCCCGGCCGACGACCACCCCGCGCCCTATCTCCTGCGTGTCGGGGAAGAACTGCTGGAAGCGCACGGGCGTCCCCGCGACGTTGCCGAAGGCCGCCTTGTAGAGCCTGTAGGCGAGGAAGCCGGTCTCCTGGAACTCTATCGAGAGGAAGAAGGCCGCCGAGACGTTGTTACGCTTCACGTCGCGGCAGGCCGCGTCCGCGCCGCACGCCTCGATCTCGCCCGTCCAGTGTTCGAGGCCCGCCTGGTCGGGCTCGCGCGAGAGGAAGTCGCGGTAGTGCTGCGTGACGAAGAAGGTCGAGTTGTCGGAGAGGTTCTGAACGCCGGGCACGGCGTTCGGCAGGTCAACCGTCAGCCCGCCCGAGACGTAGGCCACCTGCCCCGCGGACGAGACCGCGCGGACGCTGTACTCGCCCGGCGGCGTCAGGACGCTCGGGTTGATGTCGAAGCTGATGACGGGGATGCCGAAGCCGTTGAGCTGCTGCACGTTCGACACGGCGATGTAGGGCGAGTTGACGCTGACGCCGACGCCGGTCACGCCGCCCGGCGGCGCGACGTTCAGGTTGTCGCCGCCGATGAGGATGGTCGCGGGCTGTCCGGGCACGACGGGCACGGCGACCGTCGAGAGCTGGAAGCTCGCGCCCGTGCCGATGAACCTGGGGTTGATGGCGGGCGTCGAGGCCGGCACCCCGACGTTGAGCGCCGAGGCGGCCTCCGCCGAGACCGTCACCGTCCCGGCCTCGATGGTCGTGAAGGGCGGCATGTTGTTGAGCGTCGTGCCCGGGTAGCCGCCGTTCGAGCCTATCAGCGAGGCGAGCACGGGCTCGTCCAGGGGCTCGACGACGACGCGGTACTGGCCGGGCGGCAGGCCGTCGATGCGGTAGTTCCCCGCCGCGTTGGCGACGTTGCCGGCGACGAGCCGCCCCGTGGCCACGTCCTCGGCGAAGACGTGCGCGCCGAAGGCGGCCGTCCCCGTCGGCGAGCCGTAGCCGACGCGACCCGCGATGCTCCCGAGCCCCGTGCGCGGGCCGTAGATGGCGCGGATGCCCGCCACGTCGTCCGACGAGAGCGTGCGCGTCGTGAAGTTCGGGAGGTTGTAGGTTCCGTTCGTCCCCTGCCGCGGCTGCATCGTGGCGGCGACCACGCCCGAGTGTTCGAGCCCGAGCATGTGGCCTATCTCGTGGACGAAGGTCGATTCGAGGTCGTAGCTGCCCTCCGCCCCGTCGGTCGAGAAGAAGCTCGCGATCTGGTTGCCGAAGGAATCGAAGCGCGTCGCGAGCGGGTTGACGGCGAGGTCGGCCTCGCTGAGCAGTCCCGTGGCGGCGTCGAAATCGACGCGCGTCCGCCCGGGCTGAACCCCCGTCGCGAAGAGCCCGCGGTTGGCCGGGGTGTCGGCGATGGTGATGAGGCTCACGCCGTCGTCGGCCGCGTCCTGGTTGTTGCTCGTCGTGACGGTGAACTGGATGTTGGAGGCCAGCGCCCAGCGCGAGAGAGCGCGGCGCGCGGCGAGGACGACATCGGCCCCGGCGGCGCGCACGTACCCGGGGGGGTTGCTGAGCGAGGTCGAGAGCGCGACCGTGATGTTCGCCCCGGGCCACCTGACCTGCGCGGTGGCGGCCGTGCTCGTGTAGTGGAGCGTGTAGGCGTGCGCTCGCGGGGCCGGCGCGAGGAGCAGCGCGGACAGGACGAGTAGCGTGGCGGTCAGACGCATGAAGACACCCCTCGGCGGACGCGTTGCGGGTTGGGGGAACTCAACCGGCGGGGAGATATGGCTTCGCGTGTGGGGCGAAGGCCGCGCGCGCGGCCCGGGGATGATAGCAGCGAGTGCGCCGCGAAACAAAGCCGAATTTTTAAACGGCGGGCGGCGGGGACCGAGGGCCGCGCGGGCCGCCCTCAGTCCCCCGCCCCCGGCCTTCCGCCTCACGGCCCGAATCTTCTCTGGTATTCGTCCGAGGTTATGAACGCCTTGACCATCTCGGCCCGGACGTAGTCGCCGCCGAACTCGTTGAGCTTGCCCAGCCAGAACTGGTAGCCGGAATCGTCTGTGTTGGGCGCGTCGGTCGGGTTGCGGCGCAGGTAGCCGTGGTACTGCAACAGGACGAAGGCCGTGTTGAGTTCCGCGGCCCTCACCGAGTTAGAGTCCGCCACACGGCGCAGCGCCGCGGCACGGCCGCCCGCGTTGTATGCGTTGACCGCCTCCTGCCGCTCGGCCGCGGAAGGCTGTACACCGGCCGAGGCGTAGAGCGCCCCGACGTACGCGTCGGCCGTCGTCTGCGGGAAGCGCGCGGCGAACTGGCCGTCGGCGGCGACCTGCGCGGCGTAGGCGTTCTTGTTGGCGTCAAGCAGCTGCTCGTACCCCGCCTGGCCGACGACGACGCCCTCGCCGACCTGCCGCTGGTCGCGTATCAGCTCGCGGTAAGTCACGCGCGTCGAGGGGGTGTCCGAGCGGCGTCCGAAGGCGACGCGCTGGACGCGTATCGCGTAGAAGCCCGTCTCCTGAAACTCTATCGACAGGAAGAAGGCCGCCGAGACGTTGGTGCGGCAGACCAGCGGGTCGGGGCTGCCGCAGCCCGTCGTCTGGCCGACCCAGAACGAGCGCCCCGACGCGTCTGGCTCGCGGTTGAGGAAGTCTACGTAGTGCTGTCGGACGAAGAAGTCGGAGTTGAAGGTCGGGTCCTTGACCGGGTTCGGGCCGTTCAAAGCCTCGTTGCTGATGACGGTGACGGTGGCCGCGTTCGGGGTGCCGAGCGTCGCGTTCGTCGCGTTCGAGAGCAGAACCTGGAAGGTCTCGGGGGCCTCGCCGTACGAGTCGTCGGTGATGAAGACGCTGAAGCTCTTGCTGGTCTCGCCGGCGTTGAAGCGGAGCGTGCCGACGGCCGTCGTGTAGTCCGAGCGCTCGCTGGCCGACCCGTCAGTGGTCAGGTATTGCACGGTCGAAGCGCCGTCGCTGCTGGAGCGCGTGACGGTCACCTGCACGCTGCTCGTGCCCTCGGTCACGCGGTAGTCGGCCGCGCTGAACTGCACGGTCGGCGTGTTGGTCAGCGCGGCGAGGCAGCCGGAGTTGGCGCCGGCGTAAGTCGTGATCTCGTCGCGCGAGAACTGGCAGAAGGTGAACAGCGTGTTCGACTGCGCGACGCCCGACATGATGGTCAGGGCGCACTCGGCGTGCCCGGTGGCTTCGGGGTGCGTCGCGCCGAAGTTGTGGCCGATCTCGTGCGCCGTGACGACGTACTTCTGCGGGGCGGTCGTCAGACGCTCAGAGACGCCGACGGAGAACTGCGGGAAGCGGCAGACGACGCCCCTCGTGGTGACGCCGCCCGAGGTGACCTCGCTGTAGGCGAGCCCCGTCTGGAACCCGTCCAGATCCCGCCCCGTCCACATGTGAACCAGGTCGCGGTTCTCGCTCCCGGCCGGCGGCGTGTTGGTGTAGACGGCCCGCACCTGGTCGAGCAGCCCGCTCAGGCCGGCGGCGTCGTATGGGTCGTTGGGGGTCGCCCAGACGCGCTGCGAGACGACCTTGAAGGTGATGCCGGTCTCGACCTGATAGACGCCGTCCACCTGATTCATGATGCTCAGGATTTCGTTGTTGGCGGCGGTCGAGTTGCTGCCCGAAGCCACGAAGTACTCGTGGTCGGCCTCGGTGGCGATGTCGGCCTGCCGCTTGGGCGAGAGCGGCGGCAGGGCGGGCTGGCCGGGGTCGTCGGCCGCCGCCGCCGAGGGCGCGCCGCCGAGTTTCGAGTTGACGCGCCCGGCGAGCGTCTGGACGGCGCAGACCGAAGGGTCGCCGCCGGCCACGTCCGACTCGCGGTAGAAGAGGAAATCGCCCGGCGCGGCCTGTCGGGAATACCGCGCGGCCGACTCGACGAAGAACTTCTCGCCGCCCGCGATAATCATCCCCTCGACGGAGTCGCGGTCGATGGTGAAGCGCGCCTGACTCGCCGCGTCCCCCGCCAGCGTTCCCTTGAATGTGCGCCCCGGCGCGCGCGGCAGCTCGCGCGTCTCGCCACCCTCAAGGACTTCGACGGCGCGGTACTCGTCGGCGCGCACGTCGTGGGGCGCGAGCAGAAGCTCGAACGTCCCGGCGGAGGTTTCGAGCGTGAGGTGGCCCGTCCGGCGGACGCCGCGCTCGACCGTGGCAGGGTCTAGCTCCAGCCTGTCGTAGCGGCCGAGCACCCGGCCGACCGCCTGGTCGAACTCCGCGTTCTTAACCTGCCCCGACCCCGCGGCCGGCAGCAGCGCCGAGCCGAACAGCGCGGCGCAGAGGCAAAGGACTACGAATGCGAACCGCGTGGCGTGTCTCCTGTGCATAAAAACCCCTTGACTTCTGACACTTAGGAAGTCTTCGCGAGGGCGGCCGTGCGACACGTGTGCCCTTCGGAGAATAAGTTTATTTTGTAGGGAGTTACCCGGCGGGGAGAAAGCTCCGAGCTTGGGGGCGGCCGCCCGCGCGGCGCCAGCAATCATATCAGGGCGCGCGCCGCGACTTCAAACTCTTTTTCCGGAAGGACGGGCTCGAAACGCCGGACGACGAACCGAAGGCGGCGCGCGTCCCGGTTCGTCGTCCGGTTTCGCGTCCGGCTTTATCTTTTCGTGCGGCGCTTGGGGCGTCGGGGCGCGGCGGTCGCGCCGAAGGTGGAGGTCGTCACCCTCGCGCCGCCGCTGCGGTCGCCGATGGCGGCCGAGTCGTCCGCGGGCAAGGGGGCGGCCTGCTGCACGCCCTGTAGGTCGGAGAAGGCGACCACGAGCAGGAGCCCGACCACGCCGAGCGTGGCGATGAGGTAGAGCAGCGCCACCTGCTCCGTGAGGAGCAGGACGATGACGATGACGATGGCGACGGTGCTGATGAGAAGTGAGGTGCGGCGGCGCTTCTTGCGCGCGGAGTCGGCCGCCGCGCGGCTGTAGTTTCTACTCATTAAGGACTCTCCCGAAAAATAAGGTGCGCTCAGGAAACCGATAATCTAACACAGCCGCGCGCGGGGCGGCCAACCGCCGCCGGCCGGCCGGCACGAAAAAGGGGAGGCCGCCCAAGAAGGCCGGCCTCCCCTCGACCGCGCGGCTTCAGTAGGTGCCGCGCGACCTCAGTAGATGACGCGCGGCACGACCGTCTGCCCGAAGGTCGAGACCGAGCTTCCGAGCGTCCCCATCAGCATCCCCTTGACCGTGTTGGTGAAGCTGCCGGAGTTGTCCGGCACCTCGACGATGTCGTAGGGCTGTAGCTCGATGTCCTTGGCCTTCTCCTTCTTGATGTCGTTGTAGTTGACGATCATCTTCTCGGGCTCGGCCTGCCCCTTCTTCCTGCGCCAGATGACTATCGAGCTGGCCTTGGCCTCTTTCACCAGGCCCCCGACCATGGCGATGGCCTGCTTGAGCTGCATGTCGTTCTTGAGGTAGATGCCCTGCGGCGAGCGCACCGCCCCCATGATGTAGACGGGCAGCGCCTCCTGAACGATGACGATGTCGCCGGGGCGGATGACCGGGTTGGCCTCGGCCTTGCCGTCCTTCAGCTCGCGCAGGCTGTAGATGTCGTAGCCCACCTGCGTCGGGTCCGTAGGCTTGTAGCTGTCCACGGGCACGGCCGCCACGAGGAGGTCTTCCGCCTCGGGGCACATCACCGCCTCGGTGTGGAAAATCTGGATGTCGCCGCCGGCGGCCTCCGTGATGCCGCCGCTCGTCGCCAGCAGGTCGAGCAGCTTGACGCGGCGCTGCATCTGGACGCGCGAGGGCGAGCGCACCGCGCCGAAGACGACGGCCGGCGGCCGGCTCTTCGCCTCGGTAATGCGGAGGCTGACCTGCGGCTTGTTGAGGTATTTGGAGAGCGCCTTGATCACGTCAACCTTGATTTCGCGGTCGGAGCGGCACTGCGCGCGGATGGGCGCCTCGATGAAAGGGATCGCGACGTTGCCCTCGTCGTCGACGACGAGCGGGCCGTTGAACTGCGGCTCGTTGTAGACGCGCAGGTCGAGCACGTCGCCCGGGCCGAGCAGGTACTTCTTGACGCCCATCGAGTCGAGCGAGGGTGCGCCGGACGAGCCGGCGTTGACGACCGGCACCTGCGAGGCGGAGCCGCCCGAGTCCTGCGCCGGAACGGACGCGGCGAGCAGGGCGAGGGCGAGCATGAGAAGAACGCTTTTCACTTTCATAAAACACCTTCCTGTGGAAGTGTGGCGCTTCGGGAGCGCGCCGGCCGCCTTCCGGAACGGGGCGGGGTGGGACGCGCTGCGCCGGTCAATCGAGGATTTCGGACGACCGTCGGCCGGGAAAATCAGTAACTGTAGATGTCTCGCCGGCCGCGCCGGCTGCCCGCGCCGGACTATTCTTTACCGGCGTCGCGCTCCGCGCCGCCGCGCCCGCCGGGGCGTCTGTGCTGGTGCCGGCGTCGCGTGCCGCGCGCGGGGACGGTGCCCGGCACGGCGAACCCCCTGAAAAGGAGGTTGCAATTGTCGCACAAGAGGTTATAAACGCCAATCAGGCGTAGCACGAGCGGCGTGTCGGTGTAGCCCCGCCGCACGCGCGAACTCCGGCATTTGGGGCAGCGTTGCGAGATCAACCTAACACCCCGTCGGCGTCTTTGTCCTCGCCGTCGGCGCCGGCGAACTCGGCGGCCGCGTCGGAGGTGCGCGCGCGGGCGCGCAGCATCTCGATTTCGCGCTGGATGCGGACGGCGGCCTCGTCGCGCGCGTCCTCGCTCATGTCGGCGCGCGAGAGGTAGAAGAGCGCGTCGCGGTAGCGCGCCACCGCGCGCGCGTACTTGCCCCGGAAGGCCGCGCGCTCGGCCATCTCGACCCACTGGCCGACCTTCACCGACGCGACGAAGTTCCTGAGCGCCGCCGACGAGTCGACCAACTCCGGCTCGCCCGGGTAGACGCGCAGCGCCTCGCCGAGGACTTCGAGAGCGCGCTGCGCCGTCTCAATCTTGTCGGAGTGGCGGACGCGCCGCTGAGCCTCGTGCGTCAGACGCGTCGCCTCGCCGCGCGCCCACGACAGCAGGTGCTTGCGCTGTAGGGCGCGCGCCCGCTCCTGACCCGAGCGCAGCGCCGCGCGCATCTCGGCCGGCCCGCCGGGCGAGCGCAGAGTCTCGTCCGAATTCGCGAGGTACTGCTCGCAGAGCTTGTACGCTTCGAGGTGCGACTCGGGCGGCGTGTTAGGCGAGTCGAGTTCGGCGAGCCGCTGCTGCAACCCTCGGAGCGCGGCCACCTGCGCCTGCATCCCCGGCCAACTGTTCGAGGGCGTCTTCGCCCTCGGCGCGACGCGCACCGTGTCGGCCGCGCCCATCACCATCTCCATCTCGCGCGTGTAGCGCGCCCAGGCGCGGCGCATCACGACCTCGCGCGCCGCCGCCGCGCAGAGGATGACGAACCCCGCGGCGAGCCCCGCGGGTATCCATGGCGCCTCGTCGCCGTCCGAGCGCAGGAGCATCCAGATGAGCCAGAAGAGCGCGAGCGCGAGCCCGCCGGCCGCGAACATGTAGCCGGCCGTCGAGGGCATGCGCGGGTGCTGCTGCGGTCGCCTGCGCGCGCCGACCGCTTGGCCGCGCGCGCGACGCTGCGGTGCCGCCTGCTCTGCTGGAGGGGTGGGCAAAAGTCTGTCTCCGTTTTAGAAAAGGGGGCGCGAGCCGCGTGTACTTTAACGTTGGGAGCCGAAGGTTGCGGGCCCGCCGCCTGCGGCGGCCGAAGCCCGGATTATAGTCCTTCCACGCCGAAGCGTCCATCCACACCCCGCCGCCCGAATAATTCGGTTGGAAGTCGCGCGACTGTCCGTTTATACTTGCGTTCCGTTTTCGCCCGGGGCGATTAGTCGGGGAGGCGAGGGGGTTGTAAGGAAGATGGACACGCGTTGTCAGAAGTGCGGCGCGGGGCTGGCCGCCGACCAGGCGTTCTGCCCGAAGTGCGGCGCGGTGGTCGGGATGAGCGCCGCCGCCCCGCGACGCGGCGAGGGCTGGGACATGGCGGCCACCGTGGTCGGCCAGCAGCTTCCGCCCGCCGCGACGCGCCCCCGCCCTTCCGCTGAGCGCCCGTCGCACGACGCGCAGTCCGCGCCCGCGCCGAAGGGGGGCAGCGCCGTGCTGCTCGCCGTCATCGGTTTCGTGGCCGTGCTGATTATAGGCGGCCTGCTCATACTCCTTCTCTACCTGAACTCACAAGGCTAGTCGCCGAGCCGCCGCGACGGCCCGAGTCCTATGGATCAGTTCCCCGCCCCCCCCTCCCCCGGCGTGACGGTCGCGCGGCAGACGCGCGCGCGCGGGCGGGCCGCGCTCCGCTGGGCGCTCGGCTCGCTGGCCGTGCTGGCGGCGCTGCTCGCCGGGCTCATCACGCTCTGGATGATCGGCTACGAGACCGGGCTCGTGCCCTTCCTCGCCGGCCTCTTCGCGGCCGCGCTGCCCGTCCCCGTCTACGTCACGCTCGTCCTCTGGCTCGACCGCTACGAGCCGGAGCCGCCCGTGATGCTGGCGGCGGCCTTCTTCTGGGGCGCGCTCGTCGCGGCCTTCTTCTCCATCGTCATCAACTCGGTCGGCGTCGCGCTCGTCGCGCTCGCCGCCGGCGAGGCCGCGGGCGACACCTACGGGCTGGTCGTCTCCGCGCCGCTCGTCGAGGAGACTTCCAAGGCGCTCGTCCTCTTCGCGCTCTTCTTCTGGAAGCGCGACGAGTTCGACAACGTGACCGACGGCGTCGTCTACGCCGCGATGGTCGGGCTCGGGTTCGCGATGACCGAGAACGTCAAGTACTACGGCGCGGCCGTCGCCGGGGACAACGCGCTCGGCGTCTTCATCGTGCGCGGGCTCTTCTCGCCGTTCGCGCACCCCCTGTTCACGGGGATGACGGGCGTCGGGCTCGGGCTGGCGGCGCAGACGGGGAGGCGTCTGGTGAAGGTGCTGGCGCCGGCCGCCGGGTTCGCCGCCGCCGTCCTGCTGCACGCGGGCTGGAACGCCTCCGCGCGCATGGCCGACGTGAGCGAGGACGGCGCTTACGTGCTGCTGACATACTTCCTCGTGATGATGCCGACCTTCTTCGGGATGCTGCTGGTCATCGGCCTCTCGCTCCGGCGCGAGGGCCGCGTCCTGCGCGAGCACCTGCGCCCCGAGGTCGCGCGCGGGCTCCTCCCGGAGGCCGAGTACCTGCGCGTCTGCTCCGTGCGGGGCCGCGCCGGCTCGACGTGCCGCGCGCTCGTCGAGGGAGGGCTCTCGCACTGGCGCGCACGCTCGCGCCTCAACCGCGCGGCCAGCGAGCTGGCCTTCCACCGCTCGCGCGTCGCGCGCGGCGTCCACCCGCGCGACGAAGAGGCCGCGCGCCGCGAAGAAGACTACGTGCGGCAGATTCACCGGCTGCGCCTGCAACTGGAGGGAAGTGATAAGTGATGGGTGATGGGTGATAAGAGAAGACGGACGCTCTTCTCATCACTCATCACTCGCCACCCGTCACTCATTCTTAGTGAAGATCAAACTCCTGCCGAGCACGATTGACGCCGAGGGGCGCGCCTCGCCGGAGCAGCGGCTGAGCTGCTTCGTCATTGACGGGCGCGTCTGCATCGACGCCGGGAGCATCGCCATCGGGCTCTCGGAGGAGGAGCGCGCCGCGGTGCGCGACGTGGTCGTCACGCACCCGCACATGGATCACGTCGCGACGCTCCCGATCTTCATCGACGACCTCTTCGCCTCGCTCGAAGAGCCCGTGCGCGTCCGCGCCACGCGTGAGGTCTGCGAGATTCTGGCGCGCGACGTTTTCAACGGGACGGTCTACCCGCCCTTCCAGAACTTCGACAACGGCCGCACGCGCGTCATGGAGTTCGTCCCCTTCCGGGAGGGCGAGATGTTCCGCGCCGCGCACCTCACCTTCCGCGCCGTCGCCGTCAGCCACATCGTCCCGACCGTCGGGCTGGTGGTCACGGACGGCAAGTGCACTGTCGGCTTCAGCTCCGACACCTCCGAGACCGAGGAGTTCTGGCGCGTCTGCAACCGCGAGCCGCGTCTCGACGCGCTGCTCGTCGAGGCTTCGTTCCCCGACTCGCTCGCGAAGCTCGCCGAGACCTCCGGCCACCTCACGCCCTCCTCGCTCGGCCGCGAGCTGCGCAAGCTCTCGCACAAGGATCTCGACATCCTCGCCATGCACCTCAAGCCCTCGTTCCGAAGCCGGCTCGTCGAGGAGCTCGAAGCCCTCGGCGTCCCGCGCCTCTCCGCGATGGAGCCCGGGCGCGTGTACGAGTGGTGAGCGAACAGGGTCGGGCGGACAAAGAGTAAGGGCGTCGCCTTCGCAGCGACGCCCTTACTCTTTGACGTGACCTTTGAACCGCCTCAGCGCGCCGGCTCGAACTCCGTCTCGGAGTGTTCGGCGGTGAAGCCTTCGAGGGTGACGCGGCCGCTCGGCCGGATGTCGGCGACGCGGAACGTCCTTTCGGAGCGCGCCCGGCCGGGCATCAGCTCGGCGCGGAAGGTGACCTCCATGCCCGGACGCGCCCAGCGGTCGCCGGCGCGGCGGTTGTACTCCGGGTAGATCGACCTGACCTTCTCCGCCGGGGCCCGCCGCCTGAGGAGCAGCGCCGCACCGACCGCGCCCGCGGTCAGACCCGCGAGGCCGGCCAGCGTGCTCAGCCAGCGTCGCCCTCCTCCGCGCTCCACGCCCGTCCTTAACAGAGCGGTTCCAGCTTCTCGCTGACGATAGGCAGGCCGCTCAGCGACTTCTCGGCGTTGATGGCCGTGTAGTGCTGCCACTCGTCGGGCACCTTGTCCTCGGCGAAGATGGCCTCGACCGGGCACTCGGGGACGCACGCGTCGCAGTCGATGCAGGTCTCGGGGTTGATCCACACCGCGGTGTCGTCCAGGTGGAAAGCCTCGACCGGGCAGACGACCACGCAGTCCGTGTAGCGACAGTTCACACACGGTTCACAAACGACATAGGTCATTTAACAGAAGCCTCCTCGGGGAATGTTGTATGACGGCGGCGGCGCGGACTTCTGCGGGTTCAAACCGCGTGTGCGGCTCCGGCCGACTATCAAGGAATGCTCACCTCGCCCGACATATTAACCACGAACGCGCGAGATTTGAAAGTCAAAAATTAGTGTTTTCGGTTTTTAGTTTTCACGCCGTCCGCCCCACGTCCCGCGCGGCACGCCGGCCGAGAAGTCGTAGAAGGCGAGGTCGCCGCCCGAGAGCATCTTGGTGAGGAGAATGACCTGCCCCGTGTGCGTCGAGAAGTGTTCGACGGCGTGGAAGACGGCCGCGAGCAGCGTCACTTCGAGCCCCTGCACGCGCCTCGTTTCGAGGAGCGCCGAAGCGTCGAGTCGCGCGAGCGCTTCATCCGCCTCCTCAACTGTAGCCCGCAAGCTCGCGAGCAATACCTCTCGCGAGAACTGCTGACGCTCGTCGAACTCGCGGTCGCGGTCGCGCGAGTCCGCGACGCCGCCCGCGCCGCAGACGACCCACTGCCGCAGGTTGCCTTCGAGGTGTAAGAGGAGGTTGCCGACGCTGTTGGAGTGCTCGCCCGCGCGCCACCAGACCTGCTCGTCTGTGAGCCGCCCGAGGCAGCGCTCGATCTTCGGCAGGTAGTCTTCCAGGAGGTGGCGGCGCGCTTCGTCGAGGAAGGCGCGGCCCGTCTCGTCCGAGGTCATTCGCCGTCCCCCGGCCGGTGCTTGTGTTTGACCTTGCGCTCGGCCGGGTGCGCGCGCCCCTCGGGCTTGGCGCGAGAGAGGGGGTGTCCGGGCGGGGCCACGGGCTTGCGAATCGAATCGAAGAGCGGGTGCTCCTCGCGCTTGCTCGACTGCTTCGTGCCGGTCTTCTTCATCGAGAGCCTCCGGGGACGGGCATTATGTGCCGCGAATCCTATGCGCGCCGGCGCACGCGTGTCAACGCCGCGGCGCACGCGCGCACGAAGGCCGCGGGCTGTCTGTAACAGCCCCGGCCTTCGTGTCCGTGTCGAGCTTTAGTCTGGCTTCGTGCGCGTCCCCGTTGCGAGAGCCTTTCGGGTTGAGGCGTGGGCGCGTGGAGAGAGAGTCTAAGCCTTGCTGGTCTGCGGCGTCGGGTCGGCGAACAGCGTCTTGATCGCCTGAGCGGTCTCCGAGCGGCGCTTCTGCTGGAACTCGTTGACCCACTGCGAGACGGTCGCGACCATGTCGCGCGCGGCCTCCTTCGCGGACGTGCGCTCGGTGACGACCTCGGCCGCCGGCTGTTGCTGACGATTCCTCTCGTCGCGCTTGATGACTTTGATCGGGGTTTTCTTCTGCATGATGATTATTCCGTTTACCGTTTCCTTGTTCGTGTTCACTTAAGACGAACGGGCGTGGTCAAAAGTTCCGTTTTGTTGTTCGGTTAACGCCTGTCCGCCAGACTCTCGCGGAATTAAAAAGCAAATCGAAGGCCACAGCCTTCGCCTTTAAGCGCGAAAGCTCTGCCGCTCGCTCGTCGTGAGACCGCCGCCATAAAAGTTTGACAACTCTGGCCGGTACGGCCACGCCTGCGCGAGATTTTGCAGGGAGATTCCGTGGGAGCTACTTAACTGATGCCCCCCGAAGCCTTCGTGTTGCCCGAACGTTTTGAGTCCCGAGACGCCTTGTTTCAAGCGCGCGCCGCAACAGCAACGGACAGAATGTGCGCGCGCGTGGCTTCTTTGCGAACAGCATCGCTCGGAGCCGCGCGGGTTGGCATTCTGCCAAGCCGACACCCGCACGCGCGCTCTTTGCCAAAACCGGCGGCCCGCGCCGCGAACCCTCCGACACGCGACCGGCCCGCCCGGCCCGCCAAAAATCCCGCACGCACGCGCATCAAGAAGACTCTTCCGACGGCGCTCTTCGCTCACATCGGCCGCGCGCGAAGCTGGCATGTGCGTTGCCCTTCGGAAGGGCGCGATGATTCTGAGCGACCTCTTCATCATCTACCTCGCGGCTGCGGCGCCCTTCGGCGTGTCGCGATTCCTCTCGGAACAGGCGTGCGGCGCGCGAACGCCGACGGCGCTCCTGAAGGGCGCGGGCGCCGCGCTCGCATGGCCCTTCACTTCGCTCAGGCGTCTCGCCGTGCGCGCTTCGCGTCGCGGCGGGCGAGCCAGAACGTCCGAGGGCGGCGACCTCGTCGAGCAGCACGTCGAGCGTGCGAAGCGCGCGGCGGTCAACTCGCTGCGCGCCGTCGAGGACGCGCTCGAAGACGCCTGCGCCATCAAGGACGAGGCGGGGCGCTTCGCGCTCTACGCCGCGCGCGAGGCGGTCGAGCGTTACGCGGGGCTCGCGCTCGCGTCCGAGGGGGCCAGCCCCGATGCGCGCCCCACGTCGCGCGAGATGGAGCTGTGCCGCATCGCCGGGCGGGGTGGCGACGACCTGCTGACGGCCGGGCGCTGCGTCCACCGACGCAACGTCACGCGCCTCGTCGCGCACCGCGAGCGCGCGAGCGCGGAGCTTATGCAGGCGCTCGCGGCCGTCCGCGACCTCGCGGTCGAACCGAGCGAGTCGCGACGCCCCGCCCACTTCAAGGAACAGTTACGCGCCGGCGACGCCGCGCGGATTTCCGAGGCGCTGACGCGCGCGCTCTCGCGGGTCGCCGAGCTGACGGCGCTGCTCGGCGACCGCGCGACCGCCGTGCGCGCGGCGCGACTGCTCGACGCGGAGCCGGGACGGGCCCGCCGCGCCGACGGCAGTGAAGGAGAAGAACCATGTACGACACAGGCGGTTCCTATAGCGTTTGCCAGCTCGACGTTCCCGACATCAACACCGCACGGCGGCTGAGCTGGCTCAGGTTCGAGCTGGCGCCCGAG
>DASWNR010000011.1:0-32575 GCA_036399155.1 Pyrinomonadaceae bacterium
CGGCCGCGCGGTCGGCGCGCTGCTGCTCCGTCTGCGCGAACGCTTCGACGAGGAGGACAGGCCTCTTTTGGAGACGGTCGGCGCGCAGTTCGCGCGCAACTTACAGCGCGACGACGCTCGGGCGCTCGGCGTGCCGAGAGAGAGGGAGACTTTCTACTCCTCGCGCGCGGCGCGACAGCGCCTCGAAGCCTTCGGCGTGGTGAGCGGGCTTCTGACCGAGCTGGGCTCCGCGGGGCGCGTGCTCTCCGAAGGCTCGGACGGCCACGCGGTCGCGTACCTCGACGGCACGCTCGCCTTCGTCAACCCGGCGATGCTCGGCGCGGCGAGGCTCGGCGGCAGCCGGTGGCGCGACCTCGACCTCTTCGGCCTGCTCGAACGCTTCCGCACGGGCGTCTTCGACGAGCCGCAGATAGCCGTCCGCCGCGTGCTACAGACCGGCCAGCCCTACGAGCGCGAGCTGACGTTCCTCGACCGCGGCGAGACGCTCGCGCTCCGCATCGCGGTCGTCACCGAGTCCGCGGCCCAGGGGCGCGACGGCGAAGAGTCCGGGGCGAAGGCCGGGCTCCCGCTCTGTTTCGCCGTCACCGTGCGCGACGTGACGCGCATGAAGGAGCTGGACAGACTCAAGAGCGACATGCTGTCGCTGATGTCGCACGAGCTGCGCACGCCCGTCACCTCGATCAACGGCTTCGCCGAGCTGCTGATGGCCGACGAGCGCGTGCCCGAGGACGCTCGCGAGTTCCTCTCCATCATCCACGCCGAGTCGCAGCGCGTCTCGCGCATGCTCTCGACCTTCCTCTCGATGGCGAAGCTCGAACAGAAGGACAGGCAGGAAGTTCTGATGGCGCCGCTCACACTCGACGACGTGGTGCGCGAGACCATCGCGAGCTTCCAGCCGGTCGCCAAGCGCAAGCGCATCCGGCTGGTCGAGCGCGACGGCCAGCGGCTCCCGCCGGTGGCGGCCGACCGCGGGCTCATCACGCAGGCGGTCGCCAACCTCGTGGACAACGCCATCAAGTACAGCCCCGAGCGCACCTCAATCACGCTCACCACCGTGCTCGAAGCCGACGCCGTGCGGCTGACGGTCGAAGACCGCGGCTACGGCATCCCGCCCGAAGATCAGGATCGCGTGTGGGAGAAGTTCTACCGCGTCGCGCGCGACGGGAGGGTCAAGGAGGAAGAGTCGACGGGGCTCGGCCTCTCCTTCGTCCGACAGGTCGTCGAGCAGCACGGCGGCCAGGTCTTCCTCCAGTCCGAACCCGGCCACGGCTCCCGCGTCGGCTTCACCCTCCCCAGACTTTGAAGAGGCGGCGCGGGAGACGGGCCGCCTGTCTTCTAGCGTTTGTTGAGCGTGCCGCGGCAGCCCTCGGCCTTGCAGCGGCATCGGTACGTGTCGGGGTGGTGCGTGGAGACGTAGTCGCAGGTGATCTCTTCGCCGGGTCGTATGTCGCTGAGCGCCATGAAGAGCAGGTGGCCGCGCGTCACGCGCATGTAGGAGTTGGGGCGGCAGGAGTGGTTGATGTAGTGCGTGCCGTTGCCGCCGCGCGCGCCGTCGAGGTGGCGGCCGTATTCGAGCGCGCAGATGCGGTGCTTGCGGCGCGTCTTGATGCGACGCTCGACCTCGCGCTCGCCGATGAGTTCGCCCGTGTACTCCGCTATCTTCCTGCCCTTCGGGAAGAACTGCGTGGCGAAGCAGCCCTTGCCGTCAATCGGCGACTTGCGGACGGCGATACCCGGCGCGAGTTTCATAAGGCGAGTAGACAGTAGACAGTAGACAGTAGAAGAACCTCCGTCAGCAGAGCCGTCCGCGTCCCAGCGTCAACGCCCGTCAAGCGGAGCCTACTGTCTACTGTCTACTTCCCTTCACTGTTTCAGGCGGAAGCTGCGGGCGATGGCGTCGGTCTGGTTCTGGATGCGCTGGAGGCGGTCGCGCAGACCCGTGAAGTGGAGCACGTAGACCGTCCGGGCGTCGGCCTGTAGGTAGTAGACGCGGCCGGCCATCGCCTTGCCCCCGCTCGTGTACTCGTAGTTCGAGACAACACCGCTCAGCCGCCCGGCGAAGCGCTCGTCCTTGCCGCCGACGAAGCCGGGCAGGAAGCGCAGCTTGGTGTCAGACTCGGCGCGCGCGTACTCGCGCAGCTCCGTGTTCGACTCGACCTCCTCGCGGCGCACGCGCAGGTAGCCGGCCGAGCGGTCGCCGTTGACGAACTCGGGGTGCTGGTTCGAGCCGGCCGGGCGCGTGACGGCCCTCCAGGCTTCGGTCGGCAGTTCGAGCGCGTAGTCTTTGGTCTCGCTCGTGTTGGGCTCCTGCGCCGTGGCGGCCTGTGCCGCGCAGGCCAGGAGCGCGAGCGCGCAGGCGATGAGGCGTTTGGTGCTTGTCTTGCTCACTGCTGTCACTCCTTGCAGGGGGCGGCGTTCAAAATCCCGGCGTTTGAAATCGAGGGTTTACCGTTTCCCCTCAGATGCCGGCCCGCGCGCGCGGTGTTGCCCGCGCGGGCCGCGCGGCGCGCCGCACTCGCGAATCGCTTACGACTTTGTGCGGAGGTCTTTGATGGTCCCGCGCACCTGCTCGGCGTCGGGGGCCCTGGGCGAGAGCTTGAGGTAGGTCTCAAGCTCGTCGGCGGCCTTCTTGTAGTCGCGCCGCGCCCAGTAGATGCCGCCGAGGTACTTGTGCGCCGCGCCCATCTGGTCGCCGCCGAGTTTGGCCGCCTGCTGTAGCTCGCGCTCGGCCTCGTCGATGTTCTTCAGGCCGATGAGCGCCACGCCGAGGTACATGTGTCCCGTCGCCGACTTGCCGAGCTTTTTGAGCGCGCGCCGGAGCTGCTTCTCGGCCTCGGCGAAGTCCTTCTTCTGCGTCAGCGCCGTCCCGTAGTTGAGCTGGACGAAAGGGTCTTCGGGGAGCGTCGTCGCGGCGGCGGCGTAGGCTTCGAGCGCCTTGTCGAGCCGGCCGGCGCGCATGTGCATAAGCCCCAGCTCGTTGTGCGCCAGCCCGAACTGCGGGTGCTGCGCGACCGCCTCGCCCAGCAGCGTCTCGGCCTTCGCGCTGTCGCCCTTGCGCGCCGCCTCCTGCGCCTTGACGAAGAGGTCGACGGCCGGCCTCGGCACGCCCGCGAGCGCGGGGTTGGCCTCGGGCTTGAGCCGCAGGTAGACGGGCAGGGTCGACATGTGCGTCGAGCCGCCGAGGTAGACCTTCTCGCGCTCGACCTCGAACTCCCTGCCGGCGTCGATGGTCACGTCGTAGGGGCCGGGCTCAAGGCTGCTGATGAGAAAGACGCCGTCCGCGCCCGCGACGGCCGTGCGCGTCCCCGAGTTTGAGCTGCTGACGGAGATGCGCACGCGCGTCTCGGGCAGGCGTCCCGTGGGGCTGATGATGTGCCCCTGGATCGAGAAGTTGCCGCCGGTGCCGACATCGCCGCTGCGGTGAGCGCCGATGCCCGTCCCCTGCGCGAGGGCGTCGGCCGTCAGGAGCAGCGAGACGGCGACGAGCGCGGTCAGAGGGAGAAGGCGCGGGAGAAGACGTTGGAGATTGGGGCCGGAGGGGTGCGAAGTTCTTACAGACACTTTTTAAAACTCCTTCGAGGGGTGGGAACGCGAATCGGGATTTCGGGTCAAGGCCCGGCCTGTTCGACGGCGGCGCGCTGCGCGGCGAAGAGCGTCTGGAGCCCGCCGCGCGCGAGGGACAGGAGCGACTCCATCTGCCCGGACGTGAAGGGCTCGCCCTCGGCCGTCCCCTGCAACTCGACGAACCGGCCGTCGCCCGTGCAGACGACGTTCATGTCAACTTGCGCGCGCGAGTCCTCGTCGTACTTGAGGTCGAGGAGCGGCGTGCCGGCGACGACGCCGACGCTGACGGCCGCGACCTCGCCTGTAAAGGGCAGCGCGGCGAGCTTATTCTCCCTGACGAGGCGGCGGCAGGCAAGCACCAGCGCGACGTAGGCGCCCGTGATGGCGGCCGTGCGCGTCCCGCCGTCGGCCTGAAGCACGTCGCAGTCGACGGTGATGCTGCGCTCGCCGAGTTTCGAGAGGTTCGTGACGGCGCGCAGGGAGCGGCCGATGAGCCGCTGTATCTCGTGCGTGCGCCCCGAAGGGCCGCCGCGGCCCGTCTCGCGCTGCGTGCGCTGCGGCGTGGCGCGCGGCAGCATCGAGTACTCGGCCGTGAGCCAGCCCTGCCCCGTGTTCCGTTTGAAGGGCGGCACGCGCTCGTCGAGCGTGGCGGTGCAGATGACGCGCGTCTGCCCCATCTCGATGAGCGCGGAGCCCTCGGCGAAGGGCATGAAGCCGGGCGTGATGCGAAGGTCGCGAAGCCCGTCGGCCGCGCGCCCGTCGGTGCGCGCGAAAGTCTTGTTAGCTTTGTTAGCGGGGTTGAAGCTCATCCTGCCCCCAGACCTCGACGGCTTCGAGCCTGCGCGGCGCGGCGCCGAGGAAGCGCTCGGCGACGTGCGCGAACCGCTCGGCCGCGTCCGTCACGTAGAAGTGATCCAGGTCGTCGCACAGGTGGCGCGCGTTCGCGCCGGCCTCGCGCAAGTCCCTCAACTCCTGCGTCGCCGTGCGGCGCAGGCCCTCGCGTCCGATGACCGCCTCGACGGCGCGCGCGGCGGCCTCGCCCGAATCTATCAGGCGCACCTCGCGGCCGACCGCCTCCTGAATCACGCGCCGCAGTATCGGGTAGTGCGTGCAGCCCATGACGAGCGCCGAGACCCCGCGCTCGCGCAAGGGGCGCAAATACTCTTCGGCGACCATGCGCGCCACTTCGGTCTCGGCCCAGCCCTCCTCCGCAAGCGCGACGAAGAGCGGGCAGGCGCGCTCGAAGACCTCGGCGCCGGGCGCAAGCTCTTTGATGGCGTTGCTGTAAGCGCCGCTCTTGACCGTGGACTCGGTGGCGATGACGCCGACGCGCGCGGGGGCCGGTGTGTCGGGCGCGCCCGGCGCGGCGGTTCCGACGGCGCCGCGCGCGCCCGGCCCGATCATGCCGACGACGGGGACGGAGACGGCGCGGCGCACTGCGGGGAGCGCGAGCGCCGAGGCCGTGTTACAGGCGACGACGAGCAGCTTGACGCCGCGCGAGACGAGGAAGCGCGCGTCCTCGACCGCGTAGCGCTCGACCGTCTGAAGCGACTTCGTCCCGTAGGGCACGCGCGCCGTGTCGCCCAAGTAGACGAAGCGCTCGCCGGGCAGGCGCTCGTGCAGCGCGCGGTAGACGGTCAGGCCGCCGACGCCGCTGTCGAAGATTCCGATGGGAAGGTTGCGATCCAACGTTTCAGAGCGGCTTACTCAGAACGGCTCGTCAAAAATCTCCGCCACCTGACAGCGGAAGCCTGGCACGACCTCGCCGCCGTCAAGCTCCTCACCCTCGGACAGCTCCGTCACATCGCTCATAGAGTGATAGACCGAAACAGTCCGCCGACGCGGGTCAATTATCCAGACCGCGCGCGTCCCGGCGCCGAGCCAGTCCGCGACCTTCTCTTTAACCTCGCGGCTGGCGTCGCCCGGACTGAGCACTTCAACAGCGAGGTCGGGGGCGAAGGGCAAAAACTTTTTCCGGGCGACGCCCCTCGGTAAGCGTCCCCGGCTGACGAAGGACAGGTCGGGCGCGCGTACGGTGTCGGGGTCGGAGGCGATCTTGAATCCCGTCTCCGCGCCGCCGCAGGTGCCGAGCTTGTTTACCTTCACGTACTGCGCGAGCAGCAGGGTGATGTTAACGGCCACCTCCCCGTGCTCCCAGCCTGTGGGAGACATCCTTCGCAGCTCTCCTTTCACCAGCTCGTATCGGAAGCCGTCGTCCGGCATCTCGAAAAGCTCGCTGGCGGTCGAGCGCTGAGTCGTCGATGTCATGGCAATCCTCCGTGGCGGCCGCGCGGGTAAAAAGGGGCGGCCGGTTTGACGGCGCGATGTTATCACAACGCGGGTCAATCCGGCCGCCGGCCGTTTAGGTTAAAGTCGCGCCGCCCGGGCGCTTCAGTTCGTGGCCGCGGCCGCCGCGGGCTTCGCGCGCTGGTGCGGGATGACGCCCGAGTCCACGGTCTCGCCCATGCGGTTGATGCACTGGAAGTGCAGCTCGTCGCCCGCGACTTCGATGAGCATGAAGGACATGTCTGTGTCGTAAGCCTTGGCCGTCAGCGGCGAGCCCTCCTTGATGTCGCCCTCGCGCAGCTTCCCGCCCGCGCCCGAGATGAAGTAGTAGATGCCCTTCTGCGGCTTGATGCGCTCGTAGAAGTGCTCGTGGCCGGCGAAGACGACGTTGACGCCGTACTTGACGAGGAGCGGCTCGACCACGTCGCGCAGCCCCGAAGAGGAGCCGTGCTTGCCGCCCGAGGAGTAGGGCGGGTGGTGGAAGTAGGCGACCTTCCACCTGGTGGTGTCGGCCTTGAGCTTCTCCTCGAACCACGCGAGCTGCTTCTTGTCCATGTAGTTGCTGTTGAGCGCGTAGAAGCTCACGTCGCCCTTCTTGAACTGGTAGTACTCCTCGCCGTTCATGTTGAAGTGGTCGTAGAAGCGCTGGTTCGACTCGTCGTGGTTGCCGAGCGCGGCGTAGAACTTGACCTGCTGGTCGAGCAGCGGCCGGTAAACGTCCTCGAACTTATTCTTGTAGTCGGCGGCCTTCTCGCCGCCGTACATGTTGTCGCCCACCATCAGGGCGAACTCGAACGGGAACGCCTGCCGGTAGCGGGTCATCACCGCCGCCAGCTCGTTCTGCTGACGCGTCCCCGTGCCCGTGTCGCCGACGACCATGAAGCGGACGGAGTCGCCCTTGTTGGGCAGCGACAGGCCGAGCGCCGGGTTGGCCGTCGCGGGCGCGGCGACCCGCGCGCCTACGTTCGCGTCTTCGGTCGGAGACGCGGCGGTCTGCTCCCCGGGTTGCGCGCCGGGGAGCGCGTCGGGCATGAAGTCGATGATGAGCCCGTTCTCCCTGTCCATGAGCAGCAGGCTGCGCCCGATGTAGCGGTACCTCAGCTGCTTCGGAAGCTGCGGGAGGCGCAGCAGCAGCGTGGGCGTCATCTCAAGCATCTCCTGCGACTCCGGGTAAGGGTGGTTGACGCGCAGGGGCACGCCCTTGACCTCGGACTCCAAAACGGCCTCGCGCACCTCCTGCTTAACCCTTGCGGGCGCCTCCGTCTTGATGACCTCGCGGATGTGGCCGGCCGCGACGCTCGTGAAGATGTCGCCCGGCTTGGCCGAGGCGCGCGCGGCGCGCACGGCGTCTTGCAGCGCCTTCTTGTGCTTCTCGATCTGCTCGGGCGTCGCGTCTTTCGGGAGCTTGGGCATCTTGCCCTCCAGCCCCTCACGCATCGCGACGTACTCCTTGACGCGCGCCTCGAAGGCCGCGAACGCCTCCTTGTGCTTGGGCGACACCTCGACCTGCGCGGCCGGCCCCGTCGTCTGCGCCGAGGCCGACGGCGTGGCGGGCTGCGCCGACACGAAAAGCGCGGCGGCGAGACACGCGCAAGCGGCCCCGCCTTTAAATATTTTTACTCTCATCGGCCGTTTAAACTGCAAGCGCGGTGCCAGCCGGCGGCCCCGGAGCCGGCCGGCGTGCCGCGCCGCTTAGTTCACGCGGATGAGCGGCTTGGGCCGACTGCCGCCGAAAGCTCCGGCGGGACGCCCGGCCGGGAGCCTGTCCGAAAGCGCACGCTTGTCGGACACGCGAGTCCTCAGAAATTACACCGACCCCGTACGGCCGAACCCACGACCCGGTGTGTTCATGGAGGCAAAAACTAAAGCGGCGGGGCTTCCCTTTCGAGAAAGCCCCGCCGCTTTTTTCTGTCGATGGAGGCGCCGAGAATCGAACTCGGGTCCAAAGGCCGACGCCGGCGGAATCTACATGCTTAGACGCTTCTCCGCTGCCGGTCTTGCTCCGGCGTGTTCGCCGCCCGCGGGTAAGTGAAACGTCGAAGACCCCGCGGTTGACTAGCCCAGAATTTTCTCGCCCGGCGCGCCTGAGCACGCGCGCCCGACCAGCTCAACTGTGTTACGCCCCGGCCCGCTTCGCTTGAGCAACTGGCGGCGGGACGCTCGCTATGTGGCTAAGATAACTTAGGCCGCGAGAGCTAACTCGTTAGAGTTCGCATTTGTGTTTTCTACGCTTATTAACGGGCCGCATAGAACGCCCGGCATGCATCCGTCCGACGATCCAGGTCTCTGTCGAAACCAATCGCCCCCCCTGGCTCGTGCACCACTTTAGATGCACGAGCCGGATTATAGATGCCACACGACGCCCGTGCAAACTGGCCTCAGGGCCCGAACCGCTGGCGGTACTCGGTGGAGGTGATGAAAGCCTTGACCATCTCCGCCTCGATGAAGTTGCCGCCGAACTGGTTCAGTTTCCCGAGCCAGAAGTCGTAGCCGTCGAAGTTCCCGTCGGGCGCCTCGTCGGGCGCCCGACGCAGGTAGCCGAAGTACTGCATCAGGACGAAGGCGCGGTTCGACTCGCGCGCGCGGAAGTCCGAGTCGTCCACGACCTTCAGCAGCACGGCCGCGCGCCCCGCCTGCGTGTTGTCGGCGGTCAGCTCGGCCACGCGCGCGTCGCGCTCTTCTTGCGAGAGCGAGCCGCCGGTGTTGGCGTTCAAGGCGTCGACAAACTCCGCCGGCGCCAACGCCGCCGGGTAGGCCGTCATAAACTGCGGGCGGGCGACGAAGCCGAGCGCGAACGCCTGCCTGTTGGCTTCGAGATGCTGCTCCCAGTTCGTCAGCCCGACGACGACGCCCTGCCTGACCTCGCCCGCGTCGGCGAGGAAGCGGCTCAGGGCCAGCCGCTCGCCGGTGCCGAAGGCCGCCTGGTGCAGGCGGTAGACGTAGAAGCCCGTCTCCTGAAACTCTATCGACAGGAAGAAGGCCGCCGAGACGTTGACGCGCTTGACCTCGCGGCAGCCCTGCCGCTCTGGCTCGGGGCGCGTCTCGCACTGCGCGATCTCATTCTTCCAGTGTGCGAGACCCGGGGCGTCCGCCTCGCGGCCGAGGAAGTCCGCGTAGTGCTGACGGACGAAGAAGTCCGCGTCGAACGTGGGGTCTGCGACCGGGTTCGGCCCCGTCGTCGCGTCGTCGCTCGTGACCTGCACGGTCGCCGCCGAGGGCGAGCCTAAGGCGACGCCGGACGGGTTGGAGAGTACGACCGAGAAGCTCTCCGTCGCCTCCTGAAAGCGGTCGTCCGTGACCGCGACGACGACTGTCTTCGACGACTCGCCCGCCGCGAAGCGCAGCGTGCCGAAGGCCGCCGAGTAGTCCGTGCGCGCGGAGGCCGTCCCGTCCTGCGTCGCGTAGTCCACGGTCGCGGCCTGCGTCGTGTCGGTGCGCGTCACGGTGAGCGTCGCCGCGCCGCCGGCCGCCGCCGCGTTCGCCGCTTGCCACCAGACGGCCTCGCCGTGCGTCACGCCGGAGCCGCCGCCGCCCGCAGACTCGTCCGCCGGCACGGTTGACGTGCTGAACTGCACGGTGCCGAGCGGCGTCGGCGTCGGGGTCGGCGTCGCCGGAGGCGTGGGCGTCGGGGTCGCGGTCGGGGTCGGCGTCGCGGTTGGCGTCGGCGTCGGCGTCGGGTCGGGCAGCCCCGCGAGGGTGAAGACGTAGGCCGAGCCCTGATCCTGTTTACCCTCCACGTCGTCAAAGGGCGCGCCGACGAGGGCCGTGTTGCCCGAGAGCGCGATGCTCCAGCCGAACTGGTCATGCGCCGCGCCGTCGAAGGCCGAGAGCTTCTGCGCTTGCGTCCACGCCGCGCCGCCGCGCGTGAAGGCGTAGGCCGAGCCCTGATTCAAGGCGGTGTTGGGGCTTGTGCCGAAGGTGTCGGTGCGCGCGCCGGCCACCACGCGCTCGCCTTCGAGGGCGACGCTGTAGCCGAGTTGGTCGCTGACGGCGGCGTCCGAGGCCGTCACCTTCTGTTGCAACACCCACGTCGAGCCCGCGCGCGTGAAGACGTAGACCGCGCCCTGATTCGAGGCCGCGCTCGCGCCGGGGCCGTGGTCGTGGAGGGGCGAGCCGACGGCGACCGTGTCGCCCGAGACGGAAACCGAGCGGCCGAATTCGTCGAACTGGTCGTTGCCCGCGCCCAGACGCTGTTGCAGCGCCCACGTCGAACCCGAACGTGTGAAGACGTAGGCCGCGCCGCGCGCGCCCCCGTCAACGACGTTGCCGTTGTCGCTCGAAGCGCCGACGACGAGCGTCTCGCCCGAGAGCGACACGCTCTCGCCGAAGCGCGGCAAGCCTTCGAGGTTCGGCGAGTTAATCTTCTGTTGCAGCGACCACGTCGAGCCCGAGCGTGCGAAGACGTGGACGGTGCCTTCGGGGAATCCGTCGGAGTCGAGGTTGTCGCTGACCGCACCGACGGCGACGGTGTTGCCTTCAACGTCAACGGCCCACCCGAACCTGTCGCTGCCCGCGCCGTCGCCCGCGGTCAACTCCTGCTGGAACGTCCACGTCGAACCCGTGCGCGTGAAGACGTAGGCCGAGCCCTCGTTGGTGTTAGTCCCCTTGTCGCCGTTCTCGGCGCCGACGACGACGGTGTCGCCCGAGATGGCGACGCTGACGCCGAAGTTGTCGTTCGAGCTTGCGTCCGGGGCGACGAGCTTCTGGTGCTGCGTCCACGCGCCGCCCGCGCGGACGAAGACGTAGGCCGCGCCGCGCCCCGTCCCGCCGGTGTTTTCGTAAGGCGCGCCGACGACGGCCGTGTCGCCCTCGACGGCGACGCTGGAACCCAACTGGTGACTGTTCCCGCCGTCGGCGGCCGTGAGCTTCGGCCCGGCGTTGGGGTCGATGGCGAAGACGTAGGCCGCGCCGCGCGCGCTGTTCTTCGAGGGCGCGCCCGCGACAACCGAGGAGCCGTCGAAGGCGACGCTGGTGCCGAGCGCGTCGGGCGCGGGGTCGGAGTGGATGAGCTTCTGCTGCCGCGTCCAGACCGCGCCCGCGCGCGTGAAGACGTAGACCGCGCCGTGGTTGGCGATGCCCGGGACTATCTCGTGCGCGGGGGCGCCGACGGCGATGGTGTCGCCGCGAATGGCGACGCTCCCGCCGAAGGTGTCGTTGCGCTGCGTGGCCTCGACGCCGAAGAGGTGCTGCTGCTCCGCCCAGACCGTGCCCGAGCGCGTGAAGACGTAGACCGAGCCCTGACCGCCGACGCCGTTCACCGTGTCGAGCCGCGAGCCGACGACCGCCGTGTCACCCGACACGCCGACCGAGAAGCCGAAGGCGTCGCCCGCCGCGCCGTCCGACGCGAGAAGCTTCTGCTGCTGCGCCCACGCCGTGCCCGAACGCGTGAAGACGTAAGCGGAGCCGCGCCCGCCGTCGGCGGAGCCGCCGGCCAGACCCGGCGCGCCGACGACCGCCGTGTCGCCCGCGACGGAGACCGAGTAGCCGAAGAAACTGGCGAAGCCGCCGTCGTCGGCCGTGAGTTTCGCCTGCTGCGTCCACGCCGCGCCCGCGCCGGTGAAGACGTAGGCCGCGCCCTGGAAGAAGGTCGAGCCGTTGTTCTTCTGCAACGCGCCGACGACGAGCGTGCCGCCGTCGACCGCGAGGCTTGAGCCGAAGAGGTCGCTGTCGGCCGCGTCCGAGGGCGTGAGCTGGGTCGGGGCTTGCGTCCACGTCGTCCCCGTCCTTGTGAAGACGTAGACGGCGCCGCGCGTGCGCGCGTTGTTGCCGACCTGCGTGAAGTGGCGTCCGACGAAGATGGTATCGCCGGTAATCGCCACTGCGTAGCCGAACTCGTCGTTGGCGATGCCGTCACTCGCCAGGAGCTTCTGCTGCTGCGTCCACGTCGAGCCGTTGCGGACGTAGACGTAGGCCGCGCCCTGCCGCGTGTTCGACCCCGTAGCGTCGGCCGGCGCGCCGACGACCGCCGTGTCGCCCGAGACGGCGACCACGAAGCCGAAGCTGTCCTGCGCCGCGCCGTCGCTGGCTTGCAGCTTGCCCTGCTCGACGAAGGTCGCCGCCGCGCCCGTGCGCTCGGCGACCCAGAACGCGAGTGACGCCGCGGCCACGACGGCGGCGACGATGAACACACGCTTACTTCTACTTCTCATTCGTTCACTCCTGATGATGTTGCGGGTTGAAACTCGGGTGACCGGCGGCCGGGTCAGTTCTTCTTCTCCTCGGCGGGCGGCGCGGCGTCCACGGCGAAGGCGGAAAGCTCTTTGGAATTGCGCAGGTTGAAGACGCGGCCGGCCAGCTCGTCCACCTGGTAGTCCGGCTCCTTGTCCTTGAAGAGAATCTGGCGGTCGCCCTTGCCCGTCTCCATGTGGACGCCGACGAGCCCCGCGCCCTTCTCCTTGCCTTCCTTCACCGTCGTCAGCACGTAGACGTAGTTGCCCGTCTGCTTCGTCGCGCTGTAGCGCTTGCTCACGAACTGCTCGTAGGCGACGAGCGAGCCCACGCGCTGGCGGTTGGCCCAGCGGTTCTCCGCGGTGCCGGCGTAGCTGTTGGCCGCCGAGGCGGTCGCCGACGTGTAGGCGAGCGCGGTCAGCCCCGCCATCGCTATCTTCTGCCAGCCGGGGACGCCCGGCGCTTCGTACTTCACAGACCACATGATCTGGCGCGCGCGCGGGTCGAAGGCCAGTAGGTGCTGCTTGCCGGCGACGACGACCGTGCCGTTCTCGCGGCGGTAGAGCGCTACGGGTTCGTCGCGGTCGTCGCCGCCGCCCTTGCCGATGGCACCCAGACCCCCGAAGCCGAACTTGGCGACCTTCGCGGCGGTTCCGGCCGCGCCGAGGTTGTTCTTGAATTCGAGCTTGACCTTGTAGGACTCCCTGACCTTGCCCGCGCTCGCGGAGTCGATGCCGATGAGGTTCTTGGCGTCGGCGACGAGCACGGTGTTGGCCTCGGGCAACAGCATCATGTTGGTGATGCTGTCGGAAGCCCTGTCGTAGTACCAGACGGTCGCGCCGGTCTTTTTGTCCACGGCGGCGACGCCGAACGGCTTCTTGGCGACGTACTCGCGCTTCGAGAAGTCGTAGAACGCGCCGCCCAGCCGGCCGTAGATGTGTTCGCCGCCCAGCTTCATCTCGGCGACCGCGCCGCCGAAGTCCTTGCTCGTCCACCTGATCGCGCCGGTCTGCTTGTCGATGGCGCGGAGCTGCCCCTTCGCCGACGTGTAGATGGTGTCGCCGTCGATCACGGCCTGCGCGTTGCCGCGCTTGATCGAGCCCTCGGTCACGTCGTACTTCGTGCCCCACAGCAGCCGCCCGTCTTCGAGCGAGTAGCGGTGAAGGCCGGCGTACGTGAAGTAGACCGAGTCCACGTCGTAGAGCGGCGGGTTCGCGCCCGAGAGGTCGAACTTCGGAAAATACTTGCCGCCGCGCTCGATGCCGTAGAGGTCAACGCCATCCGGGTATTCCGACTCCCACACAAGCTCGCCCGTCGTCATCCTGAGCGCGGTGACGCGCGGCTTCGCCTTGTTGGCCGAGTTGTTCTCGACCGTGACGAGCAGCACGAGGTCTTTCTCGTAGACCGGCTCGACGGCGACGGCCGCGCCCTTCATCTTCTCGGTCTCCCAGATGTTCTGCCCCGAGAGCACGTCGAGCGCGAACAGACGCGTGCCCTTTTTGAACGTGCCCGACGTGTCGGAGACGAGCAGGAGCGGCGTGCCCGGGATGGCCTCGACCTCGAACTCTTCGGAGCCGGCGAGGTCGGCGCGCGACCAGACCTGCTGGCCCGACTCGCCGTCGAGCGCGTAGAGCGCCGCCTTCGAGCCGACGAGCAGCGTGCCCACGTCCGTGACGCGGTACCACTTGATGTCGCTCGTGGGCTTGTGCGTCCAGAGCGACGCGCCGACGGCCGTCGTGGCGAGCAGCGCCCCCACGAGGAGCGCGCAGACGAGCTGGGCGAGCCCGACGCGGGTCGCCTCGCGCTCGCGCGGGCGGCGCACGGCCGGGGCGTTCACGGCGTCGTTCGAGATTTCACTAAAGACCGGGGGCAACGGGCGTAGGGACATCTTCCACCTCCAAAGATTTGCTCGGGGTCGGCGCGGGCGAATTCGCCCCTCAATAATTAATCGCAAGAAAAACGGGGCGCGGGGTTCAAGGGGTGGGATTTTTTTTGCAGTTTTTTTGTCAGGAGGGAGCCGGATTGATTAATATCTGCGGGCTGACCACCGGCATGGGGGAACAATCCACACAGGGCGTGACGAGACTCCTGCGCGAGGCGCGGGCCGGCGACCGGGCCGCGCTCGACGAGCTGCTGCCGCTCGTCTACCGCGAGCTGCGGCAGATCGCGGCGCGCCACCTCGCGCAGGAGCGGCCCGGCCACACCTTGCAGGCGACGGCGCTCGTCCACGAGGTCTACATCCGGCTGATCGACCAGCACTCGGTTGACTGGCGCAACCGCGCACACTTCTTCAGCATCGCGGCCGAGATGATGCGCCGCGTCCTCGTCAACCACGCCGTCGGCCGCCGCGCGCAGAAGCGCGGGGCCGGCGAAACGCTCCTCTCGCTGGACGAGGTCATCAGCTTTCCGAACCGGCAGGACGTAGATTTGATTCTGCTCGACGAGGCGCTCACACGCCTGTCGGGGCTCGACCCGTTGCAGGCGCGGATAGTCGAGATGAGATTCTTCGCGGGGCTGACCATCGAGGAGGTGGCGGAAGTCCTCGGCGTGTCGGACTCCGAGGTGAAGCGAGAATGGCGTAGCGCCAAGGCGTGGCTCACGACGCAACTGAAATAGGAAGGCCGTTAGCTTTTAGCCGTCGGCTTTTAGCTCTACGTTTGGCTAACGGCTAAAAGCTAACGGCCAACAGCTCCCCTTATCACCCCAACTATGACCCCTGAAAGCTGGCAGCGAATCAAGCGCATCTTTGACGAGGCCGTCGAGCTGGCCCCGCCGGAGCGGGGCGCGTTCCTCGACGCGGCCTGCGGCTCCGACCCCTCGCTCCGCGGCGAGGTCGAGAGGATGCTCGCGGCCGACCCCGCCGACGACCTCGAAGAGTCGGCCTTCTCCCTCTTCGACCGCGGCGAAGGGGCGGCCTTCCGCGGCCGGAAGATCGGGCGCTACCGCATCCTCGAAGAGGTCGGGCGCGGCGGCATGGGCGCGGTCTTCTCGGCGGTGCGCGACGACGGCGAGTTCGACCAGAGGGTCGCCCTCAAGGTCATCAAGTCGGGCCTGAGCACCGACACCATCGTCCGCCGGTTCCGCCACGAGCGGCAGATTCTCGCCTCGCTCGAACACCCGAACATCGCGCGCCTCCTCGACGGCGGGATGAGCGACGACGGCCTGCCCTTCTACGTGATGGAGTTCATCGAGGGCGAGCCGATTGACGAGTACTGCCGCGCCCGGCTCCTGGGCGTGAGGGAGAGGCTGGAGCTTTTCCGGCAGGTCTGCGCCGCCGTCTCCTACGCACACCGGCGGCTGATCGTCCACCGCGACCTCAAGCCCTCGAACATCCTCGTCGCGGGCGAAGGCCGTGCGAAGCTCCTCGATTTCGGCATCGCCAAAGTCCTCTCGCAGGGCGACAGCGCCGCGCAGAGCACGGCGACGCAGCTCGGGCTGATGACGCCCGACTACGCCAGCCCCGAGCAGTTCCGAGGCGAGACGGTGACGACCGCGACCGACGTTTACAGTCTGGGCGTCGTCCTCTACGAGCTGCTCACCGACACGCTGCCTTACGACCTGACGGGGCTGCGGCTGGATCAGATGTTGAAGGTGGTCTGCGAGACCGAGCCGGCGAGACCGAGCCACGCCGTCACGGGGCGCGGGCGTCGGGTTGATGACGATTTGCGAACCACGCCGCTGACGGGCGCCGGGGGCGGCGACGCCCAATCCGCCCGGGGCGTGATTCCGCGACCCGCCGTCCGCAACCCCCAAGCGCTCAGGGGCGACCTCGACAACATCGTCCTGAAGGCTCTCAGGAAAGAGCCCGAGCGGAGGTACGAGTCGGTCGAACAGTTCGCGGAGGACATCCGCCGCCACCTGTCGGAGCTGCCGGTCTCGGCCCGCCCCGACACCTTCGCCTACCGGACCTCGAAGTTCGTCAGGCGAAACAAGGTGGGCGTCGTCGCGGCGTCGCTCATCTTCCTCGCCCTCATCGCGGGCATAGTGGGGACGGCCTACCAGGCGCGCGTCGCACGGCGAGAGCGGGCGCGCGCCGAGAAGCGGTTCGAGCAGGTGCGCAAGCTCGCCAACAACGTCGTCTTCAAGTACCACGACGCGATAGCCAGCCTGCCGGGGGCGACCGCCACCCGCGAGATGCTGGTCAAAGACGCCACCGAGTACCTCGACAACCTGTCGCAGGACGCGCAGGACAACCCGGCGCTCTCGCAGGAGCTGGCCCTCGCCTACCTGAAGATCGGGAACGTGCAGGGGCAGACGAACATCGCCAACCTCGGCGATTCCGGGGGGGCGCTCGCCAGCTACCGCAAGAGCGTCGGCATCCTCGAAGACCTGAGCCGGCGTGACCCGCAGAACGTCGAGTACCTCAAGAACCTCCACCAGGCCAGCCAGCAGGCCGCCTACCTCCTCGTCAGGGTTCAGCGCTGGCAGGAGGCCGAGGGGGCGGGCCAGAAGCTCCTCGACATCGGCCAACGACTGGTCGCGCTGGAGCCGGGCAATCGGGAGTACCGGAACCTCCTGATTCGCAGCTACCAGATCAAGGGCGACACGGTCGAGTTCTCGGGCGGCGACGAGGAGACGATCAAGTGGTACCGCCGCTCGCTGTCGGAGGCGGAGAGGTCGTACGGGCAGAACCCTTCGGCCGAGATGTCCCGCCGGCTCATGGTCGTCGCGCTGCAACGCCTCGGCACGCGGCTGGAGTACTACGCCGAAACCCTGCGCGAGCGGGGCGAGCCCGAGGGGGCGGTCGCGGCGCTCTACAGGGAGGCCGAGCCGCTGCACCGCCGTTCGGTCGAGATGTCCGAGTCGCTGCGTCGCGACTTCCCGCAGAACGCGGTCTACAGCCGCTTCCTCACGGCCACGGGGACCAACCTCGGGACGGCGATGGCCCGCGTCGGGAAAGGTGATGAGGGGATACCCTACATCCTGCGCTCGCTCGAAACAGCGCGCGCCATCTCCGCGAACGACCCGAAGAACAACGAGGCCAAGTGGGAGATCGCCGAGCACTGGCAGTACATGGCCTTCGCACGCGACGCGATGGGCCGGCCGGCGGAGGCCGTCGAGGCCAACCGGGAGGCGCTCCGCATACTCGAAGAGATTACGGCCAACGACCCGTCGAACTTCGAGTTCCTCAAGCAGACGCACCTGATCTACAACAAGACGGGCGACATTTTTCTGAGGCAGGGGAAACTGGCGGACGCACTTGCCTACTACCAAAAGGGCATGGCCTACGCCGAGAAGATGGCGACGCTCAACGACAACTCGCAGATCGCCGTCCTGCGCAGTGAGTCCGACCGCAAGACCGGCGAGGCGTACCTGGCCATCGCCGCCGGAGGCCGCGACCCCGGCGCGCTCCCGTCGGCGCGCACGCACCTGCAAAAAGCGGGGGAAGATTTACTCGCCCTGCAACGACGAAACGAACTCGGCAGGAACCACCAGCATAAGCTGGCACTGCTCGCGGCGGGGCTGGAGAAGGTGGCCCAACTGGAGGCGGGACTCGGCGGGTAAAGGCGGGAGTTTCAAATTTCAAACCTCAAATTTGAAATTCCAGGGCGCCTCTGTGGTTAACCACGTTCCGCTTCGCGTCTAAGGTCGGGTACAAGACTCCGGGCGGGGCACCCTCGCGCGGCGCGCGGCGGTTAAGTTATAATCGGCGGCGGACGCGAAAGGTCTCCCCGGCTGTTTCCAAGGACGCGGCGTCTCTCCCGCGCGCCGCCGCGCCCGAAGTTTTGAGGTTTCCCGAGAATTCCCATGTCAGCTAAACAGACGCGAAACGACGGCACGAAGTCGCGCGCGCTGCCCGCGGCGCCCGCCCCGCGCAGGCGCTTTTTGCGCCGCTTCTGGTTCCCGGCCGTGCTCCTGCTCGCCATCGCGGCGGGGGGCCTGACCGGCATCGTGCTCGCCTACAGCCTCAACTACTCGCGCGCCGCCGAGGAGGTCAAGGCGCTGGCGACCTACAGGCCGAGCGTCGTCACGCGCGTCTACGCCGACGACGAGGAGACCGTCATCGGCACCTTCGCGCTCGAAAAACGCGTCCCGCTCAAGTTCGAGGAGATTCCGCCCAACGTCCAGAACGCCATCCTCGCCGTCGAGGACGTGCGCTTCTTCAAGCACCAGGGCATCGACCCCGTCCGCATCATGGGCGCGGCCTGGAAGAACGTCACGACGGGCAGCCGCGAGGGCGGCTCGACGCTGACGCAGCAGCTCGCCAAGCGGCTCTTCCTCACGGCCGAGCAGAGCTACACGCGCAAGTTCAACGAGTGGGTCGTCGCGCTCCAGATCGAACGCTACTACACCAAGCAGCAGATCATGGAGATGTACGTCAACAACATCTTCCTCGGCGCGGGCTCCTACGGCTTCGAGGCGGCGGCCGAGACCTACTTCGGCAAGCAGGCCAAAGACCTCTCCATCGAGGAGGCGGCGCTCCTCGCCGGCATCCCGAAGGCGCCGAGCCAGCTCTCGCCCACCGTCAACGTGAAGGCGGCCACCGAGCGGCGCGACCTCGTCCTCCAACTGATGGCCAACAACGGCTACGTCACGCAGGGCGAGGCCGACGCGGCCAGGTCGCGCCCCATCAAGCTCCACGAGTCGGCCTACGCGCCGTCGCTCCAGTCGGCGTCGCCCGTCTTCGCCTACCCCGTCGAGGAGATACGCCAGCAGCTCGAAGACAAGTACACGACGCGCGTCGCGCAGGGCGGGCTCACCGTCTACTCGACCATCAACGCCGAGGCGCAGAAGAGGGCCTTCTACGCGCTGCGCGAGGGCCTGCGCGACTACGACCGCGGCCACAGCGGGTGGCGCTCGTCGTTCCAGCCCATCGGCCCGCAGAACCCGGACGGCTCCGTCCAGGTCACGCAGCAGCAACTCGCCAGCTACCACCACCCCGACTGGCACGAGGAGCGCTTCAAAGAGGGCGAGTACCTGATGGGGCTCGTCACCAAAGTCGACCGCGCGCGCAACGAGGCAACCGCGCACTTCGGCTCGTACGACGCCGTGGTGACGGCGAAGGACATGGGGCGCGCGACGGGCAGACAGCCGAAGGACGAGTTCAAGGTCGGCCTCCTCGCCGAGTTCAAGATCAAGTCGGTGGACGAGGCCGGCCGCCGGCTCACGGTCGACGTCTCGCAGACGCCCGCCATCGAGGGCTCGATCATGACCGTCAACGCCAGGAACGGCGAGATCGTGACGATGGTCGGCGGCTACGACTTCAACCGCAACAAGTTCAACAACGCGACGCAGGCCGACCGCCAGACCGGCTCGTGCTTCAAGCCCTTCATCTACGCGGCGGCGGTCGAGTGGGGCATGACGCCCGACACGACCATCTCGGGCGCGCCGATTAAGCGCGGCAACTGGATGCCGCACAACTACGACGGCTCGACGGGCAACGGCGACGTGCCGATGAAGATCGCGCTCGCCAAGTCTCTGAACATCCCGGCCGTCCACGCGCTCGACATGGTCGGCATCCAGACCGGCGCGCAGATGGTGCGCCGCTTCGGCATCACGCGCCCGATGGCGCCCTACCTGCCGTCGGCGCTCGGCGCGACCGAGGTGCCTCTGGCCGAGATGGTCTCGGCCTACTCGGCCTTCCCCGGCAAGGGCGTGCGCCACGAGAAGCACCTCATCCGCCGCGTGCTCGACCGCGACGGCAACACGCTCGAAGAGTGGGAGAAGACGACCTTCAAGGTGATGAGCGAGTACGTGGCGCTGACGATGGTCGACATGATGCGCGGCGTCACCTCGGGCGGCGGCACCGCGCCGGCGGCCTCGTCGGTCGGACACGCCGTCGCGGGCAAGACCGGCACGGTCAACGACCAGACCGACGTCTGGTTCATCGGCTACACGCCGACCTACGTGACGGGCGTCTGGCTCGGCTACCCGGGCATGAAGAAGAGTTTGGGGGCGGGGATGACCGGCGGGCGCGGCGCGCTCCCCATCTGGATCGACTTCATGAAGGACTTCCTCAAGGACAAGGAGAAGGAGAAGTTCGAGGAGGCGCCCAAGATGCCCGAGGACATACGCGAGCTGCACCTACAGCGGCAGCGCGAGATGCAGGAGGAGCGCAACTCCTTCCTCAGGGCGGCCGGCTCCGGCTCCGGCGACCGCGTCGCGCCGGCCATCAACGTGGACACCAAGCTCGAACAGGTCACGCTCCCGCCGCCGCCGGGCGAGGGGCTGACGGCGACGACGCCCGCCGCCGACGCCCCCGCGCGCAAGCCCGACGCCCCGGCCCCGCGCGTCGCCGATGACGGCCCGGCGCCCCCGCCGGCCCCGCCCGCCACACGACCGCGCGAGGCCGAGCCGCCCAAGAAGAAGGGCAAGAAGGGCGACGACGATCAATAAGTCAGCAGACGGTAGACAGTAGACAGTAGAAAACCCGAGCGGCGCGTCTCAGCCTTCAGGCCGGACGCGCCGCTTTGTATTCCTACTGTCTACTGTCTACTTCCTCACCTACAGCAATCTGTCGAGCCAGTGCGGGAGCATCTTGCGCCACCAGGGCCAGTCGTGTTCTACGTCGTGTCCCCACACGTCGAGCGTGTGCGGGATGCCCTTTGAGCGCAGGATGGCCGAGAGCTGTCGGCTGCGATCCGGGGCCTCGTAGGCCCCCTGCCCCGTCAGGATGACGACGGCGTCGGCCGCGCGCAGGCGCGGCAGGAAATAGTCGTCGTTCAGGTTCGGCAGGTACTCGACGGGGTTGTTGAAGTAGACGTTGTCGTCGTGGTAGCCGTCGAACCAGGGGCGCACGTCGTAGCTCCCGCTCATCGGGATGGCGCCGCGCAGCACGTCCGGGTGGCGGAAGTATGCGTTGGCGGCGAGGTACGCGCCCAGAGAAGCGCCGGTGGTGAGCGCCGACTGCCCGCCCGTCTCGTGGCGGATGAGCGGCAGCACCTCGTCGGCGATGTAGCGGTCGTAGCGCGCCAGCAGTTCACCCTTCAAAGGCGGCGGCGCCTGCTCGTTCATCAGGCTGTAGCGGTTGACGCTGTTAATCGAGTAGGCGCGCAGCCGGCCGGCGTCGATGTGGTGGCGGATGGAGTCGATGAGGTGGAAGCGCTCGTATTCAAGGAAGTCGGCCGCGGCGGTCGGGAACATCAGCAGCGGGTAGCCCGAGTGCCCGTAGGCCACGAGCGGCATCTCCATCCCCAGCGCGGGGCTGTGCCACGAAGTGATCCGACGCTCCATACAGAAAGAACCCTCCTCCGCAAAGTTTGCGCGACGTAGTCGGTAGAGCGATTTAAAGGTATTGCCGGATTACGGACAGATAATCCCCCAACCCGCCCCCCGCGCGCAAGGCCGGTGTCGCCGTTTGACACCCCGCCACCCCTCTGATATAAAAATTTCCGCCCGCGCGGGATACTTTCATACGCGCGGGCGTTCCAATCCGCAGTAGCTCAATGGCAGAGCATTCGGCTGTTAACCGAAGGGTTGTAGGTTCGAGTCCTACCTGCGGAGTCAGCCCCCGAAATTCGGGGGCTTTACTTTTCCAGTAAATCGCTGTCACCTGAGAAAAGAAGGGGCGGGAATCTCCCGCCCCTTCTTCCGTTAAGCACACATGGCGCATTACGCGCACTAAGTCTCGACAAAATCTTGACGGCCTCGGTGTGCGCGCAAACACGATAATCGCGAGCTTAGATTCACGATAACGGTCGGCAATGAAAACACTGGCCTAACGCACGTGCGCCCGACACTCGCCGTGCTATACTGCCCGCCTTTAAAACGGGTCATGCCGCCGCCCGGTGACGACGGCCTCCCTCACTTCAGGCTTGGCGGATGAGTCCAGAAACCTTCACGGGACTCTCACTGGTGGCGGTCGGCTTCGTCTTCACGGCGGCGGCGCTCACGCTCCGGCGGCGCTCCCGGTGGTCAATCTTTTTCGCCTTCTTCGGAGGCTACATCGCCGAGACGCTGGCGCTGCTCACTCGCTGATTTTGTCCCTATGAACGGCCCTCAAGCTATGCTCAAAACCTTCGCCCGCCGCACACTCGGCCCGCTTGCCCGCCGGGTCGTCAACGTCTCGGGGATGACGAACAGGGCGAACCATCTGCACGACGAATTCACGGACATGCGCACCGCCCTCGCGCAACTCTCTGACGCCTGCTCTGAGGCGGGCGTCCTCCTGCCGCCCCCGCGGCATCTCCAGCTTCGCGTCGTCGGCGTCTACGCGCCCGACTTCCTGAGTTCGGGCGGGGAGGCGGTGGACGAGTTCGAGGCGCACGCACAGAGCGTTGGGGCCTCGCTTCTTTCGTCCCCGCGCGTTCTCGACTTCGGCTGTGGGGTCGGACGCATCCTGAGGGCACTCTCCCTGCGCCGGGGCGGGTCGGCCGGGCTCTGCGGGACGGACATCGACGCGGAGGCCATCCGGTGGTGCCAGAAGAATTATGCGAGGCTGGCGGAGTTCTCGGTCAACCCGCACGAGCCGCCCATGAGTTACGCTGACAACTCCTTCGACCTCGTCTACAGCATGAGCGTGTTCACACATCTACCCGAGGAGATGCAGCACGCGTGGCTCGCCGAGTTGCGGCGCGTCACGCGCCCGGGCGGTCACCTGCTGCTGACCTACCACGGGCGCGATTACCTTGACCGCTGGCCCGTGACGACCGCCGAGAAGGACGGGGCGCTCGGGCGCGGCTTCGGCTACCTTGACTTAGGGCCGACCGACGGGCTCCCCGACTTCTACCGCACGGCGTACCACTCGCCCGACTACATCCGCCGCGAGTGGGGACACCACTTCGAGGTGCTCGACGTGCGCGAGCCCGGGCTGCGCCACGGGCAGGGGGTCGCATTAGTCAGGAGATGAGGCGGCAGGGTTTACAAGGGGGAGGGGGCGCCGAATCAGCACCCCTCTCGTTCTGTCTTACAGCCCGGTGCTCAGTCCACGTACAAGGCCCGCCCGCCCCATTCAATGATCCGTGCCGGTGTAGAAGCCGGAGGTGTTCGTCGTCTGGATGTGGCGGTTTCGCGCTCCCGCGCTACATGGGCGTCCGCGGGATGGAGTTCTATTAAAGAGCCGGGGGCGGCCCCCGCGTTTGAAAATATTTTTCGCGACGCGACCTTTCGCCATTCGATCTTGATGTAGAAGGAGACGGCCGGTATGCAAGCGTTCAAGTTCCTCACCATCATCCTGCTCATGTTCCTCAGCCCTCACGGCGGCGGGCGCGTGAGAGCCGAGGCGAAGGGCGCCCCGGCGTTTAACCCTTCCGGGGATTACCACCCGGCCAACCCCCCGGCGGACGGGTCTGAGAGATTCACGCACTTTGATTTAGAAGTCAGGCGGAGGAAGGGCAAGCTGGTGGCCCGCGGTGACGTGAGGAACGTCGGCGCGCGCTATGAGTTCGCGACCGTCTCCGTGACGGAGGAGAGGTTGAAATTTACGACCGCGAGGGTGCGCGGCGTCAGCTACAGCTTCGACGGAAGATTCCTCGGCCGCGGAGACTTCCCCGGCCAATTTACGGGGCGTGGGGTGGTCATGCTGGAGGGCACGCTGACGAAGTATCAGGGCGGTAAGAAGGTGTCCGAGGTGAACTCGCCTTTCCTGTACTACCCGGGGTGCTAGGCGTATCTTCCCGGGGCCCGGGCGGGACGGAGCCGGGGAGATTACGCCCGTCATCACCGGCGCGCGAGCGCGCACTTCGGCCCCTCTGAAGATGTGTTCCGCTTACTCACTCGAACTCCGCGAGTTCCGCCCACCGTTCGAGGTCGCTCGCCAACTGCCCCGTTAACTGCTTGCGCTCCTCGTAGAGCCGGTGCACGACTCCGGCGTCACTCGCGTTGGCGGACAGTTCCGCCTCTATCTCGGCCACGCGCCCCTCGGCCGCCTGGACGCGCGCCTCCGTCGCCTCCAACTCTTTCCGCTCTTTGAACGACAGCTTGCGTCTGGCGGGCGGCGGCGCGTCGCTCTCCCGTCCCGCGGGCCGTGCCGCCGTTCGCGCCCCGGCCGCCTGCACGGCGGCGGCGGCGCCCTCCTCCCCCCGCCGCGTTTCGAGGAATGCCGAATAGTTCCCCGGGTACTCGCGCAGGCCGCCCCCGCCCTCGAAGCGGAAGATGTGCTCCACGGTGCGGTCGAGGAAGTAACGGTCGTGGCTGACGACGATCAGGTTCCCGGGGAAGTTGTCCAGATAGTCTTCCAGTGTGATGAGGGTCGGGATGTCGAGGTCGTTCGTCGGCTCGTCGAGCAGCAGGACGTTCGGCGCGCCCATCAGCACGCGCAGGAGGTAGAGACGCCTGCGCTCGCCGCCCGAGAGTTTTGCTATCGGCGAGTACTGCATCGCGCCTGTGAAGAGGAACCTTTCGAGCATCTGCCCCGCGGTGATGACCGCCCCGTCCGCGGTCTCGATGCGTTCGGCGACCGCGCGGACGTAATCTATCACCCGCTCCCGCTCGTCGAGGGCGCGGCTCTCCTGGTCGTAGTAGCCGATGCGGACGGTCTGCCCCACTTCGAGAGAGCCCGCGTCCGGCGCGACCCTGCCGGCGATGATTTCGAGCAGCGTCGTCTTGCCCGCGCCGTTCGGGCCGATGACGCCGACGCGCTCGCCCGGCCTGAGGATGCGGCTAAAGCCGCCTATCAACACGCGGCCGTCGTAAGACTTCGTGATGTCGCGCAGCTCCAGCACCTTCTTGCCCAGCCGGCTTGAGCCGACCGCCAGGTCCAGGGCGGCCGCCGCCGCCTCTTTGGGTTGCGCGATCAGACTTTCGGCGCGCTCCACGCGGGACTTCGACTTTCGCGTGCGCGCCTTCGCGCCGCGCCGCAGCCACGCCAGCTCGCGGCGAATCAGCATCTCGCGCTTCTGCCCTTCGACGGCGCGCGCGCTCTCCTGCTCCTCTTTCTTTTCGAGGTAGTACGCGTAGTTCCCGTCGAACGCCTGCACCGAGCCCCGGTCGACTTCGATGATGCGCGTCGTCACGCGGTCGAGGAAGTAGCGGTCGTGCGTGACGAGCAGGAGCGCGCCCGCGTAGCCGTTCAGATAATCTTCGAGCCAGGAGATGGTCTCGGCGTCGAGGTGGTTGGTCGGCTCGTCGAGGATGAGGAGGCCCGGGCGTTCGATGAGCGCGTGCGCGAGCGCGACGCGCTTGCGCTGCCCGCCGGAGAGCGCGCCCATCAGCGCGTTCGTGTCCGTGATGCCCAGGCGGCCGAGAACCGTCCGCGCGTTCGTCTCCATCTCCCACGCGCCGGAGGCTTCCAGCCGGCGCCCCAGCTCCGACACGCGGTCTAACGCGCGCCGCTCGTCCCCGCCCCTGGCCGCCAGCTCGCCGCAGGCGAGCTCGTAGTCCAGCAGCAGCCTCATCCTGGCATCGCTCGCGGCGAAGACGGCTTCCAGAACGGTCGCCCCCGCGGCGTACGGCGGATTCTGCGGAAGGTACCCGACGGTGACGCCGTCGGCGAAAGTTATGCGCCCGGCGTCCGGCCTTTCGTCGCCGGCGACGAGTCGGAGGAAGGTGGTCTTGCCGGAACCGTTAACGCCGACCACGCCGACGCGGTCCTGGCCGTTGAGGCCGAGGCTGACGTTCTCCAAAACCGGCCGCAGGCCGTAATCTTTACTGACCGCTTCGACGGATAGAATGTGCATGAAAATGATGGCGGCGGGCCGCGGCCTCAAAAGGTTTCAGTTAATAATATCAGCAACCCCGGGCCGTGCCCGTCAACGCGGCTTTGTTCCTTGAGACGAGATTTTGTTGACGGCCTCGGCGGCGGCCAGTCTCACGACCGTCGCCGGGTCTTTCTGCAACTCATTAAGCTCGGACAGCGCCGCCCTCGCATCACCGCCCAGCTTGCCCAAAGCCGTGGCGGCGCTCGCGCGAACCAGCGGCTCCTCGTCCTTCAACAGCTCGACCAGAGCGGGGACCGCCGCCCGGGCCTCCCACCCGATATTGCCCAACCCCTTTGCCGCGCTGAGGCGTACGAACCTGTCTCGGTCTTTTAACGCCTCGGTCAACGCCGGCGCCGCCGCCTTCGCCTCGGGGCCCATCTCGGCCAGCGCCTCGGCGCCGAACCTGCGGACGTGCTCGCTGGCGTCCCTCAACGCCGCCGCCCACACGGGCACGGCTTCCGCGGGCCCCAACCCGATGCTCCTGAGCGCCTGCGCCGCGTTCATCCGCACGACGAACTCCCGGTCTTTCATCGAATCCAACAGGGCGGGCACCGCGCCCCCGGCCTCCGGCCCGATTCTGCCGAGGGCCTCCGCCGCGGCTTTGCGCGCGGACGCGCCCCCGTCCTTCAACAACAGAATTAACGCGGGGGTCGCCGCCTTCGCGTCGACGCCGAATCGCCCGAGCGCCTCGGCCGCGTCCCTGCGGACGCCTTCGTTCTGATCTTTCAGCAGCTCGGTCAACGCCTGTGCGGAAGCTTTCGCGCTGCCTCCGATCCTCCCCAGAGCGCGTGCCGCGCCGGCCCGCGCCCAAGGGCTTTCGTCTTTCAGCAGCCCGGTCAGCGCCGCGACGGCGGGTTCGGCCTCCGGGCCGACCTGCCCTAACGCGAAGGCGGCGTTGCTCCGCACAAGGCTGTTGCCGTCTCTCAGCGCCGCGGTGAGGGCGGGCACGGCCGACCTCGCCTCCGTCCCCATCCTGCCGAGGGTTTCGGCCACGGCCTTACGTACGTCGTCGTCGGGGTCGTTGAGGGCCGCCGCCAGCGCGGGCACCGCGGCTTTCGCCGCCGCCCCAAGACGCTTTATCTCCTCCGCGGCGGCGACGCGGTCGCGCCTGTCCCCTTCTTGCAGGCGCCGGACGAGGGCCTGCGTCTGCGCGTCACCAACGCCCTGCGCGAATGCGGCGCCGGCGAGACAGAAGGCGGCAAGGAGACTCGCGCCGATCAGCCGTAACAGCGGACGTGGAGACATGTGTGACTAATTCCTTCCTCACGATTGAACCTCTGACAGATGTTGCCAAATCGGCCGGCACCAGGCAAGAAGCGTGGTGTCGCTCGAATGCCCCTGGGCGGGTGAGATTCCTGCGCCCCTCAGGTATCCTTTGAAGCGACGAACGCCGGACGCCGCCGCCGGCCACCGCCTCGCGCTTTCGTTGAAGGCGCGGGTTATACAAGGGGAGCGGGAGCGTCGCGCCCGGGGCGAACGGTTCCGCGCGTACTCGACGAGACGATAATCAAAGTCACAGATGTCAATTCCTTTTCCTTTCGACAACACGTATGCGCGGCTGCCCGGGCGATTCTTCTCGCGCGTCCCGCCCACCCGGGTGAGGGCCCCGCGACTCATTCGGGTGAACGGCCCCTTGGCCGCCCGGCTCGGCCTGGACGCCGACCTGCTCGCCGGCGAGGAAGGCGTGGAGGTGCTTGCGGGCAATCGTATCGCCGAGACGGCCGAGCCGATTGCCACCGCGTACGCGGGGCACCAGTTCGGGTCGTTCGTTCCGCAGCTCGGTGACGGCCGCGCCATCCTCCTCGGCGAGCTGGTCGATAGCGCCGGGGTGCGGCGCGACGTCCAGCTCAAAGGCGCGGGTCGGACTCCGTACTCGCGCGGCGGCGACGGGAGGGCCGCGCTGGGGCCGATCCTACGCGAGTACGTGGTCAGCGAGGCGATGGCGGCATTGGGCATCCCCACGACCCGCGCGCTTGCCGCGGTGACGACCGGGGAGTCGGTGATTCGGGAAACGGTTCTTCCGGGTGGAGTACTGACCCGCGTCGCCTCAAGTCACATACGCGTGGGCACCTTTCAGTTCTTCGCCAGCCGCGGGGACGTTGAAGGCGTGCGGCTGCTGGCCGACCACGTCGTCGCCCGACACTACACGGAAGCGGCCGGCTCGGGGCGGCCGTACCGCGCGCTCCTCGACGCCGTCATCAGGGCGCAGGCGGAGCTGATAGCCGCGTGGATGCTCGTCGGGTTCATCCACGGCGTGATGAACACGGACAACATGTCGGTCGCCGGGGAGACGATTGACTACGGCCCTTGCGCCTTCATGGACGCGTACGACCCGGGAGCCGTCTTCAGCGCCATTGACCGGCAGGGGCGGTACGCGTACTCCATGCAGCCGGCCATCGGCGAGTGGAACCTGGCCCGCCTCGCGGAGTGCCTGCTGCCCCTGCTCTCCGACGACACGGACGCGGCAATCGCCGAGGCGGAGCAGGCACTCGACTCGTACCGGCCTATCTTTGAACGGGCATTTCTGGGAGGGCTGAGGCGGAAGCTCGGCCTGCTCACGGAACGCGAGGGCGATGCCGAGCTGGGGCGTGACTTGCTACAGGAGATGGCTGCGAACGGCGCCGATTACACCCTCACGTTCCGCCGGCTGTGCGACGCGGCGTCCGGTCAGGAGGACGACGACGCGGGCGTGCGCGGCCTGTTCGCGAACCCTTCGGCCTACGACGAATGGGCGCCGCGTTGGCGAGAGCGGCTCGAACAGGAGCCGGCGGACGCGGCCACGCGACGCGCCGCTATGCTGGCGGCGAACCCGGCTTTTATCCCGCGTAACCATCGCGTCGAAGCGGTCATCCGGGCGGCCGTAGACGAAGGTGATTTCGCCCCGTTCCACGAGCTGGTGACGGTGTTGTCGAACCCCTTTGAAGCTCAACCCGCCTTCGCGCACTACGCCGACCCGCCGGGGGATGACGAAAGGGTGCTCCAGACCTTCTGCGGAACGTAGACTCCCCGCCCCAGGGGCCGCTCACACCCCGATCCGAATCACGCCGCCGTCGCGCGGCGTCGGCCCTCAACTTCAACCACCCGCGCGGGGCGAGTCGAAGGTGAAGGAGAGTAGCTCGTTCTGCATCTGTCTCCCCCTGAGCACGACCTGCACGGTCGGGCCCCCGCTGTCGTTGACGGTGACCAGGCCGAACTGCCCGTCGTCGAAGTCGAACAGGCCGTGGCTGAACGCGAAGGGCTTGCCCTTTTTGCTGTTCGTCCTATCCAGCGGCGACGCCTGAAAGACGGGGAACCCGCCGGTGCCCGTGGCCCCGCGGTTGTTCGACCCGTCGTCGAGGGCGAGCATGTGCGCGTCGGCGCTCAGCATGAGGACGTTGCGGATGTCATTCTTCTGGATGAACGAGCCGAGTTCGGCGCGCTCGGTCGAATAGCTGAACCAGCCGTCGGTGTCGACCGGATTCTTCTTCGGGTCGCCCAGCCACGGGACCGAACTCACCAGGACGACCAGCGGGAAGCGATCTTTGCCCGCGCGCAGCTCGTCCTTCAGCCACTTCTTCTGGCGCGCGCCGAGCATCGACTTGGTAGCCGTGTCGGGAAGTTTGCGCGAGCTGCGTTCGGAGCGCGAGTCGGTCATCAGGAAGCGGACGCGGCCCACGGTGAACGCGTGGTAGATGGCGACGTCCCCCTCCCCCTCCGCCAGAGGGTAGTGCGGCACGCACCGCTGGTAGGCCAGACGCGCCGCCCTGCGCCCCTTCGACTCCCCGTCGCTGGCGTCGCCGCAGTAGTCGTGGTCGTCCCACGTGTAGGCCACGGGCACGTTGCGGTAAAGCTCGGCCTGCCGCGGCGCGTTCAGCACGCCGCGGAACGATTCGACGTGGTCGGCGACCACCCTGCTGTTGACGTTGTCGTAGCTCAGGTCGCCGAGGTGGACGAAGAAGAGCGGCTTCTCGGCGCGGATAGTGTCGAAGACTTTATGGTTGGAGAATTCGCTGAAGAGCTCGCCCCCCTTGGCGTCGCCCGCGCAGGCGAAGGTGAACGACGCCGCGCTGTTCTCCGGCAGGAACGTGCGGAAACGTCCCCGCCGGTCGGCGGCGGGGGCGGCGGCGCCGACTTTCAGCGCGTAGTGATACTGCGTGTCCGGGAGCAGGTTGTCGGGCGTGAACGTCAACACCTTCATCTCCACCGAGGCGCTGGTGGTCGTCGGCGTGTGCTGCTCGGGGCTGCTCAGGGTGCTGCTCTTGCTGAGGATGAGCTCGGCCGACGAGTTCTTGTCGACGGCGGCCTTGATGACGGCCGAACTCGAAGTGACGCCGCCGACCCAGGGGCCGAAGATGATTTCGTTAGCCATGTTCACATCCTTTCATCGGGGCGGGCCGCTTCCGTCCGCCGCGCCTCACGGCGACGTTATCTCGCGGAGCTTGGCCATGATGGACTCGGAGTACCTCCTCGCGCCCAGCACGTTCGGGTGTCCCGTCCCCGCGATCTGACAGGACTGGAGGGCTATGGCGTTTAGTTTCGGCTGGAAGCACTGTGGCTGGCGCGCCTCGAACTGGTGGTCGTCGGTGATGAAGCGGGAGACTTTCGGGTCGCCTTGAAAGTCGGGGTTGCGCCCGGTAATCCGCCAGAGGTGGGTCGAGGGGGCGGCGTAGCTCTCGTCTTCGGTAAACGGGACGCGCACGAAGAAGACGCGGCGACTCTCGGCGGCCGCCATGCGCGAGGCGAGTGGGTTGGCCGTCCTGCGGGCGGCGCTCAACTGCAACTCCGGGCGTCCGGCGATCTTCGCGTTCACCTCGTCCGCGGCGCGCTGTAGATTTTCATCGGACGCGGCGTACCATTCCGACGACAGCTCGGCGAGCCGCCGCAGTATCCAACTGCGGCCTCGCGCGGCGCGTGTGTCCCCCGCGGCGTCGATGGCCTCTAAGGACTTCCGCCTGTCTTCGATGCCGAGGTAAGCCTCGATCAGGCGTTTGATAAGCTCGGGGTCGGTCTTTGCGGAGATGATTGGGAAGTAGCCGGGCACGACGACGACGGCGTTGGGGAAGCGTGTGACGGCTTCGAGCAGGAGCCCGCGCATCCTGTCGCCGCAAAACCTGCGCGCCAGTTCCCTGACCTTACCGCGGTCGGTGGCGAAGACGTTGAGCAGCCTCGCGACGGTGATGTCGTTTATCCCGCCGTTCACCAGAATTAGGCCGACGCTCTCGGGGGCCACGCCCTTCGACCCGTAGTCGTCGAGCGCGAGCCGAATCTGGTACGTAATCGTCGGCGTCGAGATGTTGACCTCGCCGGACGCGACGACGCACGGGCTGCGGTCGGGGAGTATCGTCGCGCCGGAGTGGGCCTTCACCAGTTGGCGTACGGGGCGGCGCAGCAACTCTTCCTCAAGCCCGCGCCTGACCAGCGTGTAAAACTTATCGCCCTCGCCCAAGCCCTGCCCCCACACCACCGAATCGCCGAGGACGAGCATCTCGAAGTCGGACGCGGCGTCGGGCGTCAGGCCGGGCGCGGCGCGCGTGCGGGCGCCGTTGACGAGAAGCCCGGCGGCGGCCGCCGCCGCGGTTCGCAGGAAGGCGCGTCGGTCTTGAATCTTCATTCTGGTCGAGCCTCAATCGGCGGCGGCGCGTCCGCCGCTCAGACCGGGATGTTCTCCGCTATCTTCAGCGCGAGCGCGACGATGGTGAGGGTCGGGTTGACGGCCACGGGCCCCGTGAACGCCGAGGCGTCCATCACGTACAGCCCCTCGTAGACGGCGCGGGGGTCTGCGCCGCCGCTCTTAAAGACGCGCCCCTTCGTGTCTATCACGCCCTCGGTCGCGTCTCTGCCCATCGCGCAGCCGCCGAGCGGGTGGAGCGTGAACAGGCGCGGCCGCGGCAGCAGCGACGTGAAGGGCACGAACCGGCCGCCCATCCTGACCGCCATCGCGCGCATTATCTCCCCGAGCTTCTCGTAGAGCGGATGCTTCATGGGGTCGCTCGCGAACTTGAGGTCGAGCCGCCCCCTGCGGTCGAGGAAGAACCGGCCGTCCGCCTTGTCCGCGCCCATGCACTGGAAGTAGAAGACGTTCTCAAGCATCTCCTGCTCGGTCTGGTAGCTCGCCGGGTCGGAGGGGCGCGGCGAGCCGCGCAGGATCGGTTCGAGCCTCGGCAACTGCCCCGAGTCGTCCAGCTCGCGCAGCTTGTTGAAAGCGCCCTCGATGTCCGACCTCGCCGACCTCCGCGCGAAGTTGAGCAAGACCCTTGTGAAGGCGGCGAGGGTCGGGGGTATCCCGCCGTCCTCGACAGTCATCTGTAACGGCCCGGCGCCGGGGCCGCCGTCGGCCTCGAACTGGACGTAGGACGTGATGTTCGGCCCGCGCGTGGGGTAGACGTTGAAGCGGAGCCTGTCCGCCTCGGGCGTCCCCGCCGGGTAGTGCCCGCCGGTCTCGACGATGAAGCCGCCGAGGTCGCCGTTGCCAGAGAACCCGTGGCCGAGGCGTTCGCTCAGGCTCAGCGTCTTCTCGCAGAGGTCGGAGCGCAGGAGGATTTCGTTGGTGCCGAGCGTGCCGGCCGCGACGACCACCTGCCGGGCGTTGTACGCCTCGACCCGGTCGCCGCGCGCCGCGCGACGGTCGTGGTAGTAGACGTTGTACGTCCCGTCCGACGCCTGCTGGATGTGGCTCACCTCCCTGAGGCTTTCCAGCCTCAACCCCGGGTACGTCTTCGGGTCGTTCAGGAGCTTCTCCAGCAGCGTCCTGTCCAGGGTCTGGACGGCCCGCGGCGTGCAGCCGAGGAAGCAGCGCCCGAGCCGCGTGCAGACCTCCAGCTCGCGCTTGCCGGTCACGTCCGGGTTCGTCTCGTCGTACTCGTCGATGGAGAGCGGCGCCGGCGTCCAGGGTGAGAGCGGCCTCCACTTCCCGGTCACGTTCGCGGCGTGTCGCAGGGCGCGCGCCTTGCTCAGGTAAAGGTTCTCCCTGTCGCCGAGGTCGGCGGGGTCGAGGCCGGGGC
>DASWNR010000012.1:0-33127 GCA_036399155.1 Pyrinomonadaceae bacterium
AAGATCAGCACGCCCGACTCCATCCTGCTCAAGCCCGCCGCGCTCGACGAAGAGGAGCGCGCCGTCGTCCGCCTCCACCCGGAGCGCGGGGCGCGGCTGCTCGCCGCCATCCCCGAGATGGAGGAGGTCGCCGCGGCCGTGCGTCACCACCACGAGAACTTCGACGGGTCGGGCTACCCCGAAGGGCTCGCGGGCGAGCGGATACCGCTCGCCTCGCGCGTCATCCGCGTCGCCGACGCCTACGACGCGATGACCAGCCCGCGCCCCTTCCGCGACGCCCTCGACCACGAGACCGCCGTCCGTGAGCTGACAAAAGGCACGGGGAAGCAGTTCGACCCTGAAGTCGTGCGCGCTTTCTGCGGCTTGGAGGCGCTGGCGCAAATCCGCGGGAGCATCGCGCGCGGGGACTGCGGCTCACAATACCTCCCCGGCGCGCTGCCGTGTGACCCCTGGGAACTCGCCCCGAAGGAGTTGCTGCGGGAGATCGAGATAGAGCCCGTGTTCGCCGCCCACGTCCTTCGCGCGGCTAACGGCTCGTGTCCGGCCGAAGCCCCGACCGCGAGCCTGCCGACCGCTTGCGCGCGTCTCGGCGAAGACGCCCTACGTCAACTGCTGGCGCGGGGGCACGCGGGCAGGAGGAGCAGTTACGAGGCGGAGGTGCTGCGCGGCCACGCGCGGCGTTGCGCCGCCGCAGCCCGCCTGTTGTCGGAGAAGACCGGCATCCTCGACCCCGAGGAAGCCTACGCGGCCGGGCTTCTTCACGACCTCGGCGAAGCCCTCCTCCACACACTCTTTCCCGAAGAGATGGAACAGATCATCTGGCTCGGCAACGTCGGCGAGCGCGCCGAAAGGGAGCGCGCGGCCTTCGGGGTCGATCACGCGCAGGTCGGCCAGTGGATTCTTGAAGGCTGTGGCGTCCCTTCCGAACTTGCTTTCGCCGTCCAGACTCACCACGAGGCCGTCCGCAGCAGCGTCCCGGCGACGCTCCTGCTACAAGTCGCCGACGCCGTCGCGGATGCGCTCGACTCCAGCGAACTGGCGAGCCTCGACGCGCCCGGCGCCGATTGCCTCACGCAGCTCGGGTTGAGCCGCGCCGACCTGGCACGTATTCACGAGTCGGTCAACGAAGAGGTCGGTGAGAGGTTTGACGGCGTGACCGCCTAATTATGTGTGCGCCGGTTCAGGCGTGAATGGTTGAGCGTTGAAAGCGCCGCCCGTTCCCTGTTGCAGGGCGCGGGCGGCGCTTAATCCTGCCGCCGAAGTAATGAAATGACCGCCCCTACTCAAGCGGGCGGGGACGCGGAAAGGGGGGCCGGATAGCCGGCCCCCCTTCCGCGTCCCCGCGCGCGTTTCGGTGCGGGGACAGTGTGAGGTGTGAGATATGAGGTCGCCGCCCCGGGTACCGCTCTATACTCCCGGGGCTGGCGGAAGTCCCCTTCAGGCTTTTTCTGCGCAGAGCTGGGCGTACACTTCGGGGTAGAGTCTCTGGGCGCAGGGCGGACACATGCTGTGGCTGAATTCGGCCTCGGAGTGGTCGCTGATATAGGCTTCCATCTGCGTCCAGTAGCCCTGGTCGTCGCGGATGTTTTTGCAGGAGGAGCAGACCGGCAGCAGCCCGCTGAGCGTCCTGACCTTGGAGAGCGCATCTTCCAGGTCGCTGATGAGCCTCCCCTTCTCTTTCGCCTCCCGGTCGCGCTCTTCGAGGGCGTCCACTAACTGCCGGCTGTTCTCCTCTAATTGCTGGTTCGCCGCCTTCAACTCTTCGGTGCGGGCGCGCAGCGTGGCGTACAGCTCGACTTCGCTGTAGATGGTTGAGAAAGACCCGGAAGTCTGCTGGGCGCGCATCACGGCGTACCCGAGGACGAAGAACCCGGCCGCGGAGATGGCGTGTGCGAGCCACCACATGTGATTCCAGGGACGCCCGAGCAGGAACGCCGCCGACGCCTGTATGAAGAGCAGGAGCGCAAACATGTGATACCACATCAACAGTTTGCGAATGCCCCTGACCAGCATCAGCAGCACCGAGGCGATAAGGACGGCCAGCGAAGCCGCCTCAATGGCTTTCACCTCGGGGACGGAAAAATCTCTGTTCGAGCCGACCACGTAGACGACCAGTCCGCCCACGACGAACAGCAGAACGTGCGGCCACCAGCGGCTCCCTTTAGTCCTGACGGCCTCGTCGTCCGGCTCGCGCTTAAAACGCAGCAGCCCGACGAACAGGTAGATAGCCATCGCGAGCCGGGAGATCGGCCCGAAAATCAGGAACAGCGTCAGGCAGTGCGCGCTCGCGCGCGACATGACGCCGTGCGGGGCGTAGAGCAGGACGAAACTGAGGAAGGCCAGCGTCACGAAACGCAGGATCGGCTCGCCGCTCTTCTTGTAATTCTGGAAGGCCACCCAGGTGACGAAGGCCGAGATGAGCAGCGCGAAGGCGATTGCGACTTCGTGGAAGTGGATGGCGTTAGCTTTTAACTGCGGGTCGCCGAACGCCTGTAAGTAAGCGATAGCGCCGAGGGGGGCGGAAACGGCCAGCAGGAGAACTAAAAACTTATAAGAATTGACGCCCCAATTCAGCAAGGCGGTTTTAATAACGCCGTTCGTTGCGCTGCTCATCTTCGATCTCCTTCGATGGTGCTCGTATGATTCGAGTCGGGGCGGCTGTTGACTCTTACCGCAGTCCAGGGCCGGGCGGCAAAGCCCTGGTCGCGCCGGCCAACTCCAGGGCCATACGCATACCTTTCTCGCTCCAAGGCTTTTTCAGAAAGAGATGGATGATTCCTTCGCTGAGCTCGCTGAGTACGCCGTCCACGCCCAGCGCCCCCGTCAACATCACACGGTAACTGTCGGGGCGCGCCGCGGCCACCTCTTGTAAGAAAGCCGAGCCGTTAGCGCCGGGCATCCGGTAATCACTGAAGACGATGTCGAAATCCGCCTCGGCCAGCGCGCGGCGCGCTTCGTCGATGGTCAGCGCCGTTCGCACCTCGTAGTCGCCGCCGAACATCAGCTTGAAAATATCCAGACACGGGGCTTCATCGTCCAGGTAAAGAATTGACAATCGCTCACGGTTGGTCATTTGGATGCTCGATAGAGAGGACGTTAAGGCTTGGCGGCCCGCGCCGCCCCACCCATCGGCAATCTCCGTTCCAGCACACGCCTTTCGGTCTTAAAGGCAAATTCCAGTAAAAACAGGGTATCGCGGGAAGAACGCGGCTTCGGTTTCTGGAAGCTGGGCGACGGTGGTGGGCCATTCTGCCGGGAGTGTTCCATAACGCCCCAGCCCGCGTGCCGGGGACGAAAACTGTGTCCCTTCGCCGTAACAGGCCGGGGCGGCTACACCCTCGGCGCGTCGATTTAATTGTGCTTGCGTTCTTTACACGGCGGGCAGTATATTCGTGCCCGCGAATCCAGCGAGTTCTCGACTGCCCCTCGCGCGGTTGACCGCCGTTCTCACTGCTCTTCGTTTTCTCATCATGAAGAGGCGGCGCGCCACCCCTGACTCCTGATTTGCGGCGGTGATCGGTCTGCCCCCCTTATTTGTCTTTACTCATGGGTAATCTTGACTGCCCGCCCTCTCCGGCGGGCGTGGTCTACGATACTGCCTTACGATAATGCCTGAAGCCTCACAAACGATTCTCATCGTTAATGACGCCCCGGACCACCTGGAGATGATGCAGGTTCTGCTTGAGAAGGCGGGCTACAGGGTTCTGACGGCGCTCGACGGGCGCGACGCCGTCTCCCTCGCTTCGACTCGACGGCCCGATCTGGTCATCAGCGACGTCAACATGCCGGGGCTCGGCGGCATCGAGTTATGCCGCCGTCTTCGCGCCGAGCCCGACACGCGCCTGCTGCCGATCATGTTGGTCAGCGCCGAACGGCTGGGCAGCGTGAACGCCGTCGAGGGCCTGCGGGCCGGGGCGGACGATTACCTGGAGTCCCCGTACGACCCGTTCCACATGGTCGGGAAAGTCGTCCGCCTCCTGGAGCGCAAACAGGGTGAGGAGGCGCTCCGCACCTCCGAAGCGCGGTACCGCCTGATGTTTGAAAATAACCCGCGCCCGATGTGGGTCTATGATTCGGAGAGTCTCCGCTTCCTCGCCGTCAACGAGGCGGCTGTGGAGCAGTACGGGTATTCCCGGGAGGAGTTTCTCCGCATGACCATTAAAGAGATTCGGCCCCCCGAAGAAGTCCCCGCGCTACTCGACGCGGTAAAAAACCGCACCGCCAGCCTTTACAAACTGGGGGTCTGGAAACACCGGAAGAGAGGCGGGACGCTCTTTGACGCGGAAATCGCCTCGCACGCGATCCACTTTGAGGGGAGGGCCGCCGTGATGGTCCTCTGTAACGACGTCACCGAGCGCAGGAGGGCCGAGGAGAAGCTCAGGCATAGTGAGCGGCAGTTGGCCGAAGCACAGCGGCTGGCTCACATCGGAAACTGGGAGTGGGACATCCCGACGAACACGGTGGTCTGGTCTGACGAGTTGTATCGCATCTTCGGCTTTGAGCCTCAGGAATTCCGCGCCACCTATGAAGCGTTCCTGGAGAGGCTGCACCCGGACGACCGCCCCCAGGTGATCGCCGCCGTCGAGAAGGCGCTGGAGCGCCGCGGGTCATTCACTCATTATCACCGCGTGATTCTGCCGGACGGGACGGTGCGTATCCTGCACAACCGCGGGGAGGTGCTCGTGGGCGAGGGCGGGCGGGCGGCGCGGATGTTCGGGACCGAAGAGGACGTGACGGAGCGCAGGCAGGCGGAGGAGCAGTTGGAAGAGTCGAACCGGCGGTTGCGCGCCCTCTCGGCCCACTTACAGACGGTGCGGGAGGAGGAGAGCATCCACATCGCGCGCGAGATCCATGACGAGCTCGGCGGCGCGCTCACCGGGTTGAAGATGGACCTGTCGTGGATCGGCAAAAGGCTGTCGGAGCAGAGCCGCGAGGCCGTGGGCCCGAAGCTCCGTTCCGCCCTGGAACTCATAGACGAGACTATCTCGAAAGTCCGCAACATCTCGACGGAGCTGAGGCCGTCGGTGTTGGACGACCTGGGACTCTCGGCGGCCATAGAGTGGCAGGCGCGGGAGTTCGAGAAGCGAACCGAGATTCGGTGCGAACTCGTCTCGCTTCAGGAGGACGTAACGTTGAGTCCCGAAAAATCCACCGCCGTTTTTCGCATCTTTCAAGAGATACTCACCAACGTCACCCGGCACGCCCGCGCGAGTCTCGTGGAGGTTTGCATGGAGGAGCGGGGGGGCGACCTGATTTTAAAGGTTTCCGATAACGGCAAAGGGTTTAAAGGGGGCGATGTCGGCGAGACTAAATCTCTCGGGCTTCTGGGCATGAGAGAACGCGCCATAATCTTCGGGGGGCGGGTCGAGGTTGTCGGGGCGGAGGGCCGGGGGACTACCGTCACCGTGCGCATCCCCCTCGCCTGACTCCGGCCGGGGCACAGAAGCGGGAGGCGACATGAGGGTACTCATCGCGGACGATCACGCGGTCGTGCGGCGCGGGTTGATTCAACTCCTCGCGGACGAGTATAGAACCCTGTCGGTGGGAGAGGCCCGGAACGCGGGGGAGGTCTTTAAACTTGCACGCGAGCAGGACTGGGACATCATCATCCTCGACATCAGCATGCCGGGCGCGAGCGGCCTCGAAGTCCTCAAGGAGTTGAAGCGGGAGCGGCCGAGGGTGCCCATCCTCATCCTCACCTCACACCCGGAAGAGCAGTACGCGATCCGGGTTCTGAAGGCGGGCGCGGCCGGTTACATGCCTAAGGAGAGCGCGGCGGAGCACCTTGTCGAAGGCATCAGAAAAGTCACGGGCGGCGGGAGGTACGTCAGCCCCAAGCTGGCCGAGTTGCTCGCCGCCAGTATCGGAACCGACCGGGAAAAGCCGCCTCACGAGTGCCTGTCCGACCGCGAGTACCGCGTGCTGTGTCTGATCGGCTCCGGGAAGACGGTCGGCGGAATCGCCGGAGACCTGTCCCTGAGCGTGAAGACGGTCAGCACCTACCGCGCCCGAATCCTCGAAAAGATGGGGATGAAGACCAACGCCGAGCTAACCTATTACGCCCTCAAGAATGGTCTGGTTGATTGAAGCCTTACCGCCGCCGCCAAACGCCCGGCCGACACGCCTCGCCTTTCGTCGCCTCATTCTTCCGAACGCCCCCCCCAAGACGCGCGTACGGGTCTTGCCGGAGCGTAGGACAAAGACCGACAGAAAAATCAGCCTGCGTCCCACGTCGAAATCGGAGGAAGCCTGATACCCCGCCGCCGGCCGAAAGGCTATCCTAAGTCAGCTTCAAACCCGACGAGGCGAGGAATAATGATGGTTTTCATTGCGGACGATTCAGACCCGGTGCGCGAGCGTTTAATAGCCCTCCTGTCTGAAATAGAGGGGGCGGAAGTCATCGGCCAGGCCAGGAACCACGACGAGGCCGTCGAGGGCATTCGCAGCCTTAAACCTCACGTCGTCATTCTGGACATTCAGATGCCGGGCGGGAGCGGCATCGACGTGCTGAAGAACATCAAGCAGGACAGTCGCCCGCCCGTGGTGTTGATGCTGACGAATCACGCCTCGCCGCAGTACAGGAAAAAGTGCATGGAGTGGGGGGCCGATTTTTTCCTGGATAAGTCGAGGGAGTTCGAGAGTTTGGCATCCATTTTCAGCGGCCTGATTAAGCAATACACCTCGGGAGGGGCGGGGGCCGCCGGGCCGGCATCGGTTTAGCCCTCATGGAGCAGTTACGGGAAGGAACATATCCTCACCCGCATGTTCGTCCGCGGCCTTAGGAAATGTGATGCACGACAAAGAGATCAAAGTATTGCTCGTCGGGGACGACGAGGCCGACTATGTTTTGACCCGCGATTTGCTCTCGGAAATCGGGTCGGGCAAGTTTGAGCTAACGCGTGCGGCCACGTACCAGGAGGCGCTGGAACTCATCAGGCGGAGCGCGCACGACATCTGCCTGGTCGATTACCGCCTCGGCGAGCATAACGGAATCGACCTTCTGCGGGCGGCCTACGCCGACGACTGCCGCACGCCGGCCATCCTGCTGACCGGGCAGGACGACTACGACGTAGACTTCGAGGCGATGAGGGCGGGGGCCGCCGACTACCTGATTAAAGGCCGGATGGACAGTCCCACGCTTGAGCGCGCCATCCGTTACACCCTCGAACAATCGAGAACGCTTGAAGCGCTGCGCGTCAGCGAGGAGAGATACCGCCAGATAGTCGAGACCTCGATGGAAGGCATCTGGCTGCTCGACACCGAAGCGAGGACGGTCCACGTCAACCTGCGGATGGCCGAGCTGCTCGGCTACACGGCGGAAGAGATGCTCGGCCGCCCCCTGTCCGACTTCCTCGGGGCGGAAGCGCGGGGCGCGGCGGAGCGCGCGTTCGAGCGGCGGAAGCAGGGCGCGGCGGAGCAGTACGAACTCCGGTTCCGCCGCAAGGACGGCGCAGACCTCTGGACGATCATCTCCGCCAGCTCGATCTCCGACTCGGCGGGCAGATTCGCGGGGTCTATCGGGATGATCACCGACATTTCGGAGCGCAAGCGGGCCGAGGAGGCGCTCCGCGACAGCGAAGGGCGCTACCGCCTCCTCGTAGAGCTGTCGCCCGACGCGATAGCCATCACGTGCGCGGAAAAGTTCGTCTACGTGAACGCCGCCGGGGTCAAACTCTTCGGGGCGAACAGCCCGGAAGAGGTCGTAGGCAGACCCGTCTGGGATTTGGTTCACCCCGATTACCGGGAGATGGTTTCCGCGCGCATCCGGCAGACCATCGAGGGGAGAAAAATCAGTCCCCTCGTCGAGCAGCGACTGGTGCGGCTCGACGGCGAGGTCATAGACATCAACGTCACGGGCATCCCGACCAGCTACCAGGGTCGGCCGGCGGCCCAGGTCATCATCCGGGACATCACCGAGCGTACGCGGGCGGAGGCGGCCCGCGCTCGGCTTGCGGCCATCGTCGAATCTTCCGAAGACGCGATCATCGGCAAGACGTTGGACGGTGTCATCACGAACTGGAACAAAGGCGCGGAGAAGATTTACGGCTACCGCGCCGAAGAGGTGCTCGGCCGGCACATCTCGTTTCACGTCCCGCGCGAGCGCCGCGGCGAGGTGGCGGAGATACTCGAAACCGTCCGTCGGGGGCGCAGCATCTCCCTGCACGAGACCGTGCGCGTCAAAAAGGACGGCGAGCCGACCCACGTCTCCCTCACCGTGTCTCCGATCCGGGACGCGGCCGGCAACATCACGGGCGCGTCGGCGATTGCCAGAGACATCACGGAGCGGAAGCTGGCCGCGGAAGCCCTCCGCGACGCAGACCAGCGCGCCATCCGCGAGTATGAACGCCTCCTTGAGCGGGTCGCGTCTCTGGCGCAGACGCTCGGCACGTCCCGCGACTTAATAACCATCTACCGCGCCCTGGCCGATTTCACCATCGCCTCGATGCCCTGTTCCGCCCTCTTCCTCTCTCTGTACGAGGAGGCGGAGGCGATACGGCGCGTCGTCTACCTGTGGTACGGAGGGGGCGAGCGCGCCGCCTCCGACCTCGGCATCATCCCGGTAGGAGACGGCCCGGCGGGCCGCGCCATCAAGACCGGCAGTATCGTCGTGCAGGACGACTACGAGTGTGCGGTCAGAGGCCGGAGCGTCGTCGCCAGCGGGTTCGACGACGACCCGCGCGCCCCACAGTCGTCGCTAATCGCGCCGATGACGATCATGGGCCGCACCGTCGGGACGGTCGAGGTTCAAAGTTACGACCCGTCCGCTTACAAGAGCGAACACATCACGGCCATACGGCTGGCGGCCAACCTCGCCGCCAGCGCCATCGAGAACGTACGCCTCCTTGAGCAGGAGCGGGAGAGCGCCACCCGGCTCCAACAGTCGCAGAAGATGGAGGCGGTGGGCCGGCTCGCGGGCGGGGTGGCGCACGATTTCAACAACCTGCTGACCGCCATCATCGGTTACAGCGACCTCAGCCTGCGCCGCCTCAAGCCGGGGGATTCGTTGCAGCGCAACGTCGAGGAGATTAAGCGCGCCGCCGGCCGCGCCGCCGACTTGACTCATCAACTGCTGGCCTTCAGCCGCAAGCAGGTCTTACAGCCGAGAGTGCTCGACCTCAACGCGGTAATCTCGGAGATGGAAAAGATGCTCCACCGCCTGATCGGCGAGGACATCGAGTTGCTCTACGATCTGAACGCGTCGCTCGGGAGGGTTAAGGCAGACCCCGGACAGCTTCAGCAGGTCTTGCTGAACCTCGTGGTCAACGCCAGGGACGCCATGCCCGGCGGCGGCAAGCTCACCATCCAGACCGTGAACACCCGACTGGATAACGAGTACGCCGGGCGGCACGTGGCCGTCGCGCCCGGCCCCTACGTGATGCTCGCCGTCAGTGACAACGGGTGCGGGATGGACGAGGCGACGCGGTCGCAAATCTTTGAGCCTTTCTTCACCACCAAGGAGCAGGGCAAAGGAACCGGGCTCGGGCTCTCGACCGTTTACGGCATCGTCAAGCAGAGTCACGGCAACATCTGGGTTTACAGCGAGGTGGGACAGGGCACGGCCTTCAAGATTTATCTCCCGCAGGTCGACGACGAGGCCGAGCCCCTCCGCCCGGCGGAAAGAGTCGGGTCTCTCGCCCAGGGCACGGAGACGATCCTCCTCGTAGAGGATGACGGGATGGTGCGGGGTATTGCCCGCACGATTTTACGTCAGGCCGGGTACACGGTGTTGGAGGCGGGCGACGGCGAGAGCGCCGTCCGCACCTGTCGGCAGCACGAGGGGACGATTCACATGGTGCTCACGGACGTGGTGATGCCGGGGATGAGCGGGCGGGCCGTCGCCGATCAACTCGCGGAGTTACGACCCGACCTGGGCGTCCTGTTCATGTCCGGCTACACGGAGGAGGCCATCGTCAATCACGGCGTGCTGCACGAGGGGGTGAACTTTTTAGAGAAGCCCTTCACGCCGGACACACTAACGCGCAAAGTGCGCGAGGTGCTCGTGGCGTCGAGGCAGGTGGCCGCCGGGCCGCCGGCCTGAGTTCTACCGTCTTGCCCGTAGAAGCGTCGGCGGGGTAAGGGTCTCCCGCCTCCCGCCGGCCTTCGCATAATTCTCACAGGCTCGTACGAGTCGCCCGCCGGCCGGATAAGGGTTGCAGCCTGAGCGGGCGCGACGGACGTGGAAGCCACGTGATCGCGGCGGCGCAGTTATTCGCGGCTATCCCCTCTCGGCCTACTCGTCAAGCGGCCCCCGAATTCTTTTCTCCCGAAAGGACGTCCCCTGCCATGCATCGAATCCTGCAACGCTGTTGCTTCACCCTGGCCGCGCTCTACTGCACCTCCGCCGTTTCTCTGGGGCAAGATTCTCGCCCCGCCGCGCAGCCCGGTGCTAATCACATCACCCCGAGCGCGGAAGGGGCCGGCGGTACGGCCGGCGCGAAGGCGGAAATGAAAACCGGCGCCGCGCCGTCGGAATCAGGCGCGGCCGGCGCGGCGGACATCGCCGACCCGCTCGTGCGTTTGCTGGTCACGAGGGGAGTCATTAGCGCGGAAGAGGGGCGCGCGGCGGCGGCCGGGCGTACGCCCGCCGAGCAGCGCGACCGCCTTGCCTCACTCCTTCGGGATAAAGGGCTCATCTCGCCCTCCGAATATGAGGCGGTGCGCTCGGCGCCGTTAACGCCCGCCGCGGCGACCCCGATGCCGGCCGGGTCGAGAGAGGCCGCCGCGCAGAACACGCAGGGCGGGCAGCCGCAAAGTCCTGCGGCGCAGCCGAAGCCGCCGGCCCCTCCCGGCGTCGTCGCGGCGGTGGCGCCCCTGCGCCTTCTGCAAGTTGACCCGCCGAAGCGCGAGGGGCTGATACCAGACATCAAGCTCGGCTCCGGGGCGCGGCTCAAGCCGTACGGATTCTTTAAGGCGAGCCTCGTCCACGACTCTTCTTCGCCGGGCGGCAACGACTTCCCGCTGCCGCTGTTCCTCGGCGACACGGGGCCGAGCGGCTCGCCGGAGTTTCACATCAAGGCGCGCGCCTTCCGCATCGGCGCGAACTTCGAGTGGCTCGACCCGGCCCCGGGGACGGTCATCACGGGCCGCGTCGAGTTCGACTTCGAGGGCGACTTCCCCCGCGCCGGCAACCGCAGCATCCCGACTGTCCGCTCCAGCCAGCCATCGTTGCGGCTCGCCTGGGCGCGCATCGACCGCGCGCTGACGGAGAAGACCGTCGGCTTCGCGCTCTTCGGTCAGGACTGGACGCCCTTCGGCTCCTCGACCGTGCCGAACACCATCGAGACGACCGTCTTCCACGCCGGATACGGCAACATCTACGGGCGCGCGCCGCAGTTCCGCTTCGGCCTCAACTACAACGCGGGCGGCGCGCGTTCCCTGAAATTCCAGCCCGAGTTCGCGCTCGTCCTCCCCGCCTTCGGCAACACGCCCGCCAACGTCGCCGACCAGCTCGGCTTCGGCGAGCGGCAGGGGGCGGACTCTAACCGGCCCGAATTTCAGGGGCGCTTCGTCACGCAGTTCCAGCTCGACCGCTCGCCGGGCGTCGCGCCCGCCCAACTCGTCGTCAGCTTCACGCAGGCGCGGCGCAGGGCCATCGTTCGCGCCAACGACGTGCCCGCCACCTTCCGCGCGGCCTTCCCGACGGGCGCGGAGGTCGAGAGCGACCGCTACGGCTACACCGCTGAGGCTCAGCTGCCGACCGACTTCGTCACCCTCGTCGCGAAGTACTACAACGGTGCCGACCTGCGTTTCTACCTGGGCGGGCAGTTGTTCTCCACGTTTAACGACACGGCGGGGCTGGAGCCGGTTTCGATCCAGCAATCGACTTCCATCGACAGTTCGTCGGCGATCATCTTCGGGGTGCGCCGGAGTGACGGCGCGGCCGTCGTCGCCCCGCAACGCCCCGTGCGCGGCCAGGGCGGCTTCATCAACCTCGGCTTCCCCCTCTCGCGCATCTTCGGCGCCGACCCCAGGGGGCGCAACGCGGGCTGGACTGCCTACCTGCATTACGGCTACGACCAGGCGACCGCGCGCGACGCGCGTCGGTTCGGCGGCCGCGCCAAAAGCGACGTCTTCATGGGCAGCATTCACTACCGCGTGAACGCCTTCGTCACCTTCGCCCTAGAAGAGTCGCTGTTCCGCACCCGCGCGGCGAACAATTCGCGCTTCGACTCGGGCGGCCTTCCGCTGTTCCGCGGCATCCCTTCGCGGGAGACGCACAACCTCCGCTCCGAGTTCGCGACAATCTTTACGTTCTGAGTCCCCGGCTTCGGCGACGGGGAATGGCGCCGGGATGGCGGGCCGTGTGAGTTGTCAGACGCGGCTTTGGTGTCCCTGTTCTTCACATCGGGATTTTGCGTTCATGCGAATTCGTTGTTCTGCGGTCATGCGAACTCGTTGTTCCAGGAGTGGGTCGCCCTCCGCCTCTCCTTCTTGCTACGTTTATCCTTATACATTGCCCGGTCGGCTTCCTTGAGGACATCCTCGATAGACGCCGCCCGCTCGGCATCAACTCGCACCACCCCCACACTCAAAGATAAACGATACGGCTGTCTCTCTTTGACGTTGTAACCACGGAGGTTCTCGTGTAAACGGGCCACTGCCGCGGCTGCGGGCGCGACGCGCACTTTAAGCTGATGCCGCCGGCCCCTCCCGTCCCCACGGTCGCCGACATCCCGCGCGAGGGGATGAACATCAGAACCATGGACTGGCACGGCGACATACGCTCGGCGCACGTGCAGGCGCGCAACACGGGCGACGGGCCTACGAACCTCTATTACCGCCGCCGCCACGAGAGCGGGGCGAGTGACCCCTGGGAGGTGGTGCCGCTGGCCCCCGGCGAGAGCTACCGCGTCATCCTCGCCAAGAGCAGCCGGGACGAGCTGGGGCCGGAGTCGGCGATGTCGCCGCAGGTCACGTCGAACCTGCACGAGGTCTTCGACCGCGCGCACTTCCCGACGCTCGCCATCGACGAGATAGGCGTATCCGCGCGAGACATAGCGCCGCTGCCGCTCTTTCCCGGCAGTGATATGAAATGGGCACGGCTCAGACCTCCCTGTCCGCCCCCGCCTAAAAGAACCCGCATGACGGCGCGCCCTGCGTCGGGGCGTCGAGCCCGGCGGCCCCGGTCGGGCTGAAGATTTCGAGGCGGATGCCGTCCGGGTCTTCGAAGAAGACGCCCCCCGACTGCGTCCCTTCGGCGTGCGGCACGGCCCCGCCGTAGACGAGCGGCACGCCCATCTCTCGCAGCCGCGCCTCAGCCTCCCGCACCTCCTCGATTGAGTTCACCTCGAACGACAGGTGATGCAGGCCCGGCGAGCCCTTGTCGAAGCGCCCCACGCCCTGCTGCCAGAGCGTCAGCACTATCCTCTCGCCTTCCCCGAGGAAGACGTACCTGCGCCCCGCCTCCTCAGACCCTCCCACAACCCGTAACCCGAACACGTCGCGGTAGAACTCCTCAGAGCGGCCGATGTCGCTCACGTTCAGGCCGACGTGCCCCGTCCGGAATACGCCCGCCCCCGTCTCTTCATTCATTCCGATAAGCCTCCTCCTCCGCCGGTAGTTAAAATCATCTGCGGGGTTCGTAAAGACCCTTTCGGGCTGGCCTGCGGCGAGGGCAGAGCCGAGGTCCTGCCCGTGAGCCCCGCGCGTGGGTACTTATTTCTGCCAGGCGGTCTGCCAGCCTTTCATCTGTTTTATCTCCGCCTCCTGATCCCTGATGACCGCATCCGCAGCGCTTTTGATCTCCGCCCTTTGCGATTTTTGCAGCGCCTCCCTCGCCATCAAAACGGCGCCTTCGTGGTGCGGAATCATCTGCCTGATGAATTCGAGGTCGAACTCGCGCCCGCCCAAGGTTGCGAGTTCTTTCATGTCCATGTCCTTCATCGAACTGTGCATGCCGGACATTTCCATATTTACCGCCGGCGCCTGCCCGGCGAACCATTTTTCGCGCCACGCCTTCATCTCGCCGTTCTCCCTCTCCTGCGCGGCGACGATGGTTTTGGCCAACGCCTTCAGCTCGGGATGCAGGGCTTTGGTCTCGGCCATTTTCGCCATCTCGATCGCGCCCTGATGGTGCATCAGCATCGTGTCGATGTACTGCAGGTCGTACGGCGCGCCCGACGCGTTCGGCGAGCTTGTCATCGCGGAGTGGTCCATCGTGCCCGGGCTCGTATTTTGCGGACTCATCCCGTTATGGTTCATCCCGTTGTGATTCATATTGCTATGCCCTGTCTGCGTGGTCGAAGTACTGTTGGCACCGGAATCCCGCGGGGCGCAGGCCGCCCCGGCGATTGCCGATAAGATTAAAAATAGCGCCAGCAATTTCTTTTTCATGATGCCACTATAACCCCATTCACCTTTGGCGAATCGCCGCCCTTTCGCCCGCGGGGCGCGCGGGCCGGCGATTCGCGCGCCCGCCCTGCCGCCCCCGTTCTCCTCCGGTCACTCGACGATGATCTTCCCCTTGTACATGTTCATGCCGCAGGTGAACTCGTACTCGCCGGGCTTCTGCGGCGTGACCTCTATCCCCACCGTCCCGTTCTCCGGCAGGTGGGCCCGCCTGCCGAACTCCGGCAGTACGACCTCCTCGCCGCACATCGACGCTTCGCGCCGCGTGAAGTTGAGACGCAGCGGCCGGCCGGCCTTCGCGACGATCGACGCGGGCTGGTAGCCGCCCTTCACCGTGACGTCCACCTCCTGGACGCCTCCCGCCCCGACGCCCGCGGCCACCGACTCGCCCTTCCACAGCCAGAAGTACCAGACGATCCAGGCGATGGCCCCGAGGCCGGCCAGAGTGACTATTAAGTTCGTCGTATTCATGTTCTCACCTCACTTGCCGGGCCGCGGCTCGAACAGCCGCAGCCGGTTCGCGTTAGTCACCACCGTAATGCTCGACGCCGCCATCGCCGCCCCCGCGATGATCGGCGAGAGCAACAGGCCGAGCACCGGGTACAGGACGCCGGCCGCGACCGGGATGCCGAGCACGTTGTAAACGAACGCGCCGAACAGGTTCTGTTTGATGTTCCTGAGAGTGGCTCGCGAGACTTCGACGGCCGTTACGACGCCCTTCAGAGAGCCGCCGACTAACGTCACGTCCGCGGCTTCGATGGCCACGTCCGTCCCGGTCCCGATGGCAAAGCCGACGTCCGCCTGCGCCAGCGCGGGAGCGTCGTTGATGCCGTCGCCCACCATGCCGACCAGTCGCGCGCCGCGGCCCCCGCGCTCCCTGTGCCGGAGACCTTCCGCCTGCAGTTTCTCGACCTCGCGCGCCTTCTCCTCGGGCAGCACCTCCGCGAGCACGCGCGTAATGCCGGCCTGGCGGGCGATGGCCTGCGCCGTCCGCTCGTTGTCGCCGGTCATCATCACCACGTCGATCCCCATCGAACGCAGGGCGCGGACGGCCTCGACCGAGTCCTCCTTGAGCGTGTCGGCGACCCCGATGATCCCGGCCGCACGACCGTCGACGGCCACGAACATCGGCGTCTTGCCTTCGTCGGCGAGCACCGCGGCCGCGCGCTCGAAGGCGGAGGCGTCGACGCCCTCCTTCGCCATCAGCTTCCGGTTGCCGACGGCCACGCGGCGGCCTTCGACCGTGGCCTCCACGCCGTGGCCCGGTACGGCCTCGAACGCCTCCGGCTCGCCGAGCTCGGCGCCGCGCGAGCGTGCGCCGGCGACGATGGCCTCGGCCAAGGGGTGCTCGCTCCGGCGGTCGGCTACCGCGGCGAGGCGCAGCAGCTCCTCTTCCCCGAAGCCTTCGAGCGGCAGCACGTCCGTGAGCTCCGGCTTGCCCTTCGTGATGGTGCCCGTCTTGTCGAGCACCACGACGTCGAGCTTCGACGCCGTCTCCAAAGCCTCGCCGTTGCGGATGAGCACGCCGTGCTCGGCGGCCTTCCCCACCCCGACCATCAGGCTGATGGGTGTCGCCAGCCCCAGGGCGCAGGGGCAGGCGATGACGAGCACGGCCACCATCGTCACGACCGCGTGGTTGACGACCGGCTCGGGGCCGAAGTTGAACCACGCGAGGAAGGTCAGAATCGCGATAATCATCACGGCCGGCACGAAGTAGGACGAGACCTTGTCGACGAGCCTCCCGATGGGCGGCTTCGAGCTCTGCGCCTGCTCGACCATCTGGACGATGCGGGCGAGCGCCGTGTCGGCGCCGACCTTCGTCGCGCGGAAGGTGAAGGCCCCGGTCTTGTTGACGCTCGACCCGATGACCTCGTCGCCCGGTCGCTTGTCCACGGGCACCGACTCGCCCGTCACGACCGACTCATCCACGGCCGACTCACCTTCGAGTATGCGGCCGTCCACGGGGACCTTCTCGCCGGGGCGGACGAGCACCGTGTCTCCGACGACGACCTCCTCGATGGGGACGTCAATTTCCTTGCCCCCGCGGATGACGCGGGCCGTCTTCGCCTGCAGCTCCAGCAGCTTCCTGAGCGCCGCGCTAGACCGTGACTTGGCCCTCAGCTCGAGCGCCTGACCGAGCAGGATGAGCGCGATGACGATGGCCGCCACCTCGAAGTACATCCCCGTCGTCCCCGCCGGAAAGAGCCAGGGCGCGAGCACGGCCACCGTGGAATAGACCCAGGCCGCGCCCGTGCCGAGCGCGACGAGCGTGTCCATGTTCGTGTTGTGGTTGAGCAGCCCGTTCCACGCGCTCTCGAAGAACTGGCGGCCCGACCACGCGAGCACCGGCAGCGTCACGACGGCCGAGACGATGCCGATAATTCGGTGGTAAGGCATGAGGGCGTGGCCCCACGCCGGCACGAACTCCGCGAACATCAGGAGCATGAGCGGGAGCCCGACCGCGGCGGCGAACCAGAACTTGCGCATCATCGTGCGGTAGCTCTGTTCCTGCGCCTCCTCCGCGTCCACGGCGGGGCGCGCGCCGCGCTCGGCCTGCGGGGCGCTCCCCGTGTGACCGTGGTGTGCGTGGTGCATGTCCGCGGGGCGACTGCCCAGCGCAGCATTGGCGAACACACCACGAACGGCGGTCGACCTGCCCGCCATCGACAACTGTACGGGCGCCGTCTGGCCGCCGCAGCAGCTCACCTGAGAGGGCGCCTCGGCCGCCGGCGCCGGCGCGCAGCAACTAGCCTGCGGGACCGACTCGGTCGGGGCCGCGGCGTCGAACTTCTGTTTGCACCCGGGCGAGCAGAAGTAGTAGCGCACGCCGTCGCGCTCGCTCGTCCCGGCGGCCCGCGCCGGGTCGACCGTCATCCCGCACACGGGATCGACGAACTCTTCTCTCAACGCCTTCGTCGCTTGCATCTCCTGACTCCTTCCCCCTGGCCCTCAGGCCCCGCGCTTCCCGCGCTTCAGCCCTTCCGTCCTGTCGTGGTGCGCGTGGCCGACGCCTGAGCCCTCGATGAGGCCGCAGACGTGGCCCGGCGCGCGGCCGACCTTGTCCCACTCCTCGAGCGTAGCTTTCAGCTCCTTGCGATACCTGTGCAGCTCGCGCAGGCGCTCGTCCAGCTCCTCCATGCGGCGGCGGACGATCTCGCGCACCTCGTCGCACGGGCTCGCGCCCCGGCGGGCGTCGTCGACGATCTGCCTGATCTCGTCGAGCGAGAAGCCGAGCGCCTGCGCCTGCTTGATGAAGGCCAGCCGCTCGAGCACGTCCTCGCCGTAGACCCTGTAGCCGCTGAAGGTGCGCGACGGCTTTTCAAGCAGGCCGCCCTTCTCGTAGAACCTGAGCGCCTCGACGCCGATCCCGCTCCGCTTCGAGACGTCGCCGATCTTCAGCATGCGCCGCCCCTCCTCCTCGTCCACCACCCTCGCGCCCCGTTTCATCTCGCGCATCGCTTCATCCCCTCCTTAGGCTGATGAGTACAGTATAAAGGCTGTAGTCGAGTACAGTGTCAAGGGCCTTAATTCCGGGCCCGTTCGGGATTAGGCGATGGCGCCCGCCCCCGCGGCGCCCTGGGTTCGCCTGGTGTTGACGGCGACGATCACGATGACGGCCGCCGCCAGCAACATCCCGGCGCCGACGAGGAAGGCCGTCGTGTAGCCGTACGTCAGCGCCTCGCCGGCCCTCGCCACGACGCCGGGGTCGTTCGTCATCAGCCCGCCCTGCAGGGCCTTGCCGGCGTCGGGCAGCCGTCCGTCGGCCGCCGACAGTGAGACGGTCGTGAAGACGGCGAGCCCGAGCGCCGCGCCGATCTGCTGCGCCATGTTGACCAGCGCCGACGCGACGCCGGCCCGGTCCTCGGCCACGTTATGGACTGCCGTGAGCGTCATCGGCACGAAGCTCAGTCCCAGGCCGAACGACGTGATGAAGAGCGCGGGCATGATGTGCCAGAGGTATGAAGACCCTGCCGTCAGGGTCGAGAGCCAGTACATGCCCGACGCCGCTACCAGCAGCCCCGGGCCGGCCACGACGCGCGGCGCCAGGCGCTCGACCAGCTTGGAGCTGACGCCCGCCGCGAGGATGATGCCGACGCTGAACGGGAGCGAGGCGACGCCCGTCCGTATGGGGGCGTACTGCATGACCTGCTGCATGAATAGTGTCAGCAGGTAGAAGGTGCCCATCAGCCCGGCGCCGATGAACAGGACGGTCGCGTACGACCCCGACCGGTTACGGTCGCCGAACAGCCCGAGCGGTAAGATCGGGTGCCCGCCGCGTGACTGGAGCCACAGGAACAGCCCGCCCAGCAGGACGGCGGCCGCGAACGCGCCCAGTGTCACCGCGTCGCCCCAGCCGTGCTCGCCGCGGGTGATGCCGTAGGTCAGCGCGACCACCGCGGCCGTCCCGGTGACCGCCCCGAGCGTGTCGAGTCTTCCGGTGTTACGCCGCCCCTCGGCAAGAACTTTCGTGCCGGCGAGCACCGCCAGGCCGATGGGGATGTTGATAAAGAAGACCCAGCGCCAGCTAAGCAGTCCCACCAGCACGCCGCCGAGCAGCACCCCGACGGTGATCCCCAGGGCCGACATGGCCCCGTAGACCGCCATCGCACGGTTACGCTCCTTGCCCACGGGGAAGTTGGTGGCGATCAGGGCCAGCACGTTGGGCGCGGCCAAGGCCGCCCCGACACCCTGGAGTCCGCGGGAGGCGATCAACATCTCGGCGTTGACTCCCAGGCCGCCGAGCAGTGACGCGGCCGTAAACACGCCGAGCCCGGCCCGCAGCACCCGCCGCCGCCCGTATAGATCTCCCAGCCGGCCGCCGAACAGCAGCAGGCCGCCGAAGGCGAGAACGTAGGCACTGACGATCCAGGGCAGTATCGCCGCCGGGACGCCCAGGTCTCTCTGGATGCTCGGCAGAGCGATGTTCGCAACGGTGTCGTCCAGGACGAACATTAACTGCGCCGCCGCGATGACGAGCAGGGACATTCCGAGTCCTACGGGGGTATTCGTCCCCGGTGAATTGTGAATTGTATCTGCTTGCTTCATGGCTACTTTTTACCCCTCGAACTTACCCCTGTTGGGGGCGACGAGAAGAGTCTAACTCCCGTAGTCGAGTACAGAGTCAAGAGTCTTTACAAAGATTTCTCCGCGTCAACTCTACGCCTCGGCGACGCGCGTGTCCGTCAACATCCATGCCACCCGCGCGTACCGCTCCGGGTCTAGGTCGAGCTTCCCTTCGCGGCCCGCGCCGCAAAAATAGAGAGTCGAGAGAAAAAAAGGGACGCCCCGGCCGAGGTGGCGGGGGCGTCCGGGACCGTGTGTTTGACTGGTGGTGAACGCCCGTGATACTCAATGGGCGAGCCATTCACTCATATACTTTACGGAGGCGCGGACGTGTCTAATGAAATCCGCGTGACCTATTTCGACACCGCCATGGTCCTGATCGAGGTCGGCGCCCTGCGGCTGCTGACCGACCCCGTCCTCGACCCCGCCGGCTCCGCCTTCGACTACGGCCTCTACCGTCTGGAGAAGACGAGCCCCGTCTCCGTCACGCCCGAGCAACTGGGACGCATCGACGCCGTGCTCCTGAGCCACGAACAGCACGGGGACAACCTGGACATGGCCGGCCGCGAGCTTCTCTCGAACGTCCCGCGCGTCCTGACGACGCCGGCGGGGGCGTCCGTCTTGGGCGGCGTTGCCGAAGGCTTGTCGGACTGGCAGTCCGTCACAGTCGAAGGCGCCGAGGGGGGCGCTGTCAGGGTCACCGGCGTGCCGGCCCAGCACGGCCCCGACGGCACGCAGGAGGTGACGGGTTCCGTCATTGGCTTCGTCATCACCGCGGGCGACGGGCGGAAGATCTACGTCTCGGGCGACACCGTGCCGTTCTCGGGGACGGATGAGATCGCGGCGCGCTACGCCCCGGTCGATCTGGCGATCCTGCACCTGGGGCGCGTCCAGCTCGCCGCGACGGGCGACGCCACGTTCTCGCTCTCGGCCGACGAGGCGGTCCGCTACGCGCTGTCGCTCGGGGCGCGCAAGGTGGTGCCCATTCACTTCGAGGGCTGGGCGCACTTCACGGAGGGTCGGGAGCAGGCGGAGCGCGCTTTCGCCGCGTCGGAGATCGCGGGTCGCACGCTCTGGCTCCGCAGCGGGGAGACGGCGGTGATTGACGATGACGAAACTTTTAGTGGACGACCACGCCGAAGTCGATGCCCTGTTCCGCGACCTGTGGCGGGAGTTCGACGGCGGCGACGCGCGCGAAGTGTTCTCGAAGCTGGACTACCTGTGGGCGCGGCTCGCCGTTCACATCAGGGCCGAGCACCTGCACCTCTTCCCCGCATTGCTCGCGGCCTCCGAGAGGGGGCGAAATGAGGAGGTTGACGAGGCGCCGGCGACGGAAGAAGTGCGTATTGCAGTCGAGCGCCTCCGCGAGGACCACGACTTCTTCATGCGCGAGTTGGCCGGGGCGGTGAACGCTGCGCGCGAACTGGCAGCGCAGGACGTCCCGCCCGAGCACGAACGGCTTTTGCAAATCAGGGGGCGAGCGGCGGCGGTGGCCGAGCGGCTCGTCGAGCACAACCGAGTGGAGGAGCAGCAAGTCTACCTCTGGCCCGACGCGCTTCTCGACCGGGCTGAACTCGAAACGCTCCGCGCCGGCGTACTGCGCGAAATCGAGAACCTTCCCCCACGCTTCCCGGAAAAGGCATCGGGCTAACTCACGTCCCCGGGCCGATTCTTCAAAGGGGCTCCGGTCAATCCCCGACGGGCTGGAAGGTTTCTACCGCACGAGCTACCCGGAGTTCACGCGGGGCGCGGCGACTCGATCAGGTCGGCGGTCGCCGAGGTGCAGCGCGTCTTCCAGACCTTCACGTTCCCGAGATGAAGACCGTCTGGCAGACGCACGCGAACAACATCGGCCACTTCTACGCACAGGGCTGTTTCCGCTGCCACGACGGCGACCACGTGAGCCCGACGGGCCGCGTCATCAGCAAGGCTGCCGGATATGTCACACCGCCCTCGACCAGACCGAGGGCGGTATCACAACGCCTGCCCCGGGCGGCGCGTTCCGCCACCCCAGGGCGCTGGACACGCAGGGCGAATTCCAGTGCACCGCCTGCCACAAGGCAACCGGGGCTTCCAGCACCCTGTAAATCTCGGCGACATATCGAAGTTTCAATGCATTGACTGCCACGCGGGCAAGGTGTGGACGCTCAATCGCTAAAGCCGACCGGGCAGTTTCAGGCGGTCTTGCGCCCGCAGATCGAATGCGGGCGCACGCGGTAAATCGCGACGTTGTTGAATCGCTCCCACGCCCCGACCTTCGTCTCGTTGAGCGCGGGCGTGAGCGTAGGGTTGCGCTCGGTGATGACCTGCATGGCGCGCTCCATCTCCTCGGGCTGCGCGACGCGCTCGGCGCGGCCTAACACCATCACGCTTGACCAGCGCACCTCGTTAGTAATCTCCTCGGTCTGGAAGCAGACCTCGTGGTTGGCGGCGATGTACTCGGTCTTCGTCCCCTCGGTGGTGAAGAAGAAGAGGCACTCGCCGTCGTAGGCGTAGTTCATCGGGACGACGTAAGGGTGCCCGTCGCGCGAGCAGCCGAGGTGCCCCAACTTCCCGCGCAGCAGCAGCGCAACCATCTCGCCCTGCGACATGTCTTTAATTTCCAGCATCCTTAAACCTTAACAGCAGTGATGAGTGACGAATGACGAATGGCGAGCAGGAGGCAGTTTGCAGGGCTTGTCACTCGTCACGCATCACTCGTCACTTCCTCATGAGTGTTGCGCCCGGAAATACTTCTCGTGCGCGCGCTTGGCCCAGCCCCAGAAGCGGCCGTGCCCGATTCTCTGGTCGCCCTCTTCCCAGAGGTTTTTGTGCAGGTAGAGGGTGTCCTTGCCGCCCGCGTCTACGACGAGCGTGATCTCGTGGTTGTAGTGCGCGGAAGGCTCGCGCCCCTCGATCTCGGCGGCGAGATTTTCGGCGGCCACCTCGGCCTGCCGCACCGCCATGTGCCCCATCTTCGGCCCGGAGAAGTAGACGGCGTCGCCGACGGCGTACATCCTCTCGGCCCCGAGCACACGCATCGTGTGGTCGACGCGCACGTACCCTGCTTCGTCGGCGAGGCCCGTCGAGGCGAGCGCGCTCGTCCCCTGGAACGGCGGGACGAGCATCAACAGGTCGTACTCGACCTCGCGCCCGTCACTCGAAACGACGGCCCCGGCCGTCACCTCGACGATGGGGAAGTTAGCCAGGAACTCGATGTGGTGGGCTTCGAGCGCAGGCCTGAGTGCGCGCGCGAGGTCTGCGTCGCCGGGCTGCTCGCCGGGGGCTTCGGGACTGATGACCGTGATGCGCGCGGCGTCGCCCCGCCCTTCGAGCTGGCGCGCGAGGGCGAAGGCCGTCTCGTAGACGGGAACGTCGAGGCGCGCTCCGGGGCACGAGCCGACGACGGCGTGTCCTTCGTGGAAGTCGCGCGCGGCCTCGCCGAACTTCAGCGCCGCTTTGACGCCGAGGAGGTGGTGCGCGTGCTCGAAGAAACCCTTCACCCGCTCGGTGGCGAGCCGCCGCCCGAGCGCGTAGATCAGGTAGTCGTATTTGATATCGCCGTCGACGTCGCCCCCGCGGAGCGACGCCTTGCGGGCGTGCGGATCGACGTGCGTGACCTCGGCCTCGATGAAGCGGACGCGGCGGGCGAGCATCGCGGCGGGCAGGTCGTAGGAGATGTCCTCTTCTTCGCACTTGCCGAAGGCAAGCCGCACGAGCGCGGGGTAAAACGTGAAGCGGCGACTGCGCGAGACGAGAGTGATCTGGTGTTCCGGCGAAAGCGACTTCGCCAGATGCTCGGCGGCGACCATCCCGCCGAAGCCACCGCCTAAGATAAGTATGTTTGCCATTTCAGACCTCGTAACAGGTGCCCGGTGATGAGTGACAGGTGAGAATAGGTTTTCTCCCATCACCCGTCACTTATCACCCGTCTTAGCTTTTTTGCATCGCACGATCTCGACTGAGCACTCGGCGTGCGCCGCGACCGCCTGCGAGACCGACCCCAGCAGCATCCGCTCCCAACTCTGATAGCCGTGCGAGCCGACGACGATCAAGTCCGCTCCCCACGCTTCTGCCGCCTCGACAATCATGCGCTTGGGCGAGCCGGTCAGGACTTCCGTGGAGACCTGAAGGCCGCCCGCGGCGCGAAGCTGTGCGGACGCCTGCTCGACCGACTCGCCCGCTTCCTTCCGCTTCAACTGCTCGACCTCTTCAAAGTAACCGCCGACGCCCATGTAAGGCTCGGCGGCGAGCGACGCGGGCGGCTCGACAATGGAGATGACCTTCACCTGGCTGTCCGCGGGCCACGGTCGCCGCGCGACTTCGTTGACCGCCGCCCTGCTGCACTCCGAACCGTCAATCGCCAAAAGTATTTTCATCGTAATCATTCCTTTCCAGAACGGGCCGCCGACGCTTTGGCCTCGACGGGCATGGTCAGGTGTTGCTCGAAGAGTTGGGCCGAGGCGACGAGAAAGTCCTGCGCCGTGACGATGCCGACGAGTGCGCCGTCCTCGACGACGGGGAGGCACCCGACCCTGTGCGTGCGCATCAGTTCGATGGCTTCGAGCGTGGGCGTCGAAGGCGCGACCGTGACGGGGTCGGCCGTCATGATCTGGCGAATTGCGACGGGCTCGCCGCCGGGCTCGCCCCGCGCCAGCAGGCGCAACAGAGTCCTGTGGGAGAGCAGCCCGACCAGTCGCCCCTGTTCGTCTACGACCGGCACGTGGCGGATGTGCCGCCAGTCCATCACGCTCGCGGCGAGGTCGACCAAGTCGTCGGGTCGCATGGTGAACAGATCGGTCGTCATGAACTGCCCGACCGTCCGGTAACTCTCAGACCATTGCTCCGACTCGCCCTGCTCGATGACGGGCCAGCGATGCACGGGCTCGCCCGTCTGCTGTAGTTCGTGCATGGCGGCGGCAAGCGAGCGGTGGCGCATGTCGCGCGTCCCCTTCTTCCCCATCCCTGCGAGCGAGGAGAGCGCCCACTGCGCGCCGGTCTGCCCCGTGCGGACGCGCTCTTCGAGCGTGCCGAGGTAGAGATCGATGTCCGCCGCGTCAACCTTCTGTGCTTTAAGTCCGGCGCGCGCGAGCGGCAGGAGGTGTTCGAGGATGAGTGCGACCGGGGTGTAGATGCGCCCGTCAACCCAGGTGAACTGCGCCTTCAGGCCGTGGCGCGCGGCGGCCCAGAAGTTTGAACGGGCGTCGTCGAACGTCATCCGCTCGTCTATCGCGCCGTACTCTTCGGGCAGCGCCGCCATCAACCCCGTGAAGAACGCGGCGTTCGCCACCTCGTCGAGGACGGTCGGCCCCGACGGGAGCACACGGTTCTCGATACGCAGGTGCGCCTTGCCTTCACTCACGCCGTAGCAGGGGCGGTTCCACCACCAGACCGTGCCGTTGTGCAGGCACAGCGCGCCGAGGCGCGGCACCCCGCCGAGCGCGAGCACTTCCAGAGGGTCTTCGTCCACCTCGGCCGTCATCATCGGTCGGAAGCGCGCGATGTCCTCGCGGAAGAGTTCGATGACCGACCCCTCCAGCCAACGCCCGCCGAACCCGACGCGAGTCGGGAAGCCGCGCGCCTGCTCGGGCAGCGAACGCGCGTCCGCCGAGTGCTGGAACAGCGCGATCCGCGTCTCCTGCCACAGACGGTTGCCGAGCCAGAGCGGCGAGTTGACCGCCGCCGCGAGCAGCGGCGCGGTGACCGCCTGCGCCATGTTGTAGAGCGGCGCGAACTCCTCGGGGCCGACCTGTAGGTGAACCTGAAAGCTCGTGTTGCTCGACAGCAGCATCATGTTGTCGGAGGCGACGGTCACCTCTTCGAGCCCCTTGATGTGCACGGAGATTGCGCCGCCGCGCAGTCGCATGACGGCGTCGTTCAGTTGGTAGTAGCGCGGGCTGGGCGTGATGTTGTCGAGGGTCAGGTCAGACCTGTGCAGCGTCGGCAGAATCCCGGCCAGCAAGACGTCAGCGCCCGAGTGGCGCGCGCCCTCGCGCACCAGCCCGATGACGTCCTTAATCTCCTCTTCCATCCGGCGGAAGCAATCGCCTTCAAACAGGCGCGGCGTGAGGTTGGCTTCGAGGTTGAAGCGCGCGATCTCGGTGGTCACGCGAGGGTCTTTTACCCGCTCGATGATCTCGACGGCGACCGGCGCGGGGCGGAACTGAGCATCGACGAGGAACATCTCCTGCTCCGCGCCGATGCGGCGCACGCCGCTCTCGATCCGGCCGGTGTCGAGCATCTGTTCGAGCGCGCCGAGGTCGTTCAGCAGCGCCTTCGTGAACGCACGCATCTGCCGGTCGTCCACGCCCTGCTCTATTTTATGCTCGCCCATCGCTTGTTTAGACCACCTTCTCTGCCCGTATCATGGTCAGCAGCATCTTGAACCTGGTCGTCGCCCTCACCGCGTGCGGGATGTTTGCCGGAAGCGTGATCGTCTCACCTTGCCTCACACCGTAAACTTCACCGGCGATCTCCACCTCCGCCTCGCCGTCCACCATATAGACGAGCGCATCGAAGGGCGCGGTGTGTTCGCTCAAGCCTTCGCCCTGGCCGAAGGCGAAAAGCGTGACACTGCCGCCCTTGTTCTTCAACAACACGTGGCTCACGATCGAGCCGTCCTGGTATTGCACCAGCTCGGCGAGCGGTTTCACTTCCGCGCCCACCGTCTGTACCTGCTCTTTGTCACTCATATTTGCCCTCTATTACTTAAAGCCGGTCAAACGCTGCTCACCGCTTGACTGCCAGCAGCGCGACCGCGGCGAGGAGCTTGCGATTGCGCCTGAAAGTTCCCCTCATCTCGAACACTCTGCTCCGCGCCTCGCCGTCTCTGAGCACGTTCAGTGCGAACCCTACTGCACCGATCACTCCCTCATCTTTGACGAGTCGCCACGGCTCCAGCAGACTCATTGATGTCGTCTCGACGGCTTTAACCTCGAAGCCCTCGGATTCGAGCAACCGCCGCCACTCCGCGACGGTCAGCGGCCTTACGCCGTGATGCACGACGCCCGTGAGGTCGCGCTCGACCTCTCGCCTCGCGTCATCGTCCAGGCCCTCGTGCGCTAGACACATCTCGTGAATCGCGTAGCGCCCGCCCTGCTTTAGCAGGCGATGGGCTTCGCGGACAATGCCCCGCTTCACCTCCTCGGTCTGCATCGTGAGCATCGCCTCGCCGTAGACGACCGTTGCGGACTCCGCGGGCAGGCCGGTTTCGGAGGCGCTGCCCACCACACATCTCTGTCCGGGTGCCGTCAGATAGCTGCCGACGATCTTCGCCGCCGCCTCGTCACGCTCGACGGCCGTGTAGGAGGACGGCGCGAGCGCAAGCGTCAGACGTGCGGTCGCGCCCATGCCGGGCGCGAACTCTATCACTTCGTCCGAGGGCCGGATGGCAAGATGCTTGAGCATCTGCCGCGTTAACTCCATCCCTCCGGGGCGCAGGACGCGTTTGCCGAGGCGGGCCAGCACCCAGTGGCCCGGCATCTTCTCAGTCTTCAGCCCCTCGCCGGGGCGCGCCAGTGTTGTCGAATCTCCCGTGATTTTTATATCCATAATTGAATGGTTAGACGACTTCTGCCGCCACCTCTGCCGGAACGGCTACCGCCTTCTTCTCAGGGCGTTGCCACATTAAATCGAGTGCGAAAGAGACGAACGCGAGTGCGCCGAGGGCGAACACTGTGTCGCCGATCATCCGCATCCACGCTTCAAGGCTTGATGGCCACCTTGATCACGCCTTCAGCGCGCCTGCCGAAGAGGTCATACGCCTCCTTGATGTCGTCGAGCGGGAAGGTGTGCGTCAAGAGCGGCGTCAGATCGACCCGGCCGTGCCTGACCACCTCCATCAGTCGCCGCATCCGCTCCTTGCCGCCGGGGCACAGCGTAGTGACGATGCGATAATCACCCAGTCCCGCCGCGAAGGCTTCATAAGGAATCTGCACCTTGCCCGAATAGACGCCGAGGCTGGAGAGAGTGCCGCCCGGCCGCAGGCTGCGCAGCGCCGACTCGAAAGTCTCCTGCGTGCCGAGCGCCTCAATCGCCGCGTCAGCGCCCCCGCCGGTCAACTTCTTTACTTCCGCGACCACGTCCGCTTCGCGGTAATCAATCGTCACGTCCGCGCCCATCCTGCGCGCCATCTCAAGGCGATTCCGGTCTCCGTCGACCGCGATGATGAGAGACGCGCCCATCAGCTTCGCCCCGGCGGTGGCGCACAACCCGATTGGCCCCTGCGCGAAGACGACCACGGCGTCGCCGATCTTAATCTGTGCGGACTCCGCGCCGCTGAACCCTGTCGAGGCGATGTCGGCGAGGAGGACGACCTGTTCGTCGGTCAACTCGTCGGGAATCCTTGCGAGATTGGCCTGCGCGTTCGGCACGAGCAGGTACTCGGCCTGCGCGCCGTTGATCGTGTTGCCGAAGCGCCAGCCGCCCAGTGCCTCGTATCCATCTCCATGACCACATTGCGAGAGCTGACCTGACAGACAGGCGCGGCACTGGCCGCATGGCGTAATCGCGCCAACGAGCACGCGGTCGCCGACTTCGTAGCCGGTAACTCCGGGGCCGAGTTCGTCGATGACTCCCACCGGCTCGTGACCGATGACGAGGCCGTTTTTGACGGGGTACTCGCCGCGCACGATGTGCAGGTCGGTGCCGCAGATGGTCGTCAGCGTGACGCGGATGACGGCCTCGCCGACCCCCGCCCGCGGACGTTCAACTTCATCAACCCGAATGTCGTTCACGCCGTGGAAAACGGTGGCGCGCATCTTTGCCATCTCATGCCCTCTAAGTGTGCGCGTTACGCGCGTATTCTGCTTTGACCACCCCGTAGCAATCGCAGGCGGTCGCCTCAAGCCTGTTCCGGTCGATGACGGTCACTCGTCCCCGTACATAGCGGATCAACGTCTCCCTTTGGAGACGGCCCGCGGCCCTCGTCACCACGGAGCGGGTCACGCCGAGCATCATCGCCAGGAATTCGTGCTTCATCTCGAACTCGTCACCCGGCGCGTGGTCGTGCGTCATTAACAGCCAGCGCGAGAGCCGCTCGTCCACCGGGTGCGTGCTGACGCAGGCCGCCGATTGAGAGACCTGTGTGAAGAGCGCGTGGGCGTAGCGTTGCAGGACGTTCGGGAGGGCGCCGCCCCGCCCGAGCTCGTCGCGCAGCGCGCCGGCCTTCATGCGCAAGGCGCTGCCCGGCAACTGGATGAGCGCGCGGATCGGTGAAGTCTTCACCCCGAGCGCCAGCGCGGTGCCCAACATCCCCTCACTGCCGATGACGCCTATTTCTCTCACCGTCTTGTCGTCCAGGACGACCAGCAGCGAGATGAGTCCGGCGTCGGGGAAGTAGACGTGCTTGATCGTCTCCCCGCCCTCGTAGAGGACTTTCATGAACGGCAGAGGGACGGATTCCAGATGGGGGAGCAGGCGCTCGTACTCTTCGCGCGGCAGGGCGGCTAGAAGGTGGTTTCGGATCGGCAGTGGTCGAGACTTGTTGGGCACTTGGCGCACTCTCCTTGATTGTGTCCGTCGTGAAAGCAGCAGACGGCAAGAGGAGAAGTTTCGCGTTCAAGTCCTGATGTCGAGAGATGAATTCTGAAAGAACAGGTATCGCAAATATACTCGATCCGAGCCGGCGCGTCCGTGTTACAGCACACATATAGGGCGTATAATCCTGAGAGTGAACAGTGAAAGGAAATCCGTCATGGCCCAGGGTACGGTTATAGCCGAGGGTGCGGTCGGGCCGGCGGGGAACCGGCTTCTGGCAAGGCTTCCCCCGGAGGAGTTGGAGCGCCTCCTGCCTCACCTCGGGCACGTCTCCTTCGCGCTCGGCGAGGTCATCTACGAATCCGGCGGGCGGCAGAGCTACATCTACTTCCCGACCACCGTCATCATTTCGCTGCTCTACCTGATGGAGAACGGCTCGTCGGCCGAGATGGGCGTGGCGGGTTGCGAGGGGCTGGTCGGCGTCGCGCTGTTTATGGGCGGCGGCACCGTCCCCAACCGCGCCGTCGTGCAGAGCGCCGGGCATGCCCTCAGGATGAAGACGAAGGTGCTTCAGGATGAGTTCGCGCGCGGCGGCACGTTCCAACGGCTGCTCCTGCGCTACACGCAGGCGCTCATGACCCAGATGTCACAGACGGCCGTCTGCAACCGCCTCCACACGGTCGAGCAGCAACTCTGCCGCTGGCTGCTGCTGAGCCGCGACCGCCTGGAGACGGACGAGCTGGTGATGACGCAGGAGTTGATCGCCAACATGCTCGGCGTCCGCCGCGAAGGCGTCACCGCGGCGGCCGGGCGCCTGCAAGAACAAGGGCTGATCTCTTACGTGCGCGGTCGCATCACTATCCTCAACCGGCGCGGACTGGAGGCGGCGGTCTGCGAGTGCTACAAGGTAGTCAAAGACGAATACGACCGCCTGCTCGGCTGAGCGCATCCCCTCATCTTTGCCGAACTTGTCTCATAAGTGTGCTGCCGCACGTACAACCCCGCGCGCATAGGGTATAGTCCTTCCCGGAACGCCCAGGTGCTCAACAACCTCTCCTAGCCGGTTCAGAAAGGTGCCACCCATACAAGACAATCGCATCCTTTGCGTCGAAGACGACGAGGACACACGCGACATGCTCAAGTTCAAGCTGGGCTTGTCTGACTACGAGGCTGTCACGGCGCCGGACATGGTGACCGCCCTCCGGCTGATGGAGCGCGAGCGGTTCGGCCTCTACGTCCTCGACGGCGGGTTGCGGAACCTCAAGGGGCCATCTTTGTGCGAACGGATTCGCGCCTCGGACGCGCGCACGCCCATCGTCATCTTCTCCGGCCACGCGTTCGAGTCCGACATCGAGGCGGGCATGCTCGCCGGGGCGAACGCCTACCTCATCAAGCCGGACTCCTCCGAGTTGATTCCTACGATGAGGCGCTTGCTGCTGGAAGCCGCCGCGGGGTGAGACCGAAGTATACGAACGGCATGACAACTCTACGTCCTGCTCCGACGATTCAGGTGTGAAAGCGTATCGTGAGAGACACTTCGCGGGACTCTTCCGTAAATAAACTCCCTATGTGTGCCATCACACGGAAGGCGGCACGCGTCGGCGTTAGTCTGTAAGCAATAGCCCGCCCCACCCGGCAACGGGAAGCGGGCCAAGTGGCGGGGAGGCCCCAACCTCCCCGCCGCTTTTTTCAGGATTCAATCGTCAGGTCAATGCCGATGCCGTTCCCCTCACCCTACGGCCGCCTATCATTAGCGTTAGGCGGCCTCATTAGCGGCCATCTAATCTAATGAAACCATCAACCGCTCTTCTAACGATAAAGCTGGCTCATACGTTGATCTGGGCGTTCCTGGCGGGCTGCATTCTGGCAATCCCTGTTTTTAGCTATGCCGGTAGATTTCTCGTCTCTAGCGTACTGATTTCCGTGGTCACCCTTGAGGTCATGGTAATCGTTTTCAATCGTTGGAGCTGCCCACTGACCGGCATCGCGGCACGTTACACAGATGACCGACGAGATAACTTCGACATCTACCTCCCGCTCTGGCTCGCCAAATATAACCAGGTCATATTCGGCACATTATTTGTTGCCGGGGTGCTCTATACGCTTTTTGAATGGTTAGGTAGTCGCGCCGCCTGACAAGTCGCTCAACCGGACGCGCTATCCGCACGTCTCTCATCGAAAACTATAATCCCTTGGCGGCCCGTGCGCGCCTGATGACTCTCAAACGGCTTAGGTGACACCGATCAATTTCAAAACGAAGGGGCCGGTCAAGGCAACCAGCAGGCAGCCCAGGATCATTAACACGATGCCGGGCGTGAGGAGATCCGAGGGCCTGATGCCCCCTTCGCCGTAGACCATCGCGTTCGGAGGCGTGCTGATGACGAAAGGGATGCCCAAGGACGCAGTGATGGCTACGAGGATGGCGGTAGACGCGGATGGGTCGAGGCTGGCGGCGAGCGGAATCAGCATCGTGGCGGTGGCCGTGTTGCTCATCAGCGCCGAAAGAAATGCACTGGCGAAACAAAGCATCAGGATCAGCGTGAGAGGCGGAACCTGCCCCCACGGCACGGAAGCGGCGGCGGCCTTCAGTACCCCGGATTGCTGAAGAAGATTGCCGAGACTGATACCACCGGCGATCAGCAGGAGCGTTGACCAGTCAATGCGGCTAATGTCCTGCCGGCCGAGCAGCCCGGAACCGAAGAGCACGGCGGTCGTCATCAAAGAGACGAGCGCCGAGGGTACCCCGTGTATGGGCTCGGTGAGCCAGGCCAACACGGTGACGGAAAAGGTGGCCACGACCCACTTCGCCCCCCGGGAATGCTGCTGATGTGCGGGGAGTTCTGGTAAGTGAGCATCCCCGCGCACGCGGAAACGCCACGCCGTTAGTATCACACCCGCCGACAGCATCCCAATCGCGAGGGGCAGGGCGAATGCCATCCAGTGGAGGAAGGTTATCGTCTGGTGTTTTGATACTGCCGCGATGGCGATGGCGTTAGGGCCTGTCCCGATGGGTGTGGCGATTCCCCCGAGATTAGCTCCGAGAGCTATCCCGACGAGCAGCGCCCGGCGAAACGGATCGTCTTTAGGCGCCTCCGCCAGGAGAGGATGCAGCGCCGCGATCATCATCGCCGCCCCCGCGATGTTTGACATCCACATCGAGAGTATCGCGGTGGCGGAAGCCACCAGCACCAGAAGTCGCAGGCGGCGGCCCTTCGACAGCTTCACCGCGATCCGTGCTATCCGGGCGTCTATGCCGTAGCGGCCGGCGGCAACGCTCAGAGCAAACCCGCCGAGGAAAAGCGCGAGCACCGGGTCGGCGGCCCAACCGAGCACGTTCGCCAACCGGAATTCGTCGCCGAAGGGTTGCAGCAGGAGCGGCACGAGCGCCCACAGCACGAGCGTCGGGACATAAGGAGGGACGGCTTCGCTGAGCCAGAGCGCCAGGCAAGCTCCGGTCACAATTAAGGCGCGGGCGAGCGGCGGGTCTTCAATCAACGTGAGTGACAGCGCGGATACCACCATAATCGTGGCGGCTGCGAGGATCCAACGCTTAGCGAGTGGCAAGCCGCCCCGGTTTAAAGAGTCGCTCTCACAGTGTGTCTCATGCGCCATCCCGTCCGGGCCCTCACTGACTTCTCGGTCAATCTTACTTCTTCGACAGTTATCAGCAAGGCGGCTTTGCACAAAAATTCAAAATCGACGCTTGATATTGAGCCCTGCGCTGGCCAACTAACAAAATGTTGGGCTACTAGCCCAATTTTTGTGCAAAGCCGAAAGACGCCTAACGCCCGAATTAACCGGGCGCGCATTCAACGCCGATAGATTGAAGTCTCGCGCATGAAATCAACGCTATTCGCGCACCGGTTGAATGAGTTGTTAGGCGCGTGCCGAAACGAAGAAGCTCACGCGTTGGCTACTAACCACCGACGACGTAGAACAGGAAGCAAAATAACAGTCACAAGATAGGCAAATGCCACGGTCGCCGGTAGCACGGTTGTGCGCCAATCGGGTAGAGCAAACCAGATTATGCTAACCGTAATCATTCGAAGTGCTGCATGAATGCCAAATATGCGACTCCCGAAAGCCCATGTCATAACATAAAAGTCCAGGCAGTAAGCAATCGCCATTACAAAAACCAGCGCGTGGGGGAAATATAAAAAGGCGGCAATAACGATTGGAAAAGTCATGGTGATGACACTCATATGCGTATAGCCAACCAGATCGGCAAGACTATTCCCCTTTGTGAAGGGATCCGCAC
>DASWNR010000013.1:0-4234 GCA_036399155.1 Pyrinomonadaceae bacterium
CGACGACCTCGCGCTCGCACTCCGGGTGGACGAGCACCTTGATGCCCGGCACCTCCTTGCGGAGCGAATCGACGTGCCACGGGCGGAAGCGGCCGTGCACCGAGCAGTGACCCTTCCAGAGGATGAGCCTCGCGCGGCGCAACTGTTCGGGGGTGTTGCCGCCGAGCTCCTTGTTCGGGTCCCACAGCGCCATCTCGTCGAGCGGGATGCCGAACTTGACGCCGGTGTTGCGACCGAGGTGCTGGTCTGGGAAGAAGAAGAGCTTGTCGGCCTCCTTCAGATACTTGTCGAAGAGCGGGATGGCGTTTGACGAAGTGCAGACGACGCCCCCGTGCCGGCCGCAGAAGGCTTTGATGGCGGCCGAGGAGTTCATGTAGGTGACGGGCGCGACCCTGAACTCGTCGAGAATTCCGAGCGCGCCGAGCTGCTCCCAGGCGTCTTCGACCTGCTCGGCGGTCGCCATGTCGGCCATCGAGCAGCCCGCGCCGAGGTCGGGCAGGATGACCTTCTGGTCGCCCGGCTTGAGGATGTCGGCCGACTCGGCCATGAAGTGTACGCCGCAGAAGACGACGAAGTCGGCCTCGGGGCGCTCGGCCGCGAGCTTGGCGAGCTTGAAAGAGTCGCCCATGTGGTCGGCGTGGCAGACCACGTCGTCGCGCTGGTAGTGGTGGCCGAGGATGATGAGGCGCGAGCCCAGGGCCCGACGCGCCGCCTCGATGCGCTCGTACAGCTCGGCCTCGGACTTCCCGAAGTAGTCTTCGAGCGCCGGCGCCTTCGCGGCGTCCCTCACTTCCAGAGTCTCGACAGCAGTGGTCATCTTTAAGCCCTCTCGGTTCTTTCCGCCGCCAACCGCGCGAAACGCGAAATATAAGCCTTCAAACCGACGACCCGCAAGCGCCGCCGCCGGCTTTTCCGGGTCGTCGTTTAGATGCGAACGCCGCCCCGGAAGTTCGTAACAAATCCCGGCCGCCGTCGCCCGCAGTTCTGATTCGCGTCTATTACGGGTGGGTCATCTCCTCGGGCTTGACGTACTCGTCGAACTGCTCGGCGGTCAGCAGCCCCAGCTCGACGGCCGACTCGCGCAGCGTGACGCCCTTCTTGTGCGCGTTCTTGGCTATCTTCGCCGCGTTGTCGTAGCCGATGTGCGGGTTCAGCGCCGTGACGAGCATGAGCGACTGTCGCAGGTTCTCTTCGATGCGCGCGCGGTTCAGCTCCAGCCCCTCGACGCAGAAGTCCACGAAGCCGCGGCAGGCGTCCTTGAGCAGCCGTATGGAGTGGAGCAGGTTGTGAACCATCACCGGGTTGAAGACGTTCAGCTCGAAGTTGCCCTGCGAGCCCGCGAACCCGATGGCGGCGTCGTTGCCCATCACCTGCACGGCGACCATCGTCATCGCCTCCGACTGCGTCGGGTTGACCTTCCCCGGCATGATGGACGACCCCGGCTCGTTCTCCGGGAGCACCAGCTCGCCTATCCCCGCGCGCGGCCCCGACCCGAGCCAGCGCACGTCGTTCGCGATCTTCATCAGCGACGCGGCGAGCGTCTTCAAGGCGCCGCTCGCGAAGACCATCTCGTCGTGCGCCGAGAGCGCCGCGAACTTGTTCGGGTGCGGCTTGAAGGGGAGCCCCGTCAGCTCTGCTATCTTCGCCGCCGCGCGTTCGGCGAACTCGGGGTGAGAGTTGAGACCCGTGCCCACGGCCGTCCCGCCGATGGCGAGGTCGTAGAGGCCGGGCATCACCGCCTCGAGGCGTTCGATGTCGCGCTCAAGGAGCGAGGCCCACCCGCCGAACTCCTGCCCGACGGTCAGCGGCGTCGCGTCCTGCAAGTGCGTGCGCCCTATCTTGACCACGTCGGCGAACTCCTTCGCCTTCGCGTCGATGGCGGCGCGCAGCCGCTCCACCTCGGGGATGAGCTTACGCATCTGCTCGGCCGAGGCGATGTGCATGGCCGTGGGGAAGGTGTCGTTCGAGGACTGCGACATGTTGACGTGGTCGTTCGGGTGGACGGGCTGCTTGCTCCCCAGCACGCCGCCCGCCAGCTCGATGGCGCGGTTCGAGATGACCTCGTTGGCGTTCATGTTCGTCTGCGTCCCCGACCCCGTCTGCCACACGCGCAGCGGGAAGTGCTCGTCCAGGCTCCCCTCGATGACCTCGTCCGCCGCGCGCTCTATCAAACGCGCCTTGTCCGGGGGCAGCTTCCCCAACTCCTCGTTGACCAGCGCCGCCGCCTTCTTCAGGACGCCGAGCGCGCGCACCATCTCCCTCGGCATCACGTCGAACCCGATGTCGAAGTGGTGCAGCGAGCGCTCGGTCTGCGCCCCCCAGTACCTGTCCGCGCGCACCTCCACCTCGCCCATCGAGTCCGACTCGACTCTCGTCGCCGCCGCCGCCTTCTTCTCCGCCGCTTCTTTAGTCATCGAAGGGTTCGTCCTTTAAAAATGTAAGAGAGCTTTTACGCCCGCGATTTTACACCCTGCGCGCGCCGCGCGTCAGCGGCCCCGGCCGCCCCGTCAACTAACAGTCCGATTCATCACGACGCGCGTCCGTCCCGACACAAGACTGTTCACGGCGCGGCGCGGCGCGAGTAGATTGAGGCTCCTACCGTCTCCCCTCGACGAAGAGTCTGCGCCGATTCGCGCACGGCTCACGCGTCAACTCCGGCCTTACTCTGCAAAGGAGAATACCCATGTTGAGAAAGAAGCTCATGCTGCTGCTCATGTTGTTGACGTTGCTCGTTTCCGTCGCGGCGCCCCGCGACACGAGCGCGAGCTGCTCGGGCGACAACTGCGGCTGCGGCTACTACGCCGAAGAGTGCCGCTACGACTGCCAGCAGGAGCCGCCCGAGTATTACTACATCTGCGTGCGGGGGTGTAACCGCGAGTCGGTTCAGTGCGCGAAAGCCTGTTGCGCGGTCTACTAGCGCGGCCGGCACAAAGCACGCGCCGGCCGCGGGCCGAAGACCCGGCCTTTAACGTTCAAGGTCTTCGACGCGCGGCCGGCGCGCAGGATTTTTTGAGAGGCCGCGCGGGCGCGGCCCCCGACCGACAGGAGCGGTTTACCTCATGGGCAACACGAAGGGGAAGCTTGAGACGTTGGTCAACGTCTCCATCGTGCTGGTCGCCGCGGCGCTCTGCGCGGTGCTGGCCAAACAGTACCTTCTGACCGGCGACGCGCCGCGCGCGGGCGGGCCGCGGGTCGGCTCTCGCGTAGAACTCGCGGGCGCGGACTTGTCCTCGGACGAGAGGGCGCTGCTGCTCGTCTTGCAGAAGGGCTGTCACTACTGCACCGACAGCGGGCCGTTCTACCGGCGGCTCGCGCGCGAGGCGTCCGCGCGAGGCGGGCGCGTCAAACTCGTCGCCGTCGTCCCGCACGACGCGGAGGAGGGGAGGCGCTACCTCGGCGACCTCGGCGTCCCCGTCGAGCGCGTGGTGCAGGCGCGTCTCGGCTCGCTCGACGTTTCGGGCACGCCGACGCTCATCATGCTCGAACGCGGCGCGGTCTCCGACGTGTGGGTCGGCGCGCTCCCGCCCGAGCGCGAGGCGGAGGTCTTAGCCAAACTCTGACGCACGCCGCAAAACGCCGAGGCCGCGCACGCCGTGTGCGTGCGCGGCCTCGCGGCACGGCCCGTGTGAGCGGCGGGCGTGCACAGGGGTGCGCTGCCCATTCGCGCCCCCGTTACCTGTCGCCCACCAAAATACTCATGTGGTATCCTGCCCCGCGATTTAGTCTTTGAAAGTAAGGCAACGGTCGGATGCGTAGCGTAGCTCACCCTCAGAGATGAGCATCGCCGTTGAGCATGAGAGGTCTCTACTCACGGCGAATCGGTCACGCAGAAACAATCTAACCCAATTTTGGGTTAGGGGCAAGGGAAATCCCGCCCGCCCGTTAGGAGGCAGCTTCTAATGGGGAGGGCCGCGCGTCTGAGGTCTGAGCGCCTCGCGGAGAAGCTGCGCGCGATTCGCGCGGCGTTAGGTCTTTCCCAGAACGAGCTTATAAGACACCTCGGGCTTGAGGACTTGATTTATCAGAGCAACGTCTCCGGCTACGAGTTGGGCGAGCGCGAGCCTCCCCTCCCCATCCTCTTGAAGTACGCCGAGGCGGCGGGCGTCTGCCTCGACGTGCTCGCCAACGACGACCTCGACCTCCCCGACAAACTCCCCTCCAAACCGAAGCACAAGAGGTAAGTGAAGCCGCGCTGACGAGGCGCGTAAGCGAGGGGCACGGAGAAGGGGGCGCG
>DASWNR010000014.1:0-3446 GCA_036399155.1 Pyrinomonadaceae bacterium
TGGCTGAACTGGTGTCCGAGAAGGCGACTGATTGGGGGGGGCGATTTAACCGCGCGCCTGCTGGAGGACGAGGCGGGCAGGAAGAAGCGCGAGCAGTGGGCGCGGGACGTGTCGGAAGAGATACGCCGGAACGCGGGCCAGTAGTAAGGACGCCCCATCGTCGCTTCGCCGTTCGGGCTCGCTGCTCAGCGAAAGGCACTCAATAGACCTCCGCCGCTTGCGGATAATCTTCGCAACGCAGCCGGCCTGACAGCCCACGTCGAGCGGTGGAATAACACGTTGCGGCAGCGGGTCGGGCGCTTCGTCAGGAAGAGCCTGTCGTTCTCCAGATCGGACATGACGCACGAGTTGTGTCCGCGACCCTTTCCGCATGACTACAACAAATCGCTGGCTTCCCCCTGTGATCGAGCCACGACCCAACCAACCATTTTATTGACAGACCGTGAGAATAGATTTATTCTCCACGAGCTTCTGACAAGGTTCTACGCTTAACTCATCGTGCTCGTTAGCCCTGGCACGCGGGCGGCCGCCGCCGCTGCTACTGGACTTTAACCCTCAACCAACCCAAGGCAAATGTCTCCCGCACACCGGGAGGCGAGCGTCATTCAAGTTCTTCAAGTAAATCCTTCGGGCCCGTCATCAGACCTCCATGCCGTCATGGCCGGGACCGTGAAGCCGGTTTAATTTCCTCGCCGCCCGTTTCACCCGGAAAGTTTTGGCCCGCGCACATGCCGGCGCGGGCCGCGCGCGCACTTACCCTGCAAGCGGTCAATCGCTTCAACCATGCCTGCCAAGATGGAGCTAAGTTATGGGTGTCAAAATCAACTGGATACAGAACACACAGGTAGTCGGCGGCCCGAAGGTCGCCGGGGCCGGGCTCGTCGAGGCCGACGCCTACGACAACGTCGAGGTGAAGGTGGCCAGCGGCGCGACGGTGACCGTCGAGGTCCAGCCCGCCACCACGGCCGGGCGGGTCAAGTTCCTGCTCGTGAGGTCGGACAACTACGCCAACCTGACCTACGAAATAACCGAGGCCGCTCCGCTCGGAGCCGTAGACCTCGACGGGCAGTTGGTGCTCGTCGGCGAAGGGGCGCTCAAACTCGTCGGGGGGGCGCCGAAGACGTTCAAATTCGTCAACAGCGGGACGGCGGACGCCAACGTACAGATTCTGGTCGCCCGCGACGTGAGCTGAGAAGGCGGCCGCCAGCGCCCGACGGCGCGCCCGCCGCGGCGGGCCACCCCACCCGACCCACAGCGTTAAGGAGAGAGTCACTATGCCAGTAACACCGACCTACCCGGGCGTCTACATCGAAGAGGTACCGAGCGGCGTGCGGACCATCACGGGCGTCGCCACCTCCGTCACGGCTTTCCTCGGGCGCGCGCCCTTCGGCCCCGTCAACGAGCCGACGACCGTCAACAGCTTCGCCGACTTCGAGCGCGCCTTCGGCGGCCTCGCCCTCGGCTACACGATGAGCTACGCCGTCCGCGACTTCTATCAGAACGGCGGCTCGCAGGCACTCATCGTGCGCCTCTACAAGGCCGTGGACGCTGACGCCGACGGCGTGCCCGACACCGACGGCGCGGCAACCTTCTCGGTCAACGCCCTGCTGTCGCTCGTCGCTTCGAGCCCCGGCGCGTGGGCCAACAATCTGCGCGTCCGCGCCGACGCCGACGGCATCACGCAGGAGGTGGCCGACCGCTACGGCGTCACGCTCGGCAGCCTCTTCAACATCTCGGTCTTCGACATCGGGCCGGGCGGCCCGGCCGACCCGATCGACGGCCCTCTGCGTGAGCGGCACATCAACCTCACGACCGAAGACTCGTCGCGCCGCGCGGACCGCGTGCTCGCCGGTCAGTCGGCGCTCGTGCGCCTCGCGCTGCTCCCCGGCGGCGGGCCGGACCTGCCGGCGGCGAACCCGGCAGGCAACGGCTTCGGCAACGGCGCGGGCGGCGTGGACAGCGAGCCGCTCTCCGTGAGCGGCGACTTCACGGGCTCGGAGGCCGACAAGACCGGCCTCTACGCGCTGCTCAAGGCCGACCTCTTCAACATCCTGTGCATCCCGCCCGACACGCAGGACGGCGACACGCCGAGCGCCGTCTACCTGGAGGCGGGCGAGTTCTGCGCCGACCACCGCGCGATGCTCATCGTGGACTCGCCCGCCCTCTGGAGTGCCAACCGGGAGACGGCCGCCGCCACGGCGAGAACCGAGTTCACCGCGCCGCATGACCTCGCGACCATGGGCACGAACGCGCGCAACGCCGCGCTCTACTTCCCGCGCGTCCGCAAGGTCAACCCGCTGCGCGAGGACCAGGTCGAGACGTTCGTTCCCTGCGGCATCGTCGCGGGCGTCTGGGCGCGCACCGACGTGCAGCGCGGGGTCTGGAAGGCGCCGGCCGGCCTCGACGCCGCGCTCAACGGCATACAGGGTTTGGAGGTGAACCTGACCGACGCCGAGAACGGCATGCTCAACCCGCTCGGCATCAACTGCCTGCGCTCGTTCCCCGTCAACGGCCGCGTCGTCTGGGGCGCGCGCACGCTGCGCGGCGCCGACCAGCTCGCCGACGAGTACAAGTACGTCCCCGTCCGCCGCCTCGCGCTCTACATCGAGGAGAGTTTGTACCGCGGCACCCAGTGGGTCGTCTTCGAGCCCAACGACGAGCCGCTGTGGGCGCAGATCCGCCTGAACGTCGGCGCCTTCATGCAGAACCTCTTCCGGCAGGGCGCGTTCCAGGGGCGCACGCCGCGCGAGGCCTTCCTCGTCAAGTGCGACCGCGAGACGACCACGCAGAACGACATCAACCTCGGCATCGTCAACATCGTCGTCGGCTTCGCGCCGCTCAAGCCGGCGGAGTTCGTCATCATCAAGATTCAGCAGCTCGCCGGGCAGCTCGAAGCCTGACGCGGGAGTGGAGGTCGGCTATGGCTCAGTTCAGCGTCAACGCGCAGCGTTTCGACCCGTACAAGAACTTCAAATTCCGCGTCAAGTGGGACGGCCGCTACGTCGCGGGCGTCAGCAAGGTGGGCGCGCTCAAGCGCAGCAACACGCCGGTCGAGCACCGCGAGGGCGGCGACCCCTCGACCGTGCGCAAGTCGCCGGGGCAGACCAAGTACGACGCCATCACCCTTGAGCGCGGCGTCACGCACGACACCGAGTTCGAGAAGTGGGCCAACAAGGTCTGGAACTACGGCTCGGGGCTCGGCGCCGAGGTCTCGCTCAAGGACTTCCGCAAGGACATCACCATCGAGGTCTACAACGAGGCGGGCCAGCTCGCCATCGCCTACCGCGTCTACCGCTGCTGGGTCTCGGAGTTCCAGGCGCTGCCCGAGCTCAACGCCAGCGGCAACGAGATCGCGATCCAGACCATCAAGCTCGAAAACGAGGGCTGGGAACGCGACTACGACGTGGGCGAGCCTTCGGAGCCGACCTTCACCGAGCCCGCGAACT
>DASWNR010000015.1:0-12637 GCA_036399155.1 Pyrinomonadaceae bacterium
TCCTGCGGGTCATCCGGGTTCCGGCGCAGATACCCGTAGTACTGCATCAGGACGAAGGCGCGGCGGAACTCGTTCTGCCGTAGCTGCGCGCTCTCGGCCACCGCCCGGAGCGCTGCGGCGCGGCCGGGCGCCGCGTCGGGGTTTGCGCCCAACTGCGCAACGAGCGCGTCACGCTCTCCGGCAGTCAGCGTGACGCCCGCGTTCTGAATGAGCTTGTCGATGAACTGCGCCGAGGTCAACGAGAGCGGAAAGGCCGCCACGAAGCGCGGACGCAGGACGAACTCCAGCGCGTACGCCCGCTTGTTGGCTTCGAGCGTCTGCTCCCAGTTCGGCCCGCCGACGATGACGTTCTGCCCGATGCGCTGTGTGTCGGGCAGGAACTCGCCCAAGCGGATGACTGGCACCGTGCCGGGGATGTTCGGCGAGGTCGCGTCGCCGTAGGCCGCCTTGTACGTGCGGTAGGCGAGGTAGCCCGTCTCCTGGAACTCAATCGAGAGGAAGAAGGCCGCCGAGACGTTGATCCGCTTCACCTCCCGGCACTGGGCGTCCGCGCCGCACTGCGTGATTTCACTTGTCCAGAACTGCAAGCCCTCGGCGTCGGGCTCGCGGTTAAGAAAGTCGGCGTAGTGCTGCCGGACAAAAAAGTCCGGGTCGAACGCCGCGCTGCCGACCGGGCTCAGTCCGTCGGCACCGTCATTGTCTACGACGTTCACCGCGGCGCTGGCCGGCGCGCCGAGCCCCGCGCCCGCGGCCGCGCTCAGCATGATTGTGAAGCTCTCGCCGTCGTCGTTGAAGCGGTCGTCGGTTGTGAGCACTCGGAAGGTCTTGGTAGTCTCGCCGGGGGCGAAGCGAAGCCTGCCTACGGCGGCGGTGTAGTCCTGCCGCGCGTTCGCCGTGCCGTCGGCCGTCGCGTAGTCGATGAAAGCCTCGCGGGTGGTGTCGCCGGCGCGGGTTACGACGAGATCGACCGAACCTCCCTCTGCGGCGGAGAACTGAGCCCCGCCGAATTGCACGCTCGACGCGTCGTCGTTGACTAGCGTCACGACGCCCTGCGTGGCGGCGACGGAGGCGTTCGACGGGCCGCTCAAGTTGACCACGAACGTCTCATCCGGCTCGTTGACGGAGTCGCCCACGACCTGAACGTTGATGCCGTTGGCGGACGCGCCGGCCGGTATCGAGAGCGTCCCCGAGCCGCTGACGTAGTCGGCCGCGGCGGTCGCGGTGCCGTCCGCCGTGGCGTAGGAGACAGTGACGAGCTTGCCGCTGGGCTGGGACAGCCTCACGGGCAAGACGAAGGTGTTGTTGGCCTGCCCTTCGAACGCGCCGACGTTGCCCGCGGAGAGCGTCGGCGGCGCGTCGTCGTCGGTGATGGCGGCCGAGCCCTGCCGGTCGGCTATCAGGGCCCCGGCCGGGTCGAAGAGGTTGAGTGTGAAGACCTCGTCGAACTCGTCCGTCGTGTCGCCGTTGACCTGCACGGGAACGGTCTGTGAGGTGACGCCCGGGGCGAAGGTGAGCGTGCCTGCTACGGGCTGGAAATCCCTCCCCCTCTCGGCGTTCGCGGCCCGCGTGACGTACCTGACCGACACGGCCCCCACGCTCGGGGCCGCGAGGCTGACGGTGAAGACGGCGTCGGCGGTGCCGGAGTCGGCCTCGGCGACCGTCACGTCGTTCACCGAGAGCCGGGCGGAGGGTCGCCCAGCCTCCTGCCCGCAGATGTTGAGCAGCGGCGAGAGGAAGTTGGAACCGGCGGCGACGATGTCCACCCGGCCGTCGCCGTCGAGGTCGTTGACGGCGAGGGAGGTCGGGCTCGATATGACCGCCCAGTTGAACTGCTGCCCGAAGCCGCCGGCCCCGTCGCCGAGGATGGCGGACACGCTGATGGAACTGCGGTTGCCCGTGACGAGGTCTACACGGCCGTCGCCGTTGAAGTCCGCGGCGGCCAGGGAGACGGGGCGGGCACCGACCTTGTAGTTGACCCTGGGCGCGAACTGCCCCGCCCCGTTGCCGATGAGCACCGACACGTTGTCCGTAAACTCGTTGGAGACGGCGACGTCGAGCTTGCCGTCGCCGTTGAAGTCGCCCGCGACGATGGCGCTCGGCCCCGTGTTCTGGTTGAAGAAGGTCTTCATCGGGGCTCCGAAGCCGCCCGCGCCGTTGCCGAGAAGGATCGAGAAGGTGTCGTCCAGGACGGCCAGGTCGGGGTTCCCGTCGCCGTTGAAATCTCCGAGGACGGTCTCTTGTGGGAAGCCGCCCGTCGGGTGTGTGGTCGGGGCGGCGAAGCCGCCCGCGCCGTTGCCGAGCAGCACGGCCACCCCGAAGGTGTTCTCGACATTGGCGATTATCAAGTCGGCCTTGTTGTCCTTGTTGACGTCGCCGACGGTGATGAAATTCGCCCTCATCTGGGGCAGGCTGATGAGGGACGGCTGGGCGAAGAAGCCCTGACCGTCACCCAACAGCACGGCCAGACTGTTGAGGGAACTGCTGCCCGCGACGATGTCGGCCTTGCCGTCGTTGTTGAAGTCGCCGACGTTGACGGCGCGCGGCCGCGACCCGGCGGCGAAAAGGGCCGGGTTGCCGAACGACCCGGCGTCGTCACCGAGTCGGACGCTCACGGTGTCGGCGTCGGCGTTGGCGTAGACCACGTCGAGCCTGCCGTCGCCGTTGAAGTCCGCGAGCGCCGTCGAGGTGCCGCTTGAGGTCGTCGACAGGTGCGGCGACATGGCGAAGTTGCCGTCGCCGTCGCCGTCGAGCGTGATGATCAGGCAGGTCTGATAGGCGGTGACGAGGAGGTCTTCGTGGCCGTCGAGGTTGTAGTCGGCGGACGCGAAAAAATACTGGCCGAGTGGGAGGCCGATGCTCTTCGGGATGCCGAAGCCGCCCGCCCCGTCGCCGAGGAGGACGGTGAGGCTCGTCGAAGTAATCCCGGCCGCGATGTCCAGACTCCCGTCGTTGTTGAAGTCCCCGGCGATGACCGAGTTGACCCGGAAGCCAACGACGAGATTATGCGGCGGCGCGAACTTCCCGTCGCCCGCGCCGAACAGCACGGACACGCCGGGCGTCGCGTGGGTCGCGACCGCGAGGTCGGGCTTCCCGTCGCCGTCGAAGTCACCGACGGCGAGGTCGTTAGGCTCCGCCGCGACCGCGAACGGCGTCAGCACCGCGAAGCCGCCCGCCCCGTCGCCGAGGAGGACGGAGACGTTACTTGAGAAGGTGTTCGCGGTGGCGAGGTCGGTCTTCCCGTCGAGGTTGAAGTCGGCCGCGACGATCGAGTGCGGCCGTTCGCCGACCGCGTAGGTGCTGAAGGCCCCGAAGCCGCCAGCGCCGTCGCCCAGCGTGACTTTGACCACCTCGGCGACGCTGCCCGCCGCGGCCAGGTCCTGCTTGCCGTCGCCGTTGAAGTCTCCGACGATGATGTCGTATGGGTCGGCCCCCACGTTGAGGAGTGTTGGCGGCAGGAACGCCCCCGCGCCGTCGCCGAGCATGATCGAGAGGTCGTTTGAAGTGAGGTTGGCCGTCACCAGGTCAGCCTTGCCGTCGCCGTTGAAGTCGCCGGCGGCGACCGAGTAGGGGGTTCTGCCCCCGATGAGGTGGGTCACGGGGGCGGAAAAGCCCTGACCCGTGCCGAGCATGACGGCGACGGCGTTCCCCCCCTCGTTGGTGGCGACGGCGTCCGGCAGGCCGTCGTTGTTCAGGTCGGTGACGGCCAGTGACGTGACACCGCCGTCGTTGATGAACGCGTGGATGTTGTGCGACCTCGCGGCCTTAAAGCTCGGGGCGCTGCAAGGCGTGGGCGGCAGAGTCTGCGCGCCACTCAGGGAGAAGAGGCACGCGAGGGCGGTCGTGAGGGCGATGATTTTTTTCATGGTTTTTTACCGTGTGGACGAGCAGTGTCGGGGTGTCGACAACTATTAAAGGGGCCGGGGGTGCAGGCCGGCCCGGACTCTTTCGGAGAGCGAGAGGTGGTGGTTGTTCGAGCCTTGTGAGACCGCTCGGCCTCGTATTATCAACGGACTGCCCGAAGAAGGTTATTCCAAACTTGGGGCCGCTTCTGTAAGGAGCGTCACAGCAGGACGGGAAGTATTCGCTCCGGCGCAACCCGTGGCGAACTTGCCTGATGTACGTAAGCGAATTATACGTGGGAAGGGCCGCAGGTCAATATCTGGAGAAGATTCTGTTAACGACCGGAGTCGGATTAATCACATTATGGGTTTCACTTCCAGATTAGCGCATGTTCTGAAAGCCAAGTGGAAGAGGTTTGCATAACACAAAGGGCGATTATGTTATACAAAACATTCTTTCTGTATACAGCTTCATCTAATTGACTCACACCGTTAGCGGGGCCGATGAACCTTCGCATTCGAGGCCGTCGGTATAACTCCCGTCGCACGTTTGAGACCTACGAGTCGTCAGCGCCGTCCTCTTGTAGATCGTCCCACTCGTTGACGGTCTCGAAGGCTTTGTCGAGGATGGGGCGGGGGCGCGCGCCGTCGGCCGCGCCGATGAAGCCCTCGCGTTCGAGGCCGTCGAGGATGGCCGCGGCGCGGCCGTAGCCGATGCGGAGGCGGCGCTGCAAGACGGAGGTCGAGGCGCGATTCATCTCGCAGCAGATGCGGAGCGCCTGGTCGAACAACTCGTCGCGCTCGCCCGAGCCGCCCTCGCCGCCTCCAGACTCCTCCTCGGACTGCGTGATGGTCTCGTCGTAGACGGGCGCGCCGCCCTGCGCCTTGATGTGCGCGACGATCTTGGCGACCTCGTTCTCGTCGAGGAAAGCGCCGTGGACGCGGAGCAGCCGCGAGGTGCCGGGCGGGAGGAAGAGCATGTCGCCGCGCCCGAGGAGCTGTTCGGCGCCGTTGGCGTCGATGATGGTTCGCGAGTCGACCTTCTGCGAGACGCGGAAGGCGATGCGAGAAGGGAAGTTCGCCTTAATCAACCCGGTGATGACATCGACGCTCGGGCGCTGCGTGGCGAGGACGAGGTGGATGCCGACGGCGCGCGCCATCTGCGCGAGCCGCGTGATGGCCTCTTCCACGTCCGCGCCGCAGGTCATCATCAGGTCGGCCAGCTCGTCGATGATGATGACGACGTAGGGCAGCGTCTTGTGCGGGTTGCCGTCCTCGTCGAAGTCGAGGATGTTGTTGCGTCGCTCGACCTCCGTGTTGTAGCCGTCGATGTTGCGCACGCCCCACTGCGCGAGCTTCTTGTAGCGCTGCTCCATCTCCCTGACGGCCCACTTCAGGGCGTTCGCGGCCTTCTTCGGCTCGGTGATGATGGGGGTGGCGAGGTGCGGGATGTCCGCGTAGAGCCCGAGCTCAAGTCGCTTCGGGTCGATCATCACGAACTTCACCTCGTCGGGCCTCGCCTTGTAAAGGATCGAGACGACGAGCGAGTTCAGGCAGACCGACTTGCCGGTGCCGGTCGCGCCGGCGATGAGCAGGTGCGGCATGCGTGTGAGGTCGGCCGTGTAGTTGATACCGTCAATGGTCTTCCCCAAGGCGAGCGTGAGTTTCGAGGGCGACTCGCGGAACTGGCGCGACTCCAAGACCTCGCGCATGAAGATGGTCTCGCGCTCGGGGTTCGGCACCTCGATATCGAGGTGGGGTGAGCGGGGCGGTCTGTCGATACGTATCGACTCTACCTCCAAGGCATGGCGGAACTCATCTGCGAGATCTATGATGCGCGAGTACTTCACGCCGGGGTCGGGCTTGAACTCGTAGGTCGTGACGACGGGGCCGGGGCGGATGTGCTTGATCTGGCCGGTGACGTTGAACTCCTTGCACTTCTCGGCGATGCGCTGCGCGATCTGGAGAAGCTCCTCGTCGGCCTGCTCGCGCGGCGGCGCGGGTGAAGTCAGGAAATCCGTTCTCGGAAATTGGTAATCACCAAAAGTTGTTACAGAAGTTCTTATTATTAAAGACCCATCTTCTGGTGCTGGTCTTTTAATTAAAACTCCTGAGAAGGGGACTGGTTCCGCGCGTCCTGCCGATTGCTCCTCTCCGTGAGCTGGATGAGCGGAGTGTCTCAAATGGCGACCGACTTCCGAGGCGTTGTCTGCGTATTTCGTGAAAGCCTCCCCAGCCCCGTCACTTGTCGCCTCGCTGACTCTTGCGGCGGCAGCCTCGTCGGCTTTAGCAAGTCTGCTCAGAACTGTGGCGCGCGCCGCAAGCCATTTCGATGCGCTCGGCTCAAGCCGCAGGGCCTGGTCATATTCCCGTATGGCCTCCTCCAGCAGCCGTTTGCTTATCTCTGCGTCGGTCTTACCCGCGTGCTGCGCCAATGTCTCGGCCAGCGCCGCGTGGAGCGAGGCTGCATTAACCCGGAGTTGTATGCCCTCGCGCAAGTGCGCCTCCGCCTCGCCCAACCGCAGGAGCGATAGGGCGATGTCGGGGGCGTTGTCCGCCTCGACCCTCAGAGTCTCGGCGATGTTCCAGTGGGCGTCCGCATTATCCGGGTTCAGGTCGAGGGCAGCCCGCGCCTTCTCCTTCGCCGCCTGATAATGACGTCGTCGCCTCAGAAGGCGTGCCCAGTCCAGCAGAATCTCCGCGCGAAACGGGGCAGTGGCGTGCGCGCGTGCATACCATACGTTCACCTCGTGTAGTGGAACGTCTGTGGTCTGCGTGTCTGGGTGGTCGTGCAGCGCGCGGGCCAAGTCATAGAGCGCGTCGTCATAGTTGGGGTTGACGCGCGCCGCCTCGCGCAAGTCGGCCAGGGCGCGGTCGTACCACTCCTCGCGCTCGGCCCGCGTCGGCTGTTTGCGTGCCCGCGTGAGGAACAGGTTCGCGCGGTCGCGCAGGATGAGTTCGGGCACCGCGTTAAGGCTCAGCGCCTGGTCCAGCAGTCCTGCCGCCTCGGAGTACCAGTGGTCGGCGTCAACGCCGGCGACGACCCTTGCGCGCGACACGAGCGCCAGCGCCCGCTCGCGGTAGATTTCCCAGTTGGAATCGTCGAGCGCCTGCGCGTCATCGAAGAGCGCATCGGCGGAGGCGAATAACGCTTCAACCTCAGGGCTCTTCCGGCTGCGGTCGTCGTGCGCCTGTTGGGCCTCGGAAGCAACCGTATTCGCCCAGTGAAAATTTGGCGTCGCCGATGCGGGCCAGGCGTTTTTCGCTTCGATGAGGAGCCGATACGTCTCCTCATAAAGTCGTGAGGCTTCCGGCTGCGGACTGCGGCGAGCGCGCTGCCGAAGCGCAATGGCGCGCGCCATCAACCGCCCCGGTGAGTCAGGCTCAAGTTGCAGGGAATCACGGAAGCGCTCGTCCGCGGCCGAGTAGAGCCGTTGCGCCTCGGACGCGTCACTCACAATGCTGGCCTGCTCGATCAGCGCCTGCCCGCTCGACTCTAGCGCCCAAGCGTAGTCCGGCCGGACTTGTAACGCTCGGTCGAATAGTGACAGCGCCTCCGTCAGAAGGCGTAGCGACTCGGAAGGACTGCGCCGCTTGGCCTGCCGGATGAGGGTGTTCCCGAGCGCGCAGAGCGCGAAGGTGCTCAGCGGGTGGGATTCGATCGCCTCATAAAGAAGACGCGACGCGGTGTTGAGGTCTTCATCCGCGCCGGCCCCCATCGTCATACCGGCCTTACCGCGCAGCGTAAGCGCCAGCGCCACCTGACTGTAGACGTGTCCCGGCATCGTCGACAACGCGGACTGTATTTTTTGTTCCGACTCGCGCAGGAGGCGTTCCCGCTGGCCGGGTCTCATCTCCGCGTGAAGTCTGAGGGCCTCGCCCCAATCGGAAAGAACGGTGTGCGCTTCCGGCCGTTCCAACAGCGCCGCGGAGAACTTTTCGTATGCACGCCCGAACGCCGAATCCACCTCGCGCGCGCCGGCGCGCCGGGCCAGGAAGACTAAAGCCTTCCCCAGCCCCCGCAGGGCGTTGTGGCTATGCGGCCAGACATCCAGCGCGTCTTCGAACGTCTCCACCGACTCGTTCATGAGCGTGGCGGACTCAGACCAAGTTTGCCTTTGGGCAAGCGCCGAGAGGCACTCGCCCCGGATAACCATCAGGCTTTCTCGATGGGGCCACGTTTTAATCCCCTCCGAGATGCTTTCGACCGCGGCTCTTAGCAGGCTGACCGCCTTCAGACGGCCGGTACGCTCCGCCTGCGCCCTGAGGGCTCTCGCCCACTCTTCGAGAGCCACGGGGTCGTCTGCCCGGCTTGAAAGCGCCGCCTGACAATTGTCGACCGCCAGCCGTAGCTTGTCTGCGACCTGCTCGTTAGGCACGAACTCGGCCTGCAAACGCAACGCCGATGACATTAGCGTGCGGCCCCATCGGAAGTCCGGGTTGAACGCTAGCCCCTTCCCGATGCGTTCACGGGCCTTCTCGGCCAGCCCCGGCGTCTCGGCCCCGAACGCCTCATATGCCTCGAAGAGATGAAGCGAGCCCAGTTGGGCAAACGTGAACGGGTTGTCGGGCTTGAGGGACAGGGACGAGTTGTACTTGTCCGCGGCCAGAGCGCAGAGACGTCTGGCCTCCGTCCCGCCTCTGCGCCGCGCCTGTGCGACCACGATGTTGCCCCAAATGTTGAGAGAGCTGAATGAGTGCGGGTGTGCCGTGACGGCCTGTTCGAGAGCGCCGAGGGCGCTCGCGTAAAGGCGGTCGGCGTCGTGCCCGCGATAGAATTTCGCCCGGTCGGCGAGCGCGGCCGCCAGCCCGCAGAGGGCCTTTTCATAGAGCGGGTGGATGGCGAGTGCTTCCTCGAAGCGGGCCGCAGCTTCGGCCAGCATGTCGTCCGCCTCCGGGCCGTCAATCTCCCGGTTCGCGCGGTTCAGCAATACATAGCCCCACTCAGCAAGCGCCGGGTAATAGTCTAGGCGAGATTCCAACGCCTCCCGTAGCTCCCGAAGAGATTTCTCGTACAGCTCGACGGCTTCCGCGCGCGCGGGAGCAAGTAAGGCGAGTCGCCGCAGCCCCTCCCCGTGTAAACTTTTCGCCCGGTACGACCATTGCTCCGAGTCGAGCGCGGGGTCGCAATAGTCGAGGGCCTGGTTGACTAACTGCTTCGCGCGGGTGTCACTTTCCCACCGGGCTCTCCACAGAAGTATCGCTGCGGCATCGAGGCGGGCCAGTTCATTCTGTTCATCAAGGGCGATGGCCTCTGCGCAGAGCTGCTCCGCCTCCCGCGCCATCTCTTCTTGTTCACGCCAAGGCCTCTCGCGTGCTAACCAGCGCAAGCACCGCGCGAGACGGGCATGGGCGGCGGCTGACTCCGGCGCCAGCGCCAACTCAGCGCGAGCGCGCCGTTCGGCGGCCTCGAACAGTTCCCTAGGCTGATTAATGATCAGCCAGTCGCCTTGCTCAACTACGTCATCGAGGGTGTGCTGCTGGAGAAGCTTTTGGTCGTCAACGGCTTGGCGTGCGGCCGAGGCGATGCGGCCCAATCTGACATTTTTTAGCCTTCCGTCGGGCCGTGCCGTAATGCTCATTTTGAAATCTCCCCGATTGCGCCGTCGGTGTGGTTCAGATCGGTGATGATTATGCTCTGGTGAGCCGGCGCGTTGGCGGCATCCGCCCGTTTGTCATCCGGCGCGTCCAAACCAGTCAGAACACTCGCCAAGTTGGACGAAAGCCAGCCCGTGCCGGCGGTCTCCAGCAGTTTCAGGAAGAGAACGCGGAACGGGTCGTTGATGCGTAGACTGCGCGCGATGTCAGAAGGTTTTGAGGCGAGGATCGATTCGAGCAGGTAGGCCGTAAGTCTCGGGCGCACGGGTGTTCGCATCAGGAGTCGGTAAAGGCCGGAGCGGCTGACGCGCAGGCGGCCGGGGCGGCACAGTACGTCTAAAATGTCACTCGAACTGGCGAGGATAGATATTATTTCAGCCTGGCGAGACCTGGCGAGATTACGTCTGAGTTTCCCGTACCGGGACACGAACTTGCCTGCGTGGTAGTGTGGCGGAATCAAGCCGTCGCCGTCGCCCGTCCTACTGAGATCGGAGATGGCTCGAACGGCCACGCCTCTCGTTGAGGGCTGCTCAAGACCCGGCGTCAGTAACATGTCTGCCACCTCGACCCTAAGAATTGTATCCAGGAACGCCTGGTACAACTCAGTCGCCTCCCCATTTGCCATTTGCTGCAAAAGTTGACCGTATCCGTCCCCTGCTTTCTGTGCGTCGTGGAAAAGGGCAATGCCGCAGAACGCGGCGGCCTGCCAGTCTTGCTGCGAGACTGATGTGGTAAACGCCAGGGCGACGGCTGGCTTCGCTAACGAGGCCAGGACCTGACGCTTTAGTTTGAGGTCGCCGAAGGGGACTGCCAGCGCGGCCTCGATCAGTTGTGGGAGCCCTGTCTCCTGATTGCTGAGCCGGGTGATTAGTTCCCGGCGGAGACTCTCCCAGTAATCGTCATTGAACTGGGGCAGCAGCCACCCCACCAGGGGCTGCACGTCCCCGCTCTTCAACCCGACGACGAAGTCGGCGAGGGCGAGGGGGAGGGCTGCTTTATTCTGTGACTTATTCCTCACCTGCCAGTCATGATGCCTCCCAGTCCGGATGAGGAAGTTGTTGATTCTGACGAAGACGGTCGGTTCCGCCGTTTCGAATCGAAACCTTCGGATTCGCAACGTGTCCAGCGCGGCCGCGATGGCGTGCATCCGCACCTCGTCCGCGTCTTCGTCTACGTGACGCGCCGCCGAGAGGACGTTCTTTTTAAAGAGTCTGTAATCTTTGCGGTTACCTTTGGTGAGGAGGTCGTTCACCAGCGACACCGCTTCGAAGTCCCACTTTTCGAGTTCCACCGCTCGGGTGACGAGGGCTCCGATGACGCGGCGCGAGGCGAGTTCGCCGTCTTCCTTCTGCGGCCGGACGTCATATAACAGCCGTAGTGTCGTGAGGAGCGTCGGCGTACCTATGAGGTCAGGCAGGCGGTCTTCGATCACCTTTTCACAGGCGGTCCAGAAGTCGGGGACCTGCGCCAGCCGCTTAAAAGCGGCCGAGTCGCCAGCGGCGAGCGCCTGCTGCAGTTCATTACCTATGAGTGCGTGCACGACTTCCGAAGGGGCAACGTTGAAGTGGACGGCGGCGATCTGTTTTTTCCAGCCGTCATGGTCAGTCTTGCCCGAGGCGCCTGAGATCCGCGGAAGCATCTCAAGCACGGCCGCGTTGATGAGCGCCGGCTCCTGTGAGTCGGCCGGTTCGCCGCCGGGCGGACGGCCCGTGATGATGTCCAGCACGTTATCCTTTGTCTTCGGAGCGATGAGCAGGTAGAGCGTAAGAAAGGCTAGAGGGATTTGGTCTTCCCACTGCAAGTAGAGCATCGCCAGTTTGTTGATAAAGAGTTTTATATCGCGGAATGAAGGCTGCGCCGTAAATCTGTCATAGAGGCGGTAGACGGTAGGCCACTCCGACCTGGTCTTCTCCTCCAGAAATGCCGCCCGAAAGTTATGCTCGAAGAAGTCCCGCCAGCGCGCGGCCACCGGCGGCGAAACCCTGAACGTGACCTGAAAAGTCTTGTTGACGAAAGATTCGACGAGCGTCCCCGCCTCCTCTCCAGGGGTGTCAGCCGCCCAGAGGCGCCTTAGGGCGGCGGGGTCGAAAGGAGCGATCAACCAGAACTTTGACTTCCACTCGCAGGGTTGTGAGTCCAACTCGAAAAAGATGCGCATTGTGGACCAGAGCGAGATCGCCTTCTGCGCGTCGACCCGGTCGAGATTGTCTACCACGACTATCAGCCGGCGGTTCTTGGACACCAGCACTTGGGCCAGCATCTGACTGAAGACGCGTCGGAAGTCGGTAGAGGTCGCATCTTCGGCCTTCTCCGTCTCAGAGGTTTTAGTCTCCTGCGTTTCGCGCAACAGGACGCGCAGCATCTGGTCGCTCAGTTTGGCTTTTGTCGGCTGGGGCGAGTCCGGCGTGGTGATGGATATGGTGTCGGCCGGCCTGCGCCACCAATCGATCACCACCGCCACCGCCGCGACTAGCACCGGGAGAAGTACGAGCAGGAACCCATAACGTAAACGGGTCTTATTGGCGACGGAGCCGGCCAGCGGGACGGTGATGAGTAACAGGATCGCGATGAGCGCCCCGACGGGGGCGATCTCCTTCTGGGTCGTGGTGGTAGAGATTTCGGATTTGCCTACAACCTTATTGATAGTCTGCTTCCAGCCCCCGCTCAGACGTTCGACCTCATCCTTCGTCTGCGGCGACGTCTGGAGAAACTGGTGGAGCGCCTCCAGAAACGCGCGCCGGGGAGGGTCATCCTGATGGGCCCAAGCGTCGAACTGAAATACGAGCGTTTGGCAGTCCCTTAACTCGCTGAGTTTATGTTTCACGATCTCGATGACGGTCGACTTGCCGCTGCCCCACGACCCCGTGATGCCGATGGCTTTCCCGCCTTCGGCGTCGCCGGAGATCAAGGTCGTTATAGTCTGGGCCACGTTCCCGTGCGATTTGAACTCGTCACGGTTCGTCGGCTCGTCTGGTAGTAGTTTTACTTTTAACTCGGGCATGGGTAGGGAGCTTACCAGTTCAGGCATGTGCGAACCCGCCGCGTCTATGGCTTCTATTACTGATGCGAATCAAGAGTTAAAGGTTAAGAGCAAACACGCGACAGCGAGTTTGCCGTAGCAATGCACGAGCAAGCCTTTGGTCGAGCGCACACGCGAAGCGTTCTGAATGTCAGTTCTTTGAATGAGCCAGCCGAACAGA
>DASWNR010000016.1:0-4518 GCA_036399155.1 Pyrinomonadaceae bacterium
CCCCGTCGTGTTGGTGGTGGCGTCGATGGCGGCGCCGGAGCTGGCCGTCACCTCGACGGTCTCGGTCGCGCCCGCCGGGCGGAGCGTGACGGCGACCGTCGAAGTCCGCGACAGGTTGACCTCGACCTCAGTCTGCTCGAACCTGCCGAAGCCCTTGTCGGACTCGATGACGATGGCGTAGCGCCCCGGCGGGAGGTTGCCGAGGCGGTAGACGCCGTCCTCGTTGGTGACCGCCGACTGCGGACGAATGAGGTTCGGGCTGGTGGCCGTGACGGTCACGCCCGGGACCGCCGCGCCGTTAACGTCGACGACCGTCCCCTCAATCGATCCCGTCGTGGAGTTCTGCGCCGCCGCGCTCATCGCCGTAAAGAGCGAGATCGCCAGCGTGAGCATCACGGTCACGAACCGTATCGGATTTCTCATGCTAACCATTCCTTTCGTTGTGTTTAACCTTCAAGAAGTTTCTGTTGTCTGGTCAGGAGGCACATTGCTTACAGGATTGCCCTACGCGGATTTAAGCAACTCGAAGGCCACCTCGCCCGGCGCACGCGATTTCGTCCACTAAACCCAACGAAATACAGGGCTTAAGCGCGGGCGAGAGGCGGTCGCGCGGCCGCTTTCGGGGATGGCTATGAAATGAAAAAACCGAATTTTTGAAGCCGGCTTCAAATTTTTGAATAAGTTTCGCCATCAATACGCCCAGGGGGGTGGCGGCCGACGTTTCGGGGCTCCCGCCGTCCGGGTGAAAGGAGCACGGCCCGGGGCGCCCGGGCGCTGTGCTACAATCCGGCGGCGCAAACGTCCACGGCTTAAAAGTTTGGGGGCGCGGAAGCGAAAAATCTTGGCGACACTCGCCGTCAAAAACCTGCAACTGACTCCGCTCGGCGCGGGCGACCTCATCGACCGCACCGTGCGGCTCTACCGCCGGCACTTCGGCGCACTCATACGCGCCAGCGTGCCTCCCGTCCTCGTCTCGGCGGCGGGCTGGGTGCTGCTGCTCGTCTGCCTGCGCGCGATGTCGGCGGCCGCGAGCGAGGCGCGGGTGGCCGTCTACTTTCTGGGGGCGGCCTCGGGGTTCGGCGTCTACGTCCTCGGGCTGCTGGTGCAGTTGACCGTGATGGGCGGGGCGTCGCGCAACCTCGTGATGCACCTGCTCTGGGGAGAGCCCGTGACGACGCGGCTCATCTACCGGAGTGTGCGCTCGCGCTCGTGGGCGCTGTTCGGGGCGTCGGCGGTCGTCCTCTTCTGGCTGTTCATCTCGGGGGTTGCGGCGGGCGCCGCGGGGATGATGGTCTGGATGATGGTGTTCTTCACGGTGGGTTTGATGGCGGCGACGACGGCGTCGGTGGGCGCGCAGTGGTTCGCGCTGATCCTCTTCGTGGTGTTGACGGCGGCGGCGATTCTGCTGATGCTCCTCGTCTTCTTCTTCATGGCGGGGCGCGTGGCCTACGTGCCGCAGGTCTTGATGGTCGAGGGGCGCGGCGTCTTCGACTCCATCAGCCGCAGCGCCACGCTGGCGCGCGGGAACGTACGCCGGCTGACGGGGATGTTCCTGTTCACCGGGTTCGCATGGTACTCGGCCGGGATACTGCTGCTGCTGCCGCTGGGCTGGTTCGCTTACCTGAACGGCGTCAACCCTTTGGAGTTTGACGCGACGCGGCTGCCGGCGTGGTACACGATCAGCTCGACGGCGCTCAGGCAGGTCTCGACCGTCCTGCTCGCGCCGGTCTGGATGATGGGGCTCTCGCTGCTCTACGTGGACGAGCGCGTGCGGCACGAGGGCTACGACATAGAGCTTCTGGCGGCGCAGGTCTTCGGCGAGATGCCGGCGGTGCCGACCGGCTTCCACGCGCCGCTGGCCCCGGCCATCGCCGCGCCGCGCGGGCAGGCGCGGCCGGACGCGCACGCGCCGACCCACGCGACGCACGTCCCTGCGGACGCGTCACAACTCCCCGAGGGGAAGCCGCACGACCCGGCGGAGGTGCCGCAAAGTCCTGTCGAGAAGCGGCCCGGCTCCATCCTCGGGCTTTAAAGTCAGATGAGATTCGCGCTCCGCAAAAATGTTTCGTCGGGACGCGCGGCTCGCGGCTCGCGGCTCGCGCACACCCTCCTGCCCCTCCTCTTACCGGTGCTCGCCTGTCTCTTCCCGACGACTCAACACGCACAGCCCCGCCCGATGGGCGACGCCCGGCCGGCGCAGCGCGTCGCGACGCTCGCCGACTACCGCGCGCGCGTGCGCGGCGCGATTGAGCCGCTCGAAGGGCTTGCGGGGATGTACGAGCGCGTGGCCGTGGTCGATGATTTCGGGGATGAGTCCGGCGCGGACTCCGAGGCCGAACTCGAAGAGGCCGTGGCGGATTTGGAGGAGACGGCCCCCGAAGTGCTCGGCGGAGTCCGCGACTCGCTGCCGCCGCGCGAGAGGGTCGGGCCGGGCGCGGACTTCGTGGAGGTGGACAACTCCTGGCTCCACGAGGCGCTCGACGAGGCGGAGGCGGCCGACGACGACGCGAAGCGCGCGGCCGGGCTGCGCGCGGCGGCCGGCCGCCTGCGCTCGCTCGAAGCGCGGCTCGCGGAGGCCGACGGCGCCGCCGCCGGGGCGTTCGACAAGGACGCCGAGCGCGGCCGGCTCAACTCCATCCTGAGCGCGCCCGAGTTCGACCGCGAGGCGCGACAGCAGCAGCAGCAGGGCAACGCGCTCCAGAAACTCGTCAATGATTTCATCGAGTGGGTGCTGAGCCTTCTGCCGAAGGGCAGGGTCGTCACCCCCGGCGCGAGCCCGCGCGTCTCGACGGTGACGCAGGTCGTCGTCCTCGTGCTCTGCCTCGCGGTGCTCGTCTACGTCGCGCGGCTGCTCTGGCTGCGGCGCGGGCGCGGGCGCGGGCGCAAATCGCCCAAGTCCAAGCGCGGGGCGCGCGTCGTCCTGGGCGAGCGGCTCGAAGCCGACCAGACGGCCGCCGACCTGCTCGACGACGCCGAGCGCCTCGCGCTCTCGGGCGACCTGCGCGGCGCGATACGCAAGGCTTACGTCGCGCTGCTCTGCGAACTGGGCGACCGCGGCGTCGTCCGCCTCGCGCAGCACAAGACCAACCGCGACTACCTGAACGCCGTCCGCCGCGCCGCCGCCCCCGGCCTCTACGCCGAGATGCTCCCGCTCACCTTCGACTTCGAGGTGCACTGGTACGGCCTGCGCGACGCCACGGCCTCCGACTGGGAGAGCTTCAAGACGCGCTGCCGGAAGGCGCTGAGTAAACAGTAGACGGTAGTCAGTAGTCAGCAGGCTCAGCTTACCGGGCGCTGACTCTGACAAGCGGACGATTCGATTGAAGAAAGTTTTTCTACTGACTACTGACTACCGTCTACTGCCCGCTGCTTTATGAAGAGCCGCCTTCTCATCGTCGTCTCGTTCGTCCTGCTGGTCGCCGTGTTCGCGGCGCTCAACGCGGCGTCGTACGTGCGCGTCGAGGACGAGACGGAGACCGAGTTCGCGCCCGACCGCTCGACGCAGAACTCTGGCGGGACGGGCACGCGCGCGCTCTTCGAGTACCTCAAGCAGGGCGGCCACCAAGTCTCGCGCTGGGGGCTGCCGATGTCCGCGCTCGAAGGCCCGGAAGGCCCCGAGACGCTCGTCATAATCGGCCCGCTGCGGCGCGAAGTCGAGAAGAACGAGGCCGACGCCCTGCTGCGGTGGGTCGGGTACGGCGGCCGCCTCGTCATCATCGACCGCGCGCCCGACCCGCAACTCCTCCCGCCTTCGGGGCGCTGGCGCGTCTTCACGGAGGCGGTCGAGCTGCCCGGCCCCGACGTGCTGCCGCACGACGCCGAGAACATGACGCGCGGCGTGCCCCTCGTCTCGCCGGCCCAGCCGACCGCGCTCACGCGCCACGTCTCGCAGGTGACGCGCTCGCGCTTCGCCTCGCGCCTCTTCGTTTACCGCCCCGTCGTCGGCGTCAACGCGACGACGCCGACGCCCACGCCCTCTGATGAAGAAGACATCTGGGGCGGCGCGACGGAAGACGAGCCGCCGCCGCCCGCGCCGCCCGGGGTTGACGACGCGGGCCCGGACACGGGCGCGCCGGTCGTCCACGTCCGCGACGGGCGCGAAGGGCCGGGCGCGCTGCTCGTCGATTACGCATACGGGCGCGGGCGCGTCGTCGTCCTCTCCGACCCTTACGTGGTCTCGAACGCGGGCGTCAACCGCGCCGACAACCTCTTCCTCGCCGTCGGCGTCGTGACGGGGGGCGGGCGCGGGCGCGTCGCCTTCGACGAGTTACACCACGGCTTCGGCGAGGCGCGCAACCAACTCTTCGCCTACTTCAGCGGCACTCCCGTCCTCTGGATGTTCGCGCAGGTCGCGCTCGTCGCGCTCACCGTGGTCTGGACGCGCGGCCGACGCTTCGCGCGCGCCCTGCCCGCGCCGCGCCCCGACCGGCGCTCGAAGCTTGAGTTCGTCTCCTCGATGGCCGAGCTGCAACAGCGCGCACGCGCCTACGACCTCGCGGTCGAGAACGTCTACCAGCG
>DASWNR010000017.1:0-2848 GCA_036399155.1 Pyrinomonadaceae bacterium
AGCGTTCGAGCCTGACGCGCGCGGCGTCGGCGACCGCGTGGTCTCCGAGCACCTCTGGTGGCGCGGCCTCTCGCGCGTAGACTACGTGCTGGCGACGCACGCCGACGCGGATCACATCGACGGGCTGAACGACGTTTTGAAAAACTTCCGCGTCGCGGCCGCGCTCGTCGGGCGCGCGCCCGAGGGGGACGAGGAGTTCGCGCGCTTCGCCCGGACGGCGCGCGCCGCGCGCGTGCCCCTGCAACTCGTCGCGCGCGGCGACCGCCTGCGCTTCGGCGCTGTCACGGTCGAAGTCCTCTGGCCGACGCGCGCCGCCGGCCCGCGCGCGACCTCCGACAACGACGACTCCGTCGTGCTGCGCGTCACCCACGGCCGGCGCGCCTTCCTGCTCACAGGCGACGCCGAGTCACGCGCCGAGCGCACGCTCGTCGCCGCGGGCGACCCTCTCGCCTGCGACGTGCTCAAGGTCGCGCACCACGGCTCGCGCACCTCCTCGACCGGCGGCTTCGTCAACGCCGCGCGCCCGGCGCTCGCCGTCATCTCGGTCGGCCGCGACTCGCCTTATGGACACCCGCACACGGAAGTCCTCACGCGCTGGCGCGACGCCGGCACGCAAATCCTGACCACGGGCGAACGCGGCATGATCACCGTCAGCACCGACGGGGAAGACCTGAAGGTTGAAACTTTCGTGAGGCCGTGAAGGGTGAAGGCGAGTCTGGGAAGGGTGAAGCGGGGTCGGGCTGTTTACGTCTCGGCTCAAACGGCCATGAGGATGCGCAGGTCGCGGACGTTGGTTCCGGTCGGCCCCGTGACGAGTGCGTCGCCGAGGCGGGAGAAGAAAGTGTAGGCGTCGCTCCCTTCAAGAAACTCCCGCGCGTCGAGCCCGAGCGCGCGTGCGCGTGAGAGCGTCGTCGCGTCCGCGAGCGCGCCGGCGGCGGGGCTGTTGCCGTCGATGCCGTCCGTGCCGGCGCACAGCGCGACCACGTGCGCGGGCGCGCCGCCGGCGCTCTTAAGCCCGCTCCCGATTCGCCCGAACTCGAACGCGACGCGGAGCGCCGTCTCCGCGCTCCGCCCGCCCGTCCCGCCCCCGCGCACGGGGCACGAGAACTCGCCGCCCGAGACGAGGCACACCCCGCGCGCCCCCGCCGCACGCTCACGCGCGTACAACTCTCGCAGACGCGAGACGAGCGCCGCCGCGCCCTCTCCGACGGGCTGCTCGACGAGGTCACGCGCGTACCCGACGGCGAAGCCGCGCGCGCGCGCGGCACCGGCGGCGGCCTCGCATGCGCGCTCGTTGTCGAGGAGCACTTCAAAGTACCTGCGAGCGCCGCGCGGCGCGGGCGGCACGCCCGGCGCGTCCGACTCTTCGAGCGCGCGCGCGACCGCCGCCGGCAGACGCGGGGCGAGGCCGTAACGCTCGACGATCTCTTTGACGGGCGTGGAGTCTCGCGGCGGTTCGAGCGTCGGGCCGGAGGCCACGTCGTAGGAGCGGCCGGCCTCCACGTCGGAGACGACGAGCGTGGCCTGCGACGCGCGCGGAGCACGCGCGGCCAGCCCGCCGCCCTTCACGGCCGAGAGCGCGCGCCGCACGGCGTTCACTTCCGTGATCGGCGCGCCGCACGAGACGAGCGCGCGGTTCGCCTCGCGCACGTCTTCGAGCGTGAGGCGCGGGTCGCGCGGGAGTTCGAGCATGGCGGAGCCGCCCCCCGAGACGAGGAAGACGACGACCGCCGAAGAATCGTCGGCCGTCTTCAACAAACCGAACGCGGCGCGCGCCGCCTCGAAGCTCGCCTCGTTCGGCAGCGGGTGCCCGCCCTCGAAGACGCGCCAGCGTTCGGACGGCGCGGCCGTCGTCTCCGGCGCGGAGAGCACGCCGGCCGCGAGCGCGCCGCCCAGACGCTCGTCGAGCGCCGCCGCCATCGACGCCGCCGCCTTACCCAGCGCGACCGAGAAAACTTTCAGCCTGCGCGCGTCCGACCCGAACCACTCGCCGCCGACGCGCAGACGTTCGCCGTCGAACTCGACCGCGCCGAGCACCGCGCGTCGGGCGTCGGCCGCCGCGAGCGCCTCGTCGAAGACCCCGCGCGCCGCGTCCCGAAGCTCTCGAAGGTCAGGCAATCCGTCTCACCCTAATTCTACCCGTGCGGCCCTCACTCCGACGTGACGCGCGGTCGTAGCTGCCGGAAGCGTCGTTCGCTGATGCCGCGCACGAGCAGGAGGTGCTCCGCGCGGCGGAAGCGCCCGTGGCGCTCGCGGTGCTCGACGATGCGTACGGCGAGCGCAGGCCCGATGCCCGGCAGCCGCTCAAGCTCTTCGCGCGAGGCTTCGTTGATGTTGATTGGTGGCGCCGAGGCTTCGGCGGGGCGTGTCGTCTGCGCGGCGTGTAGGCGCTGGGAGGCGGCGCGGCGGGGCAATTTGACGCAAGCCGAGCCGGCTGCCGCCGCGACGCAGCACAGGATGATACACCCGAAAGACTTCCCGAAGACGGTTGGCGACACGTGCGAAACCTCACGCTGGAAAAGGCTCTGTGAAGTCTGCCGCTTGTTTGTGCAAAATGCTAGAAGTCTAAATTTGTCAGGAACTTGTAACTTAAAAACGGGGGTTTTTCACAGGGTTTTCCACAGAAACTGTGGAAAAGTTGTCGAAAACTTGTTCCTAAAAGAAAGGCGGCGAGGGCGGCGTAAAAGTTAACAAAAACTGACGACGAGGGACGGACAAGGCCGAGGGCGGCATTGTCCGTCCCCCAGATTTAGAGGTCGTCGTCGGGGCTGTTCTCTTGCAGGTCGTCCCAGTGGTTGATGGTCTCGAAGGCGCGCGCGAGGACGGGGCGCGGGCGCGCGCCGTCGGC
>DASWNR010000018.1:0-1794 GCA_036399155.1 Pyrinomonadaceae bacterium
GCGACCGTCTTGACGCCCTCGCGGAAGATGGCCTGCGCGAGCACGGTCGCCGTCGTCGTGCCGTCGCCCGCCACGTCCGAAGTCTTCGAGGCGACCTCGCGCACCATCTGCGCGCCCATGTTCTCCATCGAGTCTTTAAGCTCAATCTCTTTCGCCACCGTCACGCCGTCCTTCGTGATGGTCGGTGAGCCGAACTTCTTGTCGAGCACGACGTTGCGCCCCTTGGGGCCGAGCGTGATTTTAACCGCGTCGGCCAACTGGTTGACGCCGCGCAGGATCGCCGAGCGCGACTCCTCACCGTGAATTACTTGCTTTGCCATAGACTTTCCTTCTCCTTCGATATGACGACTTCAAAGATGCCTGACACTGAAAAGGCGGCCGAGTCTCGGAAGACTACTTGCCGCCCTTCTTGCCGCCGCCCGAGGCCGCGCCGGCGCGCTCGATGACGCCGAGGATTTCGTCCTCGCGCATGATGAGGTACTCCTCGCCGTCGAGCTTGATTTCGGAGCCCGAGTACTTGCCGAAGAGCACGCGGTCGCCGGCCGTCACGTCGAGCGGGATGCGCTCGCCGTCGTCCTTGCGCTTGCCCTCGCCGACGGCGATGACCTCGCCCTCCTGCGGCTTCTCCTTGGCCGTGTCCGGGATGATGATGCCGCCGCGCACCTGTTCGCCCTCCTCGATGCGCTTGACGATCACTCTGTCGTGCAGGGGTTTGATGTTAGTAGCCATAATGCTCCTTTCGCTGTGGATGAGTGGTTTGTGATGTGATTGCAGCCCGCGCCGGAGTCCTGACGGCGACCGCCGAGATATTTGCGGCCGCCCGAAAGGCTCTGTTTTTACTAAGAAAAACGCAAATCTTTAGCACTCCGTTTACGGGACTGCTAAAAATATAGCACTTCGGAAGTGTTTGTCAACACGTGCAGCTTTCTCGCGCGAAGAATGATGCAGGTCTTTGAAAAGTTGCCAAAGCCGTCTCCACACACGCCGACGGCCGCTCGCGGGGTGCCGGCGGAGATTTAACCTTTGGAAATGGAGATTTCGCGGCTGCCGACGGAGGTTTTACTGGTGCCGATGGAGGATTTAAGGGTTGCCGGCGGTCGTTTCGCACGCGGCGTCGGGGTTTCAGCGCTTGCCGCGTGCGGCTGCTTTGCGTGGGCGGTGGTTGGCGGCGGCGGCGCGCTCCTGGGTGCGGTAGCCTGCGACGCGCTTGGAGAGCGTGTTGCGGTGAATGCCGAGCGTGGCGGCCGTGCGCGAGAGGTGCTCTTTGTGGCGCGCGAGCGCCTTCTGGATGTAGAGCTTCTCGAACTCTTCGAGTGCCTCGTCGAGCATGATCTGGCCGTCGAGCATCTCGTCAATCAGGGCTTCGAGTCGGGCGCGCATTGGCATGGGGGTGGCTCCGTCCGTCTGCTTAATAAACTTTCAATGGCCGGTAGATTCCCTCGCGGGCGCCGGACGTTCGGGCGAAAAGTTGCTCGTACCGCGCGAGGAAGCGCGCCCGCACGTCGTCGGAAGTGCAGAGCGCGAGCAGCCGCGCGCCCTCTGCGAGCGCGGGGCCCGTGCTCGCCCGCGTGACCGATTCGAGCCGGACGGGGAAGGCCGTCAGCGCGAGGTAGACGACCGAGCAGACCGCCGCGCCGCGCAGGAAGCCGAAGCCCGCGCCGAGCAAGCGGTCGAACCATTCGAGCCGCGCGCGCCTGAGCCCCGCGCGCGCCGTCTCGCCTAGGACGAACCCGCCCGCCAGCACGACCCCCACCATCAGGAGGAAGCCCGCGGCGTGCGCGGCCTCGACTGATT
>DASWNR010000019.1:0-6356 GCA_036399155.1 Pyrinomonadaceae bacterium
CTCCCCGGGAGCGCGGGCTAGTGTGCCCGCGCTCCCGGGGAGAGGTGCGATTTTTCTGTGTTTAGCGGAGCTGTCTTTCGTCGCGGTCGGGCGCGTCGGGGGTGCGCCATTCGGGAAGGGTGCCCGCGCGCCGGACGTAGATGGATGCGCCGCGCAGGCTCTCGACGACGACGCGGTCGCCGGCTTCGAGCGGCGGCTCGCCCTCGGCCGGGTAGGCCGTCCAGACCGAGCCGAAGACCTTGACCGCGCCCTCGTTGAGCGCGCCGTGGCTCGAACCGACGACCGTCCCCACCTGCCCGGGCAGCGTCTCCGCGCCCGACTTCAGCCCGCCGCCCTCGTCGCGCCCGGCGAAGTAGTTGACGAAGATGGTGCGCGAGAGCGCGGTCAGCGCCGACGAGACCGCGATGAAGACGACGAACTGCGCGGCCACGCCGGCGCCGAGGAAGCCGGCGAGCGCGGCCGCCAGCGCGCCGACGCCGAACCAGAGCAGCACGAAGCCGGCCGTGAAGACCTCGGCGATGACGAGGATGACGCCGAGCACCGTCCACAGAATCCAGCCCCAGTTGTCGTCCATCTTCCGTGGCCCTCAGCCTTTCAGAAAGTTCTTCATCACGAACCAGACGTTGGCGGGGCGCTCGGCCAGCCGGCGCATGAAGTAAGGGTACCAGGTCTTCCCGTAGGGCACGTAGACGCGCACGTTGTAGCCCTCGCGCGCGAGCCCCTCCTGCAAGTCGCGCCGCACGCCGTAGAGCATCTGGAACTCGAACCCGTCGCGGCCGATGCCGGAGGCTTCGACGAACTCCTTCGTCGCGCGGATCATCTTCTCGTCGTGCGTCGCGATCCCGTGGTAGACGCCGCTCGTCAGGAGCAGCTTCATGCAGCGGACGTAGTTGTCGTCCACGTCCTTCTTGTCGGGGAAGGCGACCTCGGGCGGCTCGTTGTACGCGCCCTTGCAGAGCCGCACGCGCGCCGGGATGGCGAGCACGTCGCGCGTGTCCGCCTCGGTGCGGCGCAGGTAGGACTGTAGGACGATGCCGACGGTGTTCAGGTCGAACTCGGAGCGCAGCCGCCGGAAGATGTCGAGCGTGACCTGCGTGACGGGCGAGTCTTCCATGTCGACGCGTACGAAGTTGCCGCGCCGCGCCGCCTCCTCGACTATTGAGCGCGCGTTGCGGTAAGCAAGCTCCGGGTCGAACGCGAGGCCGAACTGCGTGAGCTTGATGGAGACGTTCGACTTGATGCCGGTCTCGTCGATTGCGGCGAGGATGCGCTTGTACTCGCGCACCTCGCCCTCGGTCTCGGCCGGGGTGGTGACGCCCTCGTTGAGGTGGTCGAAGGTGGCCGTGCAGCCGTGCGCGTTCAGCTCGCGGATGGCCTGGACGGTCGTCTCGATGTCCTCGCCGGCGACGAAGCGCGCGGTCATCTTACGGAAGGGTTTGAAGCGCGTGGCGAAGTCCTTCAGCCCTTCGCGCTTCGATAGAAAAAGGAGTGTGCTCCTGGCAACCATCGTCTCGTCCGCCCCCGCCCGCGCTCGAATTTAACGGCCTCGGCGGCCGCGCGCTGTGTTATGCTTCCACGCGTTTTCCCGCTCGCACCGCCGCCGTCACGAAAGACCCGGAGACAGAACGAAGTTTGCGCTGGAAGCTGCTCATCGCCGCCTCGCTGCTCGCCGCCTTCGCGGGAGCCGGGGTCTGCTACGCGACCGCGCAATACGTTCTGCCCGGCTCCGGCCTGAGCCCGTCGGGCTGGGCCGCCGCGCTGCCCCTGCTCGCGCCGCTCGCCGCGATAACGTACGCGGCCGTCTTCGTCTACCGCCACACGCCGCGCCGGCGCGCGCTACAGGCGGCGTTGACGGCGCTCCTGGCCTCGCTGCTCGCGCTGACGGCGCTCACGCTCGCCTCCGTCCTCAGCGGCCGCGCAGTGCCCGACCTCTCCCCCGCCCCGCCCTCGAAAAACGCCTGAAGTAAAGTTCACGAACCAGCATAAGTAACCCGCCGCGCGGGCGCAAGCGTCATCCCTCTCCTTTGAGCCCGATGCGTTCCTGTACGGGCTTGAGGGCTTCGATGACGAAGCGGACGTGCTCGTCCAGTTCGACGCCCAGCTCCTCGACGCCCTGTCGTATGTCGTCGCGGTTGACCGTGCGCGCGAACGCCTTGTCTTTGAGCTTCTTCTTCACCGACGAGACTTCCAGGTCGTCGAGGCTCTTCGACGGGCGCACGAGCGCGCAGGCGACGAGGAAGCCGCACAGCTCGTCCGTCGCGAACAGCGCGCGCGCCATCGCCGTGTCGCGCGGGACGCCGGTGTAGGTGGCGTGCCCCATGATGGCGCGTATGACGCGCTCGGGGTAGCCGCGCCCGCACAGGATGTTCGCGCCCTTGTAGGGGTGCTCGTCGGCCGTCGGGAACATCTCGTAGTCGAAGTCGTGGAGCATGCCCGTAACGCCCCACTCGTCCGCGTCCGCCTCGGGGCCGCCGTAGCGCGCCGCCGCCGCGCGCATCGCCGCCTCGACGGCCAGCGCGTGCTGCCGCAGGCTCTTGCCCTTCGTGTACTCGCAGAGCAGCTCCCAAGACTCCTCACGAGTCGGCATGTGTGTCGGCTCCTCCTCGAACTTGACGTCTGCGCTTACCGACGTGTCGGCTAGTTTCTCACGCCCCGCCGGGCTTTCAAAGCGCGGGCGGCCAGCCCCGGAGGGGTCATGCTTGCCGCCCCCCGGGGCTTCAATTACAATGGCGCGTGCGCCCCTTACGCCGCCCTTTTTAAGCGATGAAACCTTTTCTCTACGCCGCGCTGGCCGGTTACGTCGTCGCCGCCACCCACGCCGTCCTGTCGTTCGTCAGCAAGCGCCGCGAGGCCGAGCGGCTCACGCTCTACGCGGCCGCCTTCGGGTTCGCGGCGCACACCGGCTCGATCATCTTCGACTGGGCGCGCGACGGCCACTACCCGCTCTTCAGCACCACGGAGGCGCTCTCCTTTCTGGCCTGGACGCTCGTGGTCGCCTTCTTCCTGGTGACTTACCGCTACCCGCTGCGCGCGCTCGGCGCGTTCCTGCTGCCGGCGGTCGCGCTCCTCGTCATCGCGTCGCAGCTCGTCTCGCCCGACCCGGGCAAGGACCCGGGCAGCGTGACGGGCGGCAGCGGCTCCTGGCTCTTCCCCGTCCACGTCACGCTGCTTCTGTTCGGCTACGCCTCCTTCTTCGTCGCCTTCGCGGCGAGCGTGATGTACCTGTGGCAGGAGCGCGAGCTGCGGCTGAAGAAGTTCAGCGCCGTCTTCCACCGGCTCCCCAGCCTGACGACCGTGGACGACGTGGCCTCGACTGCCGCGAGCGTCGGCTTCACGCTGCTCACGCTCGGCATCGTCACCGGCGTCATCTGGTCGCGCGCGCGCAGCGTACGCATGTTCCACAACGACCCGACCGAGTTCTTCGCGCTGCTGACGTGGGTCGTCTACCTCGCACTGCTCCACTTCCGCGTCCAGTGGCGCGGGCGCAAGGCCGCGTGGCTCGGCGTCGGCGGCTTCACGCTCGTCATCTGCACCTTCGCCGGCGCCATCGCCCTCGGCGGCTTCCACGTCTTCAGGTAGTCCGAATGTCTATTGTCCTCGTCGGACTCAACCACAAGACCGCGCCCGTCGAGGTGCGCGAGCGCCTCGCCTTCAGCGACGAGGCGTGCGCCGCTTCCCTGCGCGCGCTCGTGGACGGCGAGCTGGTGCGCGAGGGGTTGATCGTCTCGACCTGCAACCGCGTCGAGGTGCTGACGGCCGCCGCCGGCCACGACGCCCCGGGCGCGGTCGGCCGCCTCAGCGACTTCCTGAGCCGCGTGCGCTCCGTCCCCGTCGAACTCTTCAGCGGCCACCTCTACACGCACGCCGACGAGGCCGCCGTCCGCCACGTCTTCCGCGTCGCCTCCTCGCTCGACTCGATGGTCGTCGGCGAGCCGCAGGTGCTCGGCCAGGTGCGGCACGCCTACTCGCTCGCGGTCGAGGCGGGCACCGCCGGCCGCGTCCTCCACAAGCTCGTCCACCACGCGCTGCGCGTCGCCAAGCGCGTCCGCACCGAGACCGGCATCGCCGCCTCGGCCGTCTCGGTCAGCTACACGGCGGTCGAGCTGGGGCGGAAGATTTTCGGCTCGCTCAAAGGCGTGACCGTGCTGCTCGTCGGCGCGGGCGAGATGGCGGAGCTGGCGGCGCAGCACCTCGCGGGCGCGGGCGCGTCGCGGATGCTCGTCACCAACCGCACGTACGAGACGGCGCAGCGCCTCGCGCTCACCTTCGGCGGCGAGGCCGTGGAGTTCTCGGCGCTCGAAGCGGCGCTGGCGCAGGCCGACGTGGTCATCTGCTCGACGGGCGCGCGCGACTTTCTCATCACGTACGAGATGGCCGAGCGCGCACGCGCCGCGCGCCGCAACCGCCCGGCGTTCTACATCGACATCAGCGTCCCGCGCAACGTAGACCCGGCGGCGGCCCGGCTCGACAACCTCTTCGTCTTCGACGTGGACGACCTCGAAGCCGTCGTCGCCTCGAACCTGCGCGAGCGCGAGCGCGAGGCCGAGCGCGCCGAGATGATAGTCGAGGCGGAGGTGACGCAGTTCCGGCAGGCCCTACGCGACCTCGACATCGGCCCCACGGTCGGCGCGCTCAGGGAGAAGATGCGGCGCATCGCGCGCGACGAGTTCGAGCGCCAGCGCGGGCGGCTCGGCCCCCTCACGCCCGAGCAGGAGCGGGCCATCGAGGCGATGCTCATGTCGGCCGTCAACAAGATTTCGCACCCCGTCATACACCGCATGCGCCGCTCCTACGACGCCGGCGAGGAGAACGAGGTGCAGGCGTGGCGCGAGGTCTTCGGCCTCGAAGAACCAGAGGGTGAAGGGTAGCCGGCCGCATCTGACATGAAAGAGATCGTCATCGGTTCGCGCGGGTCGAAGCTCGCGCTGTGGCAGTCGGAATGGGTCAAGGCGCGGCTCGAAGCGCTGGGGCCGGGCGTCTCTGTGCGCATCGAAATCTTCAAGACCACGGGCGACGTTCGTCTGGACGTTCCCCTCTCCGTCATCGGCGGGCAGGGCGCGTTCACGAAGGAGTTGGAGGTCGCGCTGCTCGACGGGCGAGTGGACGTGGCCGTCCACTCGCTCAAGGACCTGCCGACCGTCACGCCCGAGGGGCTCGCCATCACGGCCACGCCCGAGCGCGAAGACCCGCGCGACGCGCTCGTGCTGCGCGCGGGCGCGGTCTCGGACGGCGCGTCGCTCGGCACCCTCGCGCCCGGCGCGGTCGTCGGCACTTCGAGCCTGCGGCGCATCGCGCAGCTCAGGCACAGGCGGCCGGACGTGCAGATTAAAGACCTGCGCGGCAACGTGGACACGCGTCTGCGCAAGCTCGACTCGGGCGAGTACGACGCGCTGATTCTCGCGTCGGCGGGCTTGAGGCGGCTCGGCTTCGGCGGGCGCATCAGCGCGGCCATCGAGCCCGGGGAGATGCTGCCGGCGGTCAGCCAGGGCGCGCTCGGCGTCGAGACGCGCGCCGGCGACGCGGAGACCAACGCGCTCGTCGCGCGGCTCGACGACCGGCGGACGCGCTCGGCCGTGCTCGCGGAGCGCGCGCTGCTGCGCAGCCTCGGCGGCGGCTGTCAGGTGCCCATCGCGGCGCACGCGACGGTCGAAGGCAATCGCCTCAAGCTCGACGGCCTCGTCGCGACGCTCGACGGCTCGGAAATCCTGCGCGACCGCCTCGAAGGCGAAGCCTCGGACGCGGCCGGCTTAGGCGAAAGGCTGGCGGCGCGTTTGATCGAGCGCGGGGCGTCGCGCCTGCTCGGCGGGATGCCGTTTCAGATTCGCGAGTCGTGATGAGCACCGCGGGGTCGAAGCCTCTGGACGGGCGCACGGTGATGATTACGCGCGCGCGCGGGCAGGCCGCAGAGTTCGCGGCAGAGCTTGAAAGTTACGGCGCGCGCGTCGTCGCCTGCCCGACCATCGAGATCGTCCCGCCCGCCTCCTACGCCCGACTCGACGAGGCCATCGACAACCTCTTCGGCTACGACTGGCTCGTCCTCACCAGCGTGAACGCGGTCGAGCACTTCCTCGCACGACTCTCCGCGCTCGGGAAGGACGTTGACGATTTGGACGGGCTGCGCGTCTGCGCCATCGGCGAGGCGACGGCCGAACGGCTCGTCTCGGCGCACGTCCACGTAGACCTCGTGCCGGAGAAGGCGCGCGCCGAGGGCGTCTTCGCCGCGCTCGAAACGTTCCTCGGCGGGCGCGAACACTTCGAGGGGCTCAACTTCCTTTTGCCGCGCGCGGCCGTCGCGCGCGAATACCTGCCGCGCGCGCTCGAAGCGGCCGGCGCGCGCGCGGACGCGGTCGAGGCGT
>DASWNR010000020.1:0-10583 GCA_036399155.1 Pyrinomonadaceae bacterium
CCTCGACACGGGGCGCGGGGGGAAATTTTCGAGGGCGTTTATCTCTTCGGCGAGCGTCGCCAGAATGACTATCTCCGGCTCCGCCTTCGCGGGCGGCCTGGGCGCGGGCGGCCTGGCCGGCTCCACGACCTTCGGCTCCGCAACCTTCGGCTCCGCAACTTTCGGCTCTGCGACCTTCGGCTCCGCCGCCTTCGGCTCCGCCACATTCGGAGCGGCCGGGGGGGGCGGGGACGCTTCAACGGGCGGCCTTTCCGCCTTCACAGCCGTGGGAGCTACCGGCTCTGCGGCCGACGACGCTTCCGCGGCCGCCGGCTCCGACTTTTTCTTACGCTGGGCGGCGGGTTTCTTTCCGGCCTGGGCGGGCTGCGCTTCGCCCTCGGGCCCGGCCGCGCCGTTCGCGCCGCCCATGCGCTTGAGGTCTTCGATGCGGCCGTTCTTGATGGCGGCGATGATGAGCTTGTGCTGGCGCTGTAGGCGCTCGGTCAGCACGACCTCGTCGAAGCCCTTGCTGATGAGGTCTTCGTAGGGCGTGCGCTTGCTGGCGATGATGGCGCCGCCGACGTAGACGAGCGAAAGGATGAGCGGCGTTTCGAGCCCCTTGTCCTCCGTCTGGACGTGATAGGTGACTCCGTCGAACGGGACGTCGGTGTTGAATCCGGTAATCACGGGCTCGGGCGCGAAGTCGAAACGGGGACGCGGTCTGGGCCGTGGCGGCGGGCGCCTCCGGCGGGGGTGAAATCAAAGTAGCACAGCGGCCGGAAGCCGGTCAATCTCCTTGCAAAACATGACTTTGGGCGCGGGGCGCATGGCCTTGACACGTCGCGGGACGTGGACTAGGATTGCCCTTGTACCATGATTCTCAAACTTTATTACGGCCGCTCCGGGGTCGCTTTTTCAGCGTAAGCTGACGGGGAGGATAGTGTGTTCAATCTGTCCGACTACCTGCCTATCGCACTCATGTTTTTGGTCGCCCTCGGGTTCGCCGCCGGCAACGTCCTGCTCTCGCAGCTCGTCGGCCAGCACAAGGCCACGCGCACCAAGACGATGCCCTACGAGTGCGGCAAAGACCCCGTGGGCTCGGCGCGCGAGCGCTTCTCCGTCAAGTTCTACCTCGTGGCGATGATCTTCATCCTCTTCGACATCGAGCTGATCTTCCTGCTCCCGTGGGCGGTCGTCTTCCGCGATTTCGTCACGCAGCACGGGCTGGGGCTGCTCATCTACGTCGAGATGATGACGTTCGTGGTGCTGCTCCTGGTCGGCTACGTCTACATCCTGAAGAAGGGGCTGTTCGAGTGGGGCGACCGCGCGCGCAGGGAGGCCGAGGCCGAGTCGCGCGCCCTGCACCTCAAGGAGTCGCGCGAGCGCGCGACTCGCGGCACGACCGTTCAGCCGGCGCGCGCGGCCTGAAGGCAAGGGGGTTTTACGTCATGGGCTTAGAGAATTTCATCGCCGAGGCGCTGCCCGACATCATCACGACGCGGCTCGACTCGCTCGTCAACTGGGCGCGCAAGTCCTCGCTCTGGCCGGCGACCTTCGGGCTCGCCTGCTGCGCCATCGAGATGATGGCGACGACCGACTCGCGCCACGACCTCGCGCGCTTCGGCTCCGAAGTCTTCCGCGCCAGCCCGCGGCAGGCCGACGTGATGATCGTGTCGGGTCGCGTCTCGCGCAAGATGGCCCCGGTACTGAGGCGCATCTACGACCAGATGCCCGAGCCCAAGTGGGTCATCTCGATGGGCGCGTGCGCCACCTCGGGCGGGGTCTTCGACAACTACGCCATCGTACAGGGCGTCGACAAGATTGTGCCCGTGGACGTTTACATCCCCCGCTGCCCCCCCCGCCCGGAAATGCTCATCCACGCCATCCTGATGCTTCAGGATAAGGTGATGAGCGAGTCCCTGCGCGACCGCGACGACGTGCCGCCCGAGGAAGCCTACGAGGCCGTCCCGCCGGGGACGCTCCCCGCGGTGGGCGTCTCGGCCACCAACGAGGCCGCCGCGCAGGAGACGACTTCGCGCCCCTACACCATCGCCTCGCGGCACGAGCGCCGCAGGTCGAGTTAAAGACAGTGTGTGGGTGATGAGTGATAAGTGATAAGAAAGAAGAAGTGGCCTCTTCCTCTTATCAACACTCAACACTCGTCACTCATCACTCAAACATATGTCTCAAGACATCGAGCGAGAGAAAGAGATTGCCGCCGGGTCGCGCCGGGCGAACTCATACCCGGTGCCGCCGGCCGAGCTGGTTTCGGCCCTTAGGCGCGACAACGGGGCGTGGTTCGCCGATTCGGTCGAGGCTTTCGGCGAGCTGACGCTCGTCGTGCCGCGCGCGGCAATAGCGGAGGTCTGCGCGCACCTGAAGACCGCGCCCGGGTTCGAGTTCGACATGCTCTCCGACATCGCGGGCGCCGACCGCGGGCCGGAGGAGGAGCCGCGCTTCGAGGTCAACTACCACCTCTTCTCGACCAAGCGGTTCCACCGCCTGCGGCTCAAGGTGCTGCTCGACCAGGAGGACACGCACGTCCCGACCGTTACGGGCGTCTGGCGCACGGCCAACTGGCACGAGCGCGAGACGTTCGACATGTTCGGCGTCGTCTTCGACGGCCACCCCGACTTGCGGCGCATCCTGCTGCCGGACGACTGGCAGGGGCACGCGCTGCGTAAAGACTTCCCGCTGCGCGGCTACGAGCCGTACAGCCTGACGTGAGGCTTCGCGACACCGGATGACGAACCCGAACCAGCCGCAGCCCGGGGGCCCGTTCCAGCAGCCGCCCGCGCGGCAGCAGAAGGGCTGTCTGGGCCGGAACTGGATGTGGCTGCTTCCGGCCGGCTGCCTCGGGTTGCTACTCGGAGCGGTCGCGCTCGTCGCCGGCATCTTCTTCGTCGCGATGTCGGCGGTGAAGTCTTCGGACGTTTACCAGGGGGCGCTCAAGGCCGCGCAGGCGCACCCGGCGGCGATCGAGCGGCTGGGCGAGCCCATCAAGGACGGCTGGTTCGTCAAGGGCAACGTCAAGGTAGACGCCGGCGGCGGCAGCGCCGACATTGAGATTCCCGTCTCCGGCCCGAAGAAGTCTGGGACGCTCCTCGTCAGGGCGGTCAGCCCCGACGGCGCCTGGATGTACGAGAGGCTCGACCTCGCCGTCGAGGGCGGCGAGACGGTCTCGCTGCTCGACCGGAACGTCGTCCGCCGGCCGCCGCCCGGCGCCCCCGTGGACGTGGAGGAGGACGCAGACGGCAGCGCTTCCGGAGACGACGCGGCCGAAGAGACCGCGGAGGGCGAGCCCGCCGAGTCACCTTCCCCCACGGACGGGGAGGCCGTTTCGGAGGGCGCGCTCGACGAAAAGGCCATCAGCAAGCCGCAGCCGCCCTACCCCGCACTGGCGAAGGCGGCGCGCGCGTCGGGACTCGTGACCGTGCGCGTGACGGTTGACGAGACGGGGCACGTCGTCTCGGCGGAGCCCGTCTCGGGGCACCCGCTGCTGCACGCGGCGGCGGTCGCGGCGGCGAAGCAGGCGCGTTTCGCGCCGACGCTTCGGGACGGGGAGCCGGTCAGGGTCACGGGCGTTTTGACTTACAACTTCGTGCTCGAACAGTAGCGCCGCCCCGGGCGGCCGCGCGAAAGCGATTCAGGGAAGACTTTGGCATGAGCGCATCGACGACAAACCTTCCGCCCGCCTTCGAGGTCGTAGACCGGCCGCTCGACACGCAGATGACCATCTCGTTCGGGCCGCAGCACCCGTCAACGCACGGCGTGCTCCGGCTCGAACTGGTGCTCGACGGCGAGATGGTCGTCAAGTGCGTGCCCGACATCGGCTACCTGCACACGGGGATGGAGAAGCTCTTCGAGTACAAGAAGTACCAGCAGGGCATCGTCATCACCGACCGCATGGACTACCTCAACCCTTTGGGGAACAACCTCGCCTACTGCATGGCGGTCGAGAAGCTGCTGGGCCTGGAAATCCCCGAGCGCGCGCAGGTCATCCGCGTCATGATGTGCGAGTTCCAGCGCATCGCGTCGCACATGGTCTGGCTGGGGACGCACGCCTTAGACATCGGCGCGATGACGGTCTTCTTCTACGCCTTCCGCCAGCGCGAGAGGATTCTCAACCTCATCGAGGCCGCCTCGGGCGAGCGCATGACGCCGAGCTACTTCCGCATCGGCGGGCTGATGATGGACTTGCCCGCCGGCTTCGAGCGCCGCGCGCGCCAGTTCACGGAGGACTTCCCGGCGGCCGTCGACGAGTGGCACGACCTGCTCTCGGGCAACCGCATCTTCCAGAACCGCACGAAGGGCGTCGGCATCATCTCCGCCGAGGACGCCATCGACTGGGGGCTGACGGGCCCGCCCCTGCGCGGCAGCGGCGTCCCGCTCGACATACGACGCGCCAACCCTTACTGCGGCTACGAGACATACGACTTCGAGGTGCCGGTCGAGCACGGCTGCGACGTGTGGTCGCGCTACATGGTGCGTATGCGCGAGATGATCGAGTCGAACAAGATCATCCGCCAGGCGCTCGAACGCCTGCGCCCCGGCCCCATCAAGGCCGACGCGCCGAAAGTCGTGCTGCCCGAGCGCGAGGCGATGAAGACGCACATGGACGCGCTCATCCACCACTTCCTGATCGTCGCCGAGGGCTTTAACGTCCCAGAGGGCGAGGTCTACCAGCCCATCGAGGGGTCGAAGGGCGAGCTTGGCGTCTACGTCAAATCCGACGGCGGCCCCAAGCCCTCGCGCGTCCACGTGCGCGGGCCCAGCTTCGTCAACCTCTCGGCGCTGCCCGTCATGTCCGAGGGCGAGATGGTCGCCGACGTGGTCGCCATCATCGGCTCGCTCGACATCGTGCTCGGGGAAATTGATCGTTAGCCGTTGGCCGTTAGCCGTCGGCCTTTAGCTTTTGCCGGCAGGTAATCGCAAACGGCGCACAATCAAATAAACAGCTAACAGCTAACGGCCGAAAGCTTATGTCTCAGCAGTTCACACCGAACAACCCGCTGCCGCAGGAGGCGAAGGTGCCTACCGAGATGGCCGTGTTTTCGCCCGAGGTCGAGGCGGAGATTGACTGGCACCTCGCGAAGTACCCCGTGAAGCGCTCGGCCATCCTGCCGCTGATGTTCATCGTGCAGCGCGAGCGCGGCGGGTGGCTCGACCCGCCGGGCGTGACCTACCTGGCCGACCGCCTCGGCGTGCGCATCACCGACATCTGGGAGGTCGCGACCTTCTACTCGATGATCAACACCGAGCCGGTCGGCAAGTATCATCTACAGGTCTGCAAGACGCTCTCGTGCAAAATCATGGGCGCCGGCAAGCTCTCGGCCAAGTGCACGGAGCGGCTCGGCATCAAGCCGGGTCAGACGACCGACGACCGGATGTTCTCGCTCTCGGAGGTCGAGTGCCTCGGCTCGTGCGGCACCGCGCCGATGATGCAGATCGGCTTCGACTATTACGAGAACCTGACGGCCGAGAAGGTCGACGAAATCATCGACAGGTGCCGGAGCGGCGAGCTTCCGAACGGCGTCCGCTGAAGAAGATTATGTTTATCGGTGCGATTGGCTGCGAGCCTTTACAACTGCGGCGGGTGCTTTTGGACAACTCCGCTTCGCTCGACGTGTACCGCGCCAACGGCGGCTACGAGGCGCTGCGGCAAGTCCTCGACGGCATGTCGCCCGACGACGTGATCGGCGAGGTCAAGAAGTCGGCGCTGCGCGGGCGCGGCGGCGCGGGCTTCCCGACCGGGATGAAGTGGGGATTCGTCCCGAAGGACTCGCCGAAGCCGAAGTACGTCGTCTGCAACGCGGACGAGTCCGAGCCGGGCACCTTCAAGGATCGCTACCTGATGGAGCGCGACCCGCACATGCTCATCGAGGGCATGCTGATTGCGGCCTACGCGCTCGGCGCTCGCGTCAACTACATCTACACGCGCGGCGAGTACCGCTACCTCATCGAGATTATGGATCGCGCGCTGGACGAGGCGCGCGCCGCCGGCCTGCTCGGCGAGAACATCCTCGGCTCAAACTTCTCCGCCGAACTCTACACGCACACCGGCGCGGGCGCTTACATCTGCGGCGAGGAGACGGCGCTCTTGAACTCGCTCGAAGGCTTGCGCGGCCACCCGCGCATGAAGCCGCCCTTCCCCGCGGTCGCCGGGCTCTACGGCTGCCCGACGGTCGTCAACAACGTCGAGACGCTGACGGCCGTGCCCGACATCATCAAGATGGGCGGCGAGGCGTGGCAGAAGCTCGGGACGGAGAAGAGCGGCGGGACGAAGCTGTGGAGCGTGTCGGGTCACGTCAACCGCCCCGGCGTCTACGAGCTGCCGATGGGCTACGCCCACATGGAGAAGTTCATCCACGAGGACTGCGGGGGGATGCTCGGCGGCCGGAAGTTGAAGGCCGTCATCCCCGGCGGCTCAAGCGTCTACATCATGCCGGCCTCGGACATCGAGGGCAAAGACGTTCGGATGGACTACGAGGGGCTGGTCGCGGCCGGCTCGATGGTCGGCTCGGGCGGCTTCATCGTGATGGACGAGACGGTGGACGTGTTCGAGTCGACGAAGAACCTGACCGAGTTCTACAAGCACGAGTCCTGCGGCTGGTGCACGCCCTGCCGCGAGGGCACCGACTGGCTCGTCAAGGTCTTCAACCGCATCGAGGCCGGCGAGGGCCGCCCCGACGACGCGCAACTGCTTCTGGACATCGTGGACAACATCGAGGGCAAGAGTTTCTGCCCGCTCGGCGACGCCGCGTCGTGGCCCATCCAGTCGGCCATCAAGAAGTTCCCCGAAGACTTCCGGCGCAAGGTCTCGAATGGCAACGGCGCCGCCCACACCAAGGAAGGGCTGCCGACGGCCTGAGGCGGCACGGGCGAGACGGCCGCCTACACTCTCGGAGTGATGGTACGTTAGCCGCGCCCGTAGTTAAGGCAGGAGGTTCTAACGACAATGGTCTTTAACGTCACCATCGACCGGGATGAGGATGGGGTGTGGGTCGTGGAGTGCCCTTCGATTCCGGGCTGTGTCAGCCAGGGGAATACTAAGGAAGAGGCATTGGAGAACATCAGAGACGCGATTCGTGAGTGCCTGATCGTGCGCGCCGAGAAAGGTTACCCACTCACAATCGAGACTCGTCAGGTCGAGGTCGCGGCGTAATGGCTTCGCTTCCGGTTCTCAGCGGCCGGGAAGTTATGAAGGCGTTCGAGTCCTTCGGCTGGAACGTGTCGAGGCAGAGCAGTAGTCACATCATCATGACGAAGCAAGGCGAGACGGTGACGCTGTCGATACCGGATCACAGGGAAGTCGCCAAGGGCACGCTTCGCAGTTTGATTCGCGCGGCGAATTTGACGGTGGACGAGTTCGTCGCCGCCATTTGAAAGCGGTACGGTTTAAGAAGAATGCCAGCAGAATTAGTCAAGGTCACAATCAACGGGCAGGAGTTGCAGGTCGAGAAGGGGGCGCGGCTGATCGACGTGTGTCGGGAGAACGATTACTCGATACCGTCGTTCTGCTACTACGCCGACCTCGCGCTACAGGCCTCGTGCCGGATGTGCCTGGTGCGCATCGAGAAGATGCCGAAGCTCCAGACCTCCTGCACCATCACCTGCACCGACGGGATGGTCGTCACGACGCAGTCCGAGGAGATCGAGAAGGCGCAGCGCGGGATGGTCGAGTTCCTCCTGGCCAACCACCCGCTCGACTGCCCGGTCTGCGACCGCGGCGGCGAGTGCGAGTTGCAGGAGATGGTCTTCGACTGGGGCAACCTCGAAGAGCGCTTCACCGAGCGGAAGAACTACGCGCCCGAGAAGTTCCTCTCGCCCATCGTCGCCAACGACCCGCAGCGGTGCATCCTCTGCAAGCGCTGCACGCGCGTCTGCGACGAGTGGATGGGCGAGGACGCCATCGAGGCCGGCGGGCGCGGCGCGCACACCGTCATCGGCACCTACGGCGGCTGGCTCAACTGTTCTCAGTGCGGCAACTGCATCGAAGTCTGCCCGACGGGGACGCTATTGGATGCGACCTACAGGCATCAGACGAGACCGTGGGAGCTTTCGCGCACGACCTCGACGTGTAGCTTCTGCTCCGACGGGTGCCAGTTCTCTGTCGGCTCGCGGCGAGGCGAGGTGATGAGGGTTGTGGCGCGCGACCGCTACGTCAACGGGCACAACGGCGAGTTCCTCTGCATCAAGGGGCGATTCGCGCACCCGTTCGTCAACCACGAGGAGCGGCTGCGGACGCCGCTCGTCCGCTACAAGAAGGGCGGCCGGCTCGTCCCCGCGACGTGGGAGGAGGCCGTCCGCTTCGCCTCCGAGAAACTGAAGGAGGTCACGGCGGCGCACGGCGGCGGCTCGGTCGGCGTCGTGGGCAGCCCGCGCCTGACGAACGAGTCGAACTGGGCCATGCTCAAGTTCGCGCGCGAGGTTCTGGGCACGGACAAGTACACGGCGACCGAGGCGTTCTCGCTCATCCCCTTCTTCGAGAATCTGTCCGCGCCCATCGCGACGCACCGCGACATACGCCGCGCCAAGACCATCGTGCTCATCGGCGGCGAGCCCGAAGAGTTGCAGCCGCTCACGGGGCGCGCCATACGTCAGGCCGTCCGCAACGACGGCGCGAAGCTTGTCATCATCAACAGCGTGCCGATACGCCTGAAGCAGCAGGCCGCGCAGTTCATACACGTCCGCCCGGGCTCGGAGGACGCGGCCGTGCTCGCGCTGGCCTCGCCGGGCGACGCGGGCGCGGCGGCGCGAAAGCTCGGCGTCGAGGCGGACGAGCTCGCGCGCGCGAGCCAGCTCGTCAGCGAGACGGAGGGCGACGTGGTCGTCCTCTTCGGCGGCGAGCTGAGCGCGGAGGCTCAGGCCGTGCTCGCCCGCATGCCGTCGGCCTTCGGCGAGCGGGAGGGGCGGCGCTTCCTTCTCCACCCGCTGCCGCTCTTCAACAACAGCGTGGGCGTACACGACCTCGGGCTGATGTCGGGCGCCTACAACCCGCTCGAAATCCTCGACGCCGCCGGCGCGGAAGTCCGCGCGATGTACGTGGCGGGGAGCTTCCTGCCCGCGCACCTCGAAGGTCGCGAGGACGCGCTCGCCCGGCTCGACCTGCTCATCGTGCAGGAGCTTTTCCTGACCGAGACCGCGCAGGCGGCCGACGTGGTCTTCCCCGCCGCGTCGTTCGCGGAGGTCGACGGGACGTTCACGAACAACGGCGGCCTCGTCCAGCGCGTGCGCCAGTCGATACCGCCCGTCCACCAGTCGAAGCCCGACTGGGCCATCACCTCGCAGCTCGCTTCGGCGATGGGCCGCGACCTCGGCTTCCAGATGTCCGCGAGCAACATCTTCCACGAGATAGCGCGCAGCGTCCCTGCTTACGAGGGGCTGCGCTACCCGCTGCTCAAGGACGAGACCAGCCCCCGGCAGGTGAAGCACGCGCGGGCGTCGGGCACCGCGGGCGCGTCGTTCTTAGAAGACTTGCGCGACGCGGTCGGCTCGCTCGACGAGACGGCCGAGAAGACGACCGGGACGCCCCCCGTCGGGCACGAGCTGTTCAAGCTCGGCGTGCTGACGAGCAAGGTGCCGCAGTTCCACCTGCTCGCCGCCGGCAACCCCGAGCCCGAGAGCGTCCTGATATCCCCCCTCTACCAGATCACCATCGACCCCACGATTCGACGCGGGGCCGCGGCCGGAGACTGAAACGAAGGACTGAGTGCTGAGGACTGGGGGCTGGGTTTAAGACTCAACCATCACTCGGCCCTCAGTCCTCGGCACCAATCACTATTCTTATGGACTGGCTTGCCAACCAAATCGGGTCGGACTGGGCGCGCGCCGTGGGGCAGCTCGTGGGGATCAACGTCGGGTTCGTCGTCGTGCTGATGATCGTGGCCTACACGGTTCTGGCCGAACGCCGCGTGCTCGGGTTCATACAGGGGCGTCTGGGGCCGAACCGCGTCGGGCCGGGCGGACTCTTCCAGCCGTTCGCCGACCTCCTGAAGTTCATCTTCAAGGAGGAGATCACGCCCTCCGCCTCGACGCGCTTCGTCTACTTCCTCGCCCCGATCATCGCCATCACGGCGGCGCTGATGCCGATCATCGTCTACCCGTTCGGCCCGACCGTCTGGCTCCCCTTCGTCGGCGAGTTCTCGCTCGTCATCGCGCGCTTCGACATCGCGCTGCTCTACGTCCTCGGCATCACGTCCGTCGGCGTCTACGGCGTGGCGCTCGCCGGCTGGTCTTCAAACTCGAAGTACAGCCTGATGGGGAGCCTGCGCGCGGCGGCGCAGATGATCTCCTACGAGCTGAGCCTCGGGCTCTCGCTCATCGGCGTCGTCTTGATGTCGGGGACGCTCGACCTCTACTCGATAGTCGAGCAGCAGGGCGGCTGGTACGGGCTGCGGTGGAACCTCTGGGACTTCTCGCGCGTGCCGCAGGTCATCGGCTTCGTCACGTATCTGATTTCGGCCATCGCCGAGACGAACCGCGTGCCGTTCGATCTGCCGGAGGCCGAGACGGAGCTGGTCGCCGGGTTCCACACGGACTACTCCGCGCTGAAATTCGCGCTCTTCTTCATGGCCGAGTACGTCAACATGTTCACCGTCTCG
>DASWNR010000021.1:0-14226 GCA_036399155.1 Pyrinomonadaceae bacterium
GGCGGGCGGCCCGATGACCTGCACGGGCCGCCCCGCCTCGTCGGTCTCGAAGGTGGTGCGAAGGGATTCGTGCCGGCGGACGATCTCGGCGAAGCAGCGCCCCATCGCCGCCACGTCGAGCTGGCCCGTCAGACGCGTCGCCCCCGGGATGTTGTAGAGCGGCGTGGTCGGGTCGAGCTGGTGCAGGAACCAGAGCCGCTGCTGTCCGAAGGAGAGCGGCAGCCCGGCGTCGCGCGGCGCGCGGCTGATGGGCGGGGCGCTCAGTGCGCGCCCGCCCGCGGCGGCCTCTTCGATGCGGCGCGCGAGCTGCGCCAGCGTCGGCGCGTCGAAGATGGTTCTGATGGGCAGCTCGACCTTGAACGCCTCGCGCACGCGCGAGAAGACGCGCGTGGCGAGCAGCGAGTGTCCGCCCAGCTCGAAGAAGTTGTCCTCCGCGCTGACGCTTTCGAGACCGAGCACCTCGGCCCACATCGCGGCCACGACCCCTTCGGTCTGCGTCCGCAGCGGCGCGCCCGCGCCTTGTTCGGGCGTCGTGCCCGGCGCGGGCAGGGCGCGGCGGTCGACCTTGCCGTTGGCGTTGAGCGGCAGCTCGTCGAGCGCGACGAAGGCCGACGGCAGCATGTAATCGGGCAGCCGCTCGGCCAGAAAGCCGCGCAGCTCAGCCGCGCCCGGCAGTCCGTCCCCGCGCCCGACCACGTAAGCGACCAGCCGCTCGTCGGCGCCGTCGGCGCGCGCCACGACGACGCACCGCGCCACCGCCGCGTGCTGGCCGAGGCGCGCCTCTATCTCCTCAAGCTCGATGCGATAGCCGCGGACTTTGACCTGATGGTCGAGGCGGCCGATGAAGTCGAGGTTGCCGTCGGGGCGACGCCGCGCGAGGTCGCCCGTGCGATAAAGTCGCGCGCCGGGCTCCGCGGAGAACGGGTCGGGGACGAAACGCTCGGCCGTCAGTCCGGGCCGCCGCAGGTAGCCGCGCGCGAGTCCGTCGCCGCCGACGTAGAGTTCGCCTTCGACGCCGACGGGCACGAGACGCCCCGCGCCGTCGAGCACGTGGACGGACTTGTTAGCGATGGGCCGCCCGATGTGCGGCTGCCCCGCGCCCGCGTGCGCCTCTGCGCCGCTCGCCATCACCGTCACCTCGGTCGGCCCGTAGGCGTTGACGAAGCGGCGGCCGGCGGCCCAACGCTCGACCGCCTCGGCCGGGCACGCCTCGCCCGCGGCGACGATGGTCTTTAACTCGGGCAGCTCCGCCTGCGGCATCGCGAGCAGCGCCGAGGGCGGCAGCGTCACGGCGTTGATTCCCTGCCCGCCGAGCAACCCGATCAGCTCGGGGCCGGGCAGAAGGCTCTCGGCTGGCGCGAGACACAGCGTCGCGCCCGCGCACAGGGCTATGAAGATTTCGTAGACCGAGGCGTCGAAGCTGAGCGAGGCGAATTGCAGCGCGCGCGCGCCGGGCCGCACGTCTAAGAATTCGCGCTGTGATTCGGCGAGGTTGCACAACCCGCGGTGCTCGATCATCACGCCCTTCGGCCGCCCCGTCGAGCCGGAGGTGTAGATGACGTAGGCGAGGTTGTCGAAGGTCGCGCCGCCGGCCGGTGCGCCACCGCCCTGCCTCGACACGAGCCCCCAATCCGCGTCGAGGCGGACGACGCGCGGCGCGCGCAGGTTCAGCCGCCCTTCGAGTCTCTCCTGCGTCAGCAGCACGGAGACGGACGCGTCCTCCATCACGTAGGAGAGGCGTTCGAGCGGGTATTCGGGGTCGAGCGGAAGGTACGCGCCGCCCGCCTTGAGCACGCCGAGCAGGCCGACCACCATCTCCATCGAACGTTCGACGCAGAGGCCGACGACGACCTCCGGCCCGACGCCGAGCGTGCGCAGGTAACGCGCGAGCAGGTCGGCGCGCTCGTTCAGCTCGGCGTAGGTCAGCGTGTCGTCGCCGAGCGAGAGCGCGACGGCGTCGGGCGCGGCCGCGGCCCGCCGCTCGAAGAGGTGGTGGACGCAAGCGTCGCGCGGGTACCCGGTGCGCGTGTCGTTCCACTCGACGAGAAGTTGCCGCCGTTCGTCTTCGTCGAGGACGGAGATGTCGCCGACGCGCGCGTCCGGTCGCGCCAGCCCTTGCCTGAGCGCCTGCGCGTAGTGCCGCCGGAACCGCTCCATCGCGGCGCGCGTGAACAGTCGTTCGTCGAACTCGACGCGGCCGGCCAGCCCTCCGTCCCCGCGGGCGAAGGTGACGGTCACGTCGTTCCTCAGCCCGGGGGGCAGCCCGCCGTGAATCTCTTCGAGCACGAGCGCCACGTCGAAGAGCGGGCACTTGTTCTCGACTTGATTGAGTCGCAGGTCTTCGAGCAGGCGGCGGAAGTCGTAAGACTGTTCGGCGTATGCTTCGAGCAGCGTCGCGCGCACGCCCATCAGCAGCTCGCGGAAAGTCGTCCGGTCGCCGAACTCGCTGACGACCGCCAACGCGTTCGGCGGCTGAGTCGCCTGTTTGCGGCGGGCGGGGCTGCCGAACACGACCGTCCCGCCGCCCGAATACTTGTGGAGGCAGACGCCCAGCGCCGTCGCGAGCGCGACGTACAGCAGGAAGGGCGAGTCGCCGGCCAGCTTGAGCAGACCTTGCTGCACGTCCGCGGGCAGACTGAAATCCGTCTCGGAGGGCGCGGCCGCGTAGGCGTCCGGGCGCGGGAAGTCGAGCGGCAGCCCCGAAGAGCCGCGCAAGCCCGCGAGCTTCGCGCGCCAGTAGTCGCGCCCCTTACCCGTCGCCGTGTCGCCGAAAACCGTTGCTGTCATTTCGCCTCGTAACCTTCTTCGGAAGCCCCGCGCGCCGCGTGCGCTTTCGGAAAACGAACCGGCTCTCTCAAAAAGCGAACTGATCCTCGGCGTCGCGCGCGTCGTCCGCTTCGTGCGCGGCGGGTCGCCCGGTGTGCGCGCCGTCGGGCGCGGCGGCTGCGACCGCCACGGGCGACGCCGCGGCGGACTCTTCGATGACGAACTCGGTCTTGCCGCACAAACGCTCGGCGGTGAGGAGGCCGCGCTCCGCGGCGCGCGTGAGAAGTTTCTCCGACTCGATGTACTGCGGCGCGTCCTCGGTCATGCCGAGCCCGAGCAGGTGCTCGACCCACGGCTCAAACCCCATCGCGTAGTTGTAGACGCGCCGCGCGCCAATCGTCTCCAACAGCTCAACCCCGCGGGCCGCGTCGCTGCCGTGGTAGCGGCGTCCCTGCTCGTGCGCGCGCTGCATCTTGCGCGGGAACAGAGGCCCGCAGCCCCACGAGAGCGGCGCGCCCACGCTCTCGGTGCCGAGGAACACGGTCTCGACGGGGCCGAGCGCGCGGCGGACTTTGACGTACAGCTCGCGGTCGAGGCAGTCGGAGTCGGCGGCGATGAGCAACTGCTGTCGGCCCGCGCGGACGACGTAGGCCGCCTTGCTGTGCGCGAGGTCGCCGTGCTCGCCGAGGAACGGAACCGCCACTATCTCGCCGCCGGGGAAACCGATGGCTTCGAGCGGCTCAAGCTCGACGACGCTCGCGAACCCGAGCCTCCTGGTCAACAGCTTGAGCGACATGTCGCCGTAGAGCAGACCCTGGTTGCGCGGGACGACGAGGTGGCCGACGCGGTGGCGCAGGCGGAGCAGCGTTTCGAGCGCGAAGTGATCCTGGTGGTTGTGCGTGACGAGGGCGAAGTCGATGTGCGCGGGCAGGTCGCGGTAAGTGAAACGCTCCATGCCGCCCGCCGCGGGCACGGCGCCGACGAACGGGTCGGTCAGAATCGAGACGCCCCTCCACTCGATGAGCACGCAGGCGTGTCCGTAGTAGCGGACGCGCACCTCGTCGCCCTCCCACGGCGGCGGCGGGGACGCCGGCTCGGTCGTGAGCAGCGGCAGCAGTCTCGACTCCTCCGAGGCGTCGAGGCCGAGCGCCTCGCGCACGCGCCCGAGCGGCTGCGGCTCGACGTCCATCCTGAACAGCTCGTCCAGCGACGAGTCCGCGAAGGGCCGCCGCAGGTCGAACTCGCCTTCGCCGGGCAGGCGCGGCGTGCTCATGAAGAAGGTGCGCGAGAGGTCTCTTTCGAGCCGCCAGAGTTTGAAGGACTGAAGCGTCTCGTCGTAGTAGTCGCCGTGGTAGAGCAGGTTCTCGTGGAGCCGCACGGTCGGGCGGTTGTAGTAGTCGTAGACCAGCTCGACGTAGCCGCGCAGCGCCTCGGGCACGGCGGCGTAGTAAGGCTCAAGGCTCTGCCCCGTCGCCTCGCCCACGAACCAGTTGTGAAAGTCCACGAACGAGCGCGCGAGCGAGAGCTGCGCGCCGCGCCGCCCGCGCATGTCGTCGAGGAGGCGGCGCACCTCCCCGGCGCGTTCGGGCGGGATGTCCACGAACGGCCCGCCGATGAGGTCGGGGTCGCGCGACGCCCTGACGTGCGCCGCCGGGTCTTCGAGGTAAGACGAGAGGGCGAACGTCTGGAAGTTGAGCAGGTGCAGGGCGGCCGGCATCGGAGAGATGAGCTGCGCCCACGCCGGCCAACCGTCAACCAGCGGCTCGGCCACCGTCGAATCCGCCAACCTGTATCTCGCTTCTTTCGTCATGCCTTCGCCCTCCTTAAAACGCGAACTCTGCCTTCGAGTCGTCGCCGTCGTCCGCGGTCTGGTTCGCGGCGCGCGAATCGTCTTGCGGGTCGTCCGCCGCCAGCAGCCCCGCGAGTGTTCGTTCCGGGTCGGCGACCATCTCGCCGAGCAGCGCGACGAAGCTCTCAAGGATGAGTGCCGCCTCCCGCTCTTCGTAAATGCGGCCGTCGTAGAGCAGCGACAGCCGGACGGTCGGCCCCATCTCGGCCGCCAGCACGAGCGCCTGATGAATCCGCTCGACGAAGCGCGCGTCGCTGATCTGGAAGTCGGCGCGCGGCTCGTGCAGCGAAGGGTCGACGAAGTAGTTGCCGAAGTTGAGCGTGCTCTGGAACAGCGGCCTGCCCTGCGGCGCGCCGCCCCAACGCTGCACAAGGCTGAGCGGGCTGTGCTCGTATTCGCGCATCTCGGCCAACTGCCTCTGGAAAAGACCGAGCCACGTCATCAACCCTTCGCCCGGCGTCAGGCGCGCGCGCACCGGCAGCGTGTTGATGAACAGTCCGACCATCTCCTCGCTGCCGGTCAGCCCCGCGGGGCGGCCCGAGACGACCGTCCCGAACACAACGTCGCGGCTGCCGCTCAAACGCCCGAGCAGGAGCGCCCACGCGCCCTGAATCACTGTGCCCGGCGTCAACTGGTGACGCCGCGTGAGGGCGAGCAGCGCCTCGGTCTCTTCGGCCGAGAGGCCGGCCCTGACGAGCGCGGTCGAGTCGCCCGGCACTTCGCCGTGCGCGTGCGCGTGTCCGCGGCCGGGGGGCAGGGGCGTCGGCGCGTCGAAACCTGCGAGCGTCGTGCGCCAGAAGGCTTCGGCCCCGGCGAGGCTCGTCTGCCCCAGCCAGCGGATGTACTCGCGGTATGGGCGGGGCGGCGTCAGTCGCAGGTCGCGCCCGGCGCGGGCAGCCTCGTAGAGCGACAGCACGTCCCGGTTAATCAGCCCGCGCGACCAACCGTCCATCAGCAGGTGGTGATAGCTCCACACGAATTGATAGAGGTCGTCTTCCAGCCGCAGCAGCGCGAGGCGCACGAGCGGCGCGCGCGCCAAGTCGAAGGCGCGCCCGCGCTCGGACGCGAGGAACGCTTCGAGACGTGCCTCGCGCTCGGCGTGCGCGAGGCCGCGCCAGTCGTGCTCCTCAAGCGGCAGTTCGACGTGGCGGTGCACGACCTGCACGGGCCGCGCGACGCCCTCCCGGAAGAACGAGGTGCGGAGCGTCGCGTGATGCTCGAACGCCTGCCGCCACGCGCCACGGAAGGCCGCGGCGTCCAGTCGCCCGTGCAGCCTGAAGCTCAACTGTCTGAAGTAAGCGTCGGACGACGGGTCGAAGAGCGCCTGAAAGAGCATCGCCTCCTGCATCGGCGAGAGCGCGTAGACGTCTTCAAGCACGTCGCGCCCCGCGCCGGGGCCGCCGGCGCCGACTCGGGCGACCAGCAGGTCGAGTTCCTTCTGCGTCAGTCCGGCGTCGGGGAAGTCCGCGGGCGTGTAACTCGTCGCCTCGCGCGACATGCAATGAGCGATGAGCGCGCGCAGGGACGCGAGGTAACTCTCGGCCAGCCTCTCGACGGTCGGGCGTCGGTAGACGTTCTCGCTGAAAGTCCACAACACCTCCAGCCGCCCACCGACCACGTGTGCGTTGACGCGCAGCAGGTGACTCAACATCCCGCCCGAGCTTTGCGCGACTTGCGGAGCCTCGTCGGAAATTTTGAAGAGCGACGACTCGCGGACGGACTGATCGAACTGCCCGAGGTAGTTGAAGCTGACCTCCGCCGCCGCGTCCAACCCGCTCAACTCTTCGCGCGCCTGCGCGTCCTCGCCCATGTAGCGGAGCACGCCGTAGCCCACGCCGCGCCCGGGCACCGCGCGCAGCATCTCCTTCGCGCGCCGCAACGCCTCGCCGACTCCCTCGCCCTCGCCCCGCTCAAGCATCACGGGGTAGCGCGACGTGAACCACCCGACCGTGCGCGTCACGTCCGCGTCCTCGAAGACCGCCTCGCGCCCGTGCCCCTCCAACGAGACCGGCACCCGCCACGCGCCACGCGCCCCGGCCCAGTCGGCGAGCGAGTCGGCGAGCGCGGCCAGCAGCGCGTCGTTAATCTGAGTGCGGTACGCCTCCGGCACACGCTGCAACAGCGCGCGCGTCTCCTCCGCCGACAGCGCGGCCGTCACCGTCCGCGATGACTCAAGCGTGTTCTCCCCCTCGGCGTCGCGCGGCAGGCGGGCCGCGCCGTCGGCCCCCGCGAGTTGGCGGGCGAGACCGAGCCAGTAGTTAGACTCGTTCGTCAGCTCTTCGGAGCGCGCGTAATCGGCCAGCCGCTCGGCCCAACGCTTGAACGAAGTCGTCTTCGCGGGCAACTCCGCGGGCGCCCCGCCGAGCAGTTGGCCGTAAACGGCTTGCAGGTCTTCCGTCAGGACGCGCCACGAGACGCCGTCCACGACGAGGTGGTGGACGACGAGCAGCAGCAGGACCGGAGCCGAAGCGCCGCGGTCAAAGTAAGCGACGCGCACGAGCGGCCCCGACGGCAGGTTAATAAGGGAGTGCGCTTCGCGCGACGCCTCTTCGACGCGGCGTCGCTGTTCGTCCGCCGCGAGGCCGGACAGGTCGTAGCTCGTAAAGGGCACACGGTCGTCGGGGCCGTCGTTGTGCTGGCGCCAGGTGCCGTCGTCGCCGCGCGTGTACCGCATCCTGAGCGCGTCGTGATGGCGCAGTAGGTGCGCCACCGCGCCGCCGAGCGCCGCCGCGTCGAGCGGCCGCCGCGCTTCGAGCATGAGCGCCTGCGTGTAGGACTCGGGCGCGCTCAGGCCGCGGTCGAAGAACCAGTGCTGCGCGGGGGTGAGCGGGACGGGGCCGGCCACCTCGCCCTGCTCGGCGGCGGCCGATTCGCCGAGCGTCGTGTTCTTCGCAAGCTGTGCGACGGTCGGGTGCTCGAAGATGAGTCGGGGGTCGAGGCGCAGCCCGGCGCGGTTGGCGCGGGCGACTATCTGAATGCTGATGATCGAGTCGCCGCCCAGCTCGAAGAAGTTGTCGTCGCGCCCGACCTGTTCCAGCCCGAGCACTTCTTTCCAGATGGCGGCCAGCGTCTCCTCCACCGGGCCGCGCGGCGCCGCGTAGGCCGCTTCCGTGTCGGGCCGCGCGTGTCCGGGGTCGGGCAGCTCGGCGCGGTTGACCTTGCCGTTCGGCGTGAGCGGCAGGGCTTTCAGCTTCACGAAGGCAGCGGGCAGCATGTAGGGCGGGAGCCTGTTCGCGAGGAAGTCGCGCAGCTCGCCCGCCGTCGGCCCCGGCTCGCGCCGAGGGACGCAGTAGGCGACCAGACGCTTCTGCCCGGCCTCGTCCTCGCGCGCGACCGCGACCGCCTCGCGCACCGACGCGTGCTCGCGCAACGCCGACTCTATCTCGCCCAGCTCGATGCGGTAGCCGCGCACCTTCACCTGATGATCGACGCGGCCGAGAAATTCCACGGCGCCGTCCGAAAGCAGCCGCGCCACATCGCCCGTCCTGTACATTCTTGCCCCGGCCTCGTCAGCGAAGGGGTCGGGGACGAATCTTTCGGCGGTCTGTCCCGCACGATTAAGGTAGCCGCGCGCGAGTCCGTCGCCGCCGACGTAAAGTTCGCCGCCGACGCCTTCGGGCACCGGCCTGAGGTGTGCGTCGAGGATGTAGGCACGCGTGTTCGCGATCGGGTGACCGACGGGAACCGTGGTCGCCGCGCGCGCCACTTCCGCGAGGTCTTCGCCGAGGTCGTAGGTCATCGAGCCGACGGTCGTCTCGGTCGGCCCGTAGTGGTTGACGAGACGACAGCCCGCGGAGATCGCCGACAGCCTGCGGGCCAGCGCGAACGGCAGCGCCTCGCCGCCGAGGAGCAGGTACCTGCGCGGGAAGACGCGCCTCTGTTCGAGCGGTTCGAGTAGGGCGCCGAGGTGCGAGGGCACGATCTTGAGAACGTCTACGGCGTGCTCGGCCAGATAGTCGGCGAACTTCACCGCGTCGGTCGCCGCTTCGTAACTGACGACGTGCAGGCAGCCGCCGGAGACGAGCGAGGGGAAGATGCAGGTGTTGCCGAGGTCGGCGCTGATCGTCGAGACGGCGGCGAAGTGCCAGGGCTTCTCCCGCATCGCTTCGGGCAGCCCGAGCCTCTCGCAGATGTAGCGGGTGTAGTTCGACAGGCCGCCGTGCGTCACGGCGACGCCCTTCGGCGTGCCGGTCGAGCCGGACGTGTAGATGACGTAAGCGACGTTGTTGTCAGCGACGGCCGCGCGCCGCGGGTTGTCGTGCGCCTCGCTTTCGAGCCGGGCCGCGTCGTCGTCGAGGTCGAGCACGACGCCCTCGAAGTTCGGGAACCGCGCGCGTAGACGCTGCTGCGTGATGAGCACACGCACCGAGGCGTCGGCGAGCTGGTGAGCCAGCCGCGCCTCCGGCAGCTCCGGGTCGAGCGGGACGTAGGCGCCGCCCGCCTTCAACACGCCGAGCAGCCCGGCGACCGTCTCCGGCGAACGCTCGACGCAAAGCCCCACGGCCGCGTCCGGCCCGACGCCGTGGCGCCGCAGGAAGTGCGCGATGCGGTTCGCGGCGTCGTTGAGCTGCGCGTAGCTCAGCCGGCGCCCCGCGGCGACGACCGCCGTCTCGTCCGGCGTGCGCGCGGCAGTCTCCTCGAACAGCTCGTGGATAAGCCCGCCCGTCGGGGAGACGCGGCGCGGCCCGTCGAGCGCGGCGCGCACGCGCCGCCAGTCTTCGTCGGAGATGATGTCGAGCGCGCCGGCCTCGGCCTCGGCCGACCCGGTGGCGCTCGCGAGAATCGTGACGAAGCAACGCGCGACGAGTCTCACGTCTTCTTCGCCTAGCGCGCCGGCGTCGTAGCCGAAAGAGGCGCGCAGCGACGAGCCCGTGCGCCGGCAGTTGAGCTTGAGGTTGTAGCGGTCGAAGAGGCTTTCGTGACGCGCGAGCGTGAAGCGGACGCGCCCCGCTTCAAAGGCCGCCTCCCCCTGCTCTTCAAAGCCGAAGTGGACAGGCAGGAAGGCGGGCGCCTGCGAGCCGCGCCGCGCCGCGTGCGTCTCGCCCGGCTCGAAATACTCCTGCCACAGGTCGGCCTCGCGCGCCGCCTCGCCGGTGCTCTTGAGCGTCGCGGCGAAAGTCTGCGGGCGCGAGAAGTCTGCGTAGACGGGGACGGTCTTGGCGAAGAGTCCGAGCGCGTCGTGCAGCTCCTCGTACTTCCTGCCGTCGAAGGCCACGCCGACGACCAGCTCGTCCTGCCCCGTCAGGCGCCAGAGCAACGTCTGCCAGCACGCTAGCAGAAAAACGTCGGGGCGCGCGCGGTGTCTTCTCGCCGCCGCCTCGACGCGCGCGAAGAGGTCGGGGTCGATCTCGATGGTGAAGCCGGCGGGCGAGAACGAGTCGCACCCGCCGTCTCGCTTCTCGCGGGGCAGCGCGAGCGCGGGCAGAGAGGCGAAGTCGCGTCGCCGCCAGAACTCGGCGCCTTCGGCCTCCGGCTCTTCTAACAGCTCGTTCTGCCACTCGGAAAACTGTACGTACTGCGTCGGCTCTTCGACGCCTTCGCCGCCGCGCGCCGCGTAGTGTCGGGCGAGGTCGCGTACGAGGTTGAGGAGCGAACGCGAATCGGCGCAGAGCGCTGGCAGTTCGAGCAGCAGGACGTGTGCGCCGTTCGGCGCGGGCGCGAGCGCGGCGCGCAGCAGCGGCCCGCGCTCGAGGTCGAAGGGCGCGCTCTGTCCGGTCGCGAAGAGTTCGGCGGCGAAGTGTTCCGCCGCGCCGGCGCCGGCGTCGCGCGGCGGGCCGAGTTGTTCGAGGCGCGGGGCCGCGTCCCCGCCGTCGTCGATCACCTGCACGGGGAGGCTGATGCCCGGCGCGCCGCGGAACGTGGTGGCGAGAATCTGGTGCCGGCCGACGACGGCGCGCAGCGCTTCGCGGAGCGCGCGCTCGTCCAGCTCGCCTTCGACGAGCACCGCGCACCGGGCGCGGTACGCCGCGCCGTCGCCTTGCTGCAACAGCCAGAGCCGCCTCTGCTGGGGTGAGAGTCGGAAGCCTTCAACCACGATTATTCTGCGCCCCCATGTTCATGAATACCTCCGGCCGCGCGCCGCTCACGCGCCCCCGTTCGCCGCCGCGCCGCCGCCGGTCATCTCGCCCATGGCGACGACGATCTTCCGCGTCCCCGTGTAAGGGTTGCGCGCGTGCGCCGTGAGCATGTTGTCGAGCAGGAGGATGTCGCCCTCGCGCCACGGGAAGCTGACGGCGGCGCGGCGGTAGGTTTCGACGACCTCTGCGACGACAGAGTCTTCTATCGGCGAGCCGTCGCCGTAGTAGACGTTGCGCGGCAACTCTTCACCGCGGTACATCGAGAGCAGGGTCTCGCGCACGGACTGTTCGAGGCACGAGACGTGGTGGAGCTGCACCTGATTGAAGAAGACCGTCTCGCCGGTGCGCGGGTGGCGCGCGACCGCCGGGCAGACTCTCCGCGTCCGCAGCCCGTTGTCGCCGCGCCACTCGAACTCCGTGCCCGACTCGCGGCACCGCGCCTCGACCGCGCCGCGGTCGGCGGTGCCGTAGAAGCTCTGCCAGCTGATGTCGAGCCCTTCGATAAAGTTGCGGACGTACATCAGCCCCTTCTCGGCGAAGCGCGCGGCGACGGCGCGCGGCAGCAGCCTGTAGACCTCGCGGCAATCGACGACGGGCGTCTCGCCCCCGGCCTGCGCCGCGCGCACGCAGTAGAAGAAAATCTTCATCGGCCAGCGGTGCAGGTGCGAGCTCTCGTTGTGGAAGAGGATGGACTGGTCGGCGGGGTACGGCGTCGAGCCGTAGACCTTGCCGCCCTCGCCCTCGCGCGGCAGGTCGCCGTACTCGCCGAAGAGGCGGGGGCAGACGGCCCCGGCGACCTGCTCGAACTTATCCACCGAGTCCACCGTGAAGCCGCGCAGCAGCAGCGCGCCGTGCTCGCCCAGCCTGCGCCCGATCGCCTCGCGGTTGTGCGCGGCCCAGCCCGCGAGGTCTGCGTCCGCGGTCGCCGGTTCGACGACGAGCGGGAGCGGCGACTCGGCCGAGAGCGGGGACATCTTGACCGGCTCGGACGGCAGGCTCACCGCCTTCGGCTTGATTGCCTTGAACCGCGCGCGCTTGGACTCCTCGGCCCTCCCTTCGCCGACGAGGCGCTGCCCCTCGTCGGCGCGCGCGAGCGCCTGCCGCAGCTCGCCGAGGGTGGCGTCGGGGCGCGCGGCGAACTCGCGCATCAGTGTTTGGAACTGCGAGGCCAGATGCCCCGCCGCCGCGGCGTCGAAGCGGCGGCGGTCGTAGACGAACCGCAGCGCCATCTGTTCCGCGCGCGGGGCGACGATGATGGTGAGCGGGTAGTTGGTGCGGCTGACGTTGTAGACGTCGCTCAGGTTGAGGCTGCGCGAGTACTCCTGAATGCTGTCATCGACGGGGTAGTTCTCGAAGCTGAGGATGCTCTCGAACAGCGGCACGCCGCGCGGCACGCCGCTGAAGCGCTGCACCTGAACGAGCGGGCTGTACTCGTACTGCCGCGCCTCGGACTGCGCCTGCTGAATCCCTTCGAGCCACGCCGCCAGCGGCTCCCCGTCCGGCAGTTTGACGCGCATCGGCAGCACGTTGATGAACATGCCGACCATCGTCTCGATGCCGGGCAGCTCGGGCGGCCGGCCCGAGGCCGTGGCGCCGAAGGCCACGTCGTGCCGCCCGCCGGTGTGGCCGAGCAGCAGCGCCCACGCCCCCTGCACCACCGTGTTCACCGTCAGCCGGTGCTGGCGCGCGAACACGCGGACGGCCTCCGTGTCGGCCGCCGATAGTTCGAGGCGCAGCTCGCCGTGCCGCTCCTCGCCGTCCCGCACGGCGTCGCCCATCTCGCGCCCGACCGGCGTCGGCGAGTCGAAGCCCTTGAGCGCGCGGCGCCAGAACTCTTCGACCTCCACGGGGTCGCGCGACTGAAGCCAGTCGATGTATTCGCCGAAGGGTCGCGTCGGCTCCGACTCAGCGGCGACGTCGAGCGTGAACGAGTCGTAGAGGGTGAACAGCTCTTTAAAGACGAGGTAGATCGACCACCCGTCGAGCAGCAGGTGGTGGTGGTTCCACACGAACTTGTATTCATCGTCGCCGACGCGTATGAGCCCCATCCGCATCAGCGGCGCCTGCGTCAACTCGAACCCGCGCGCACGCTCGCCCTCAAGATAGCGGTCGAAGCGCTGGGCCTGCTCGTCGGGCGGGGCGTCGCGCCAGTCGTGGTGCTGCCACTGGACGGCGACGCTGCGGCCGACGACCTGTAGAGGGCGGGCGACGTTCTCCCAGACGAAGGCCGTCCGCAGGATGGGGTTGCGCTCGACCACCGCCTGCCAGGCGCGCTCGACCGCGCGCACGTCAGGCGCGCGCAGCGAGCAGTGAATCTGCACGACGTAGACGCCCGACTCCGGCGCGTAGATGCTGTGGAAGAGGATGCCCTCCTGCGCCGGCGAGAGCGGGTAAACGTCCTCGACGTTCGCGCGCGCGGGGCCGCGGCCGCCGCCCTCGCGCGCGAACTCGACGCGGGCGAGCGCCGCCTCGAACTCTTCGCCGCCGGCCGGCGCGAGCGGGAATTCCCGCGCCGACTCCCCGGCCTCGGCCGCGCCCGCCTCGCGGCAGTACGCGATCAGCGCGCGCAGTTCTTCGACGTAGCTCCGCGCCAGCGCCTCGACGGTCTCGGTGCGGTGGACGTTTTTGCTGTACTTGAACCTGACGAGGAGCCGCCCCTGGTAGATGATGCCGTTCACGTAGAGCAGGTGCGGCATGACCGTCTCCGGCCCCGCCGTCGGCCCCGCCGACTCCTGCGCCAGACGCAGCAGCGAGTTCTCGCCGAACGACTGGTCGGCCTGGCCCAGATAGTTGAAGCTCACTTCGGCGCGGGGGAGCGAGGCGAGCTTCGCCGCCGCCTCCTCGCCGCCGAGGTAGCGCAGCATCCCGTAGCCGACGCCCGCGTGCGGCACCCTTTCGAGCCGCTCGCGGACGGTCTGCAAGACCTCGCCCGGCGTCGCGGCGTCGCCGAGGTCGAGACGCACGGGGAAGATCGAGGTGAACCACCCGACCGTGCGCGAAACGTCAACGCCTTCAACCACCTCCTCGCGCCCGTGGCCTTCGAGTTCCAAGAGCAGCCCTCCGCCCGTCCAACGCGCGAAGCCCCGCGCGAGCGCCGCGAGCAGGATGTCGTTGATGCGCAGCCGTCGGAACTTCGGCACCTCGCGCAGCAGCGCCTCGGTCTCCTCAACGTCGAGCGTGACGGCCACAATGTCTGAGGACGATTCCAGCCTTTCGCCCCCGGCGAAATCGACGGGCAGCGGCGCCACCGGGCCGGCGTGCTCGCCCAGCCAGTAGTCGAGTTCGGCGCGCGCCTTCTCCGAGCGCGCGTGCTCGGACAGCCGCTCTGCCCAGCGCTTGTACGAGGTGGTCTTCGCGGGCAGGCGGACGGGTTGGCCGCCCCGCAGTTGCTCGCACGCCGTCTGCAAGTCCGCGAGCAGGACGCGCCACGAAACGCCGTCGACGACGAGGTGGTGCGCGACGAACAACAGGCGCGCTGTGCGCCCCGCGCCGCGCTCGAAGAGTGCGACGCGGACGAGCGGCCCTTCGGTTAAG
>DASWNR010000022.1:0-2138 GCA_036399155.1 Pyrinomonadaceae bacterium
TCTTCGGCCACGTCTCGGAGCACGCCGATAAACCCGCGCTCATAGACGGCGTGAGCGGGCGCGTGATGACCTACGCGCAGCTTCACGGCGCGGTGCGCGCGGCCGCGTCGGGGCTCGCGCGGCGCGGCCTCGTTAAAGGCGACGTGGTGGCGCTCTACAGCCCGAACCTGCCCGAGTACGTCGTCGCCTTCCACGCGGTCGCTTCCCTGGGCGGCGTCATCACGCCGGTCAACCCGCTCTACACGGCCGAAGAGTTAGAGAAGCAGCTCGGAGACTCGGGCGCGAAGTACGTCGTCACCGTCCCGCCGCTCGTCGGGCGCGCGCGCGAGGCGGCCGAGGGGCGCGGCGTGCTTGAACTGTTCGTCTTCGGCGAGGCCGAGGGCGCGACGCCGTTCGCCTCGCTGCTCGAAGGCGGCGCGGGTGATTTACCCGCGGTCGAGATAGACCCGCGCAAGGACATCGTCGTGCTCCCTTATTCGAGCGGGACGACGGGCGTCTGCAAGGGCGTGATGCTGACTCACCACAACCTCGTCTCGAACCTCGCGCAGATTAAGGGGGCGGGTCACGACTGGGGCGGCGAGACGCTCGTCTGCGTACTGCCGCTCTTCCACATCTACGGGATGGTGGCGATCATGAGCCACGGGCTCTACTGCGGCGCGAAGGTCATCACGCTGCCGCGCTTCGAGTTCGAGCACCTGCTGAAGACGATGCAGGACTACCGCGTGACGTTCGCGCACCTCGTCCCTCCCGTCATCCTCGCGCTCTCGAAGAGCCCGCTCGTAGATTCGTACGACCTCTCAAGTCTCCACACGATCTTCTCGGGCGCGGCGCCGCTCGGCGCGGAGCTGGCGCACGCGTGCTCCGAGCGGCTGGGCTGCGTCGTCGTGCAAGGCTACGGGATGACCGAGGCGAGCCCGGCGACGCATCTCTCGACGCGCGAGCACAACAAGCCCGGCTCCGTGGGACTCTGCGTGCCGAACACGGAGTGCCGGCTCGTCTCGGTCGAGACGGGCGAGGACGTCGGCGAGGGCGAGCGCGGCGAGATTCTGGTGCGCGGGCCGCAGGTGATGAAGGGCTACCTGGGGCGCGCCGAGGCGACCGCCGAGACCGTCGACGCCGAAGGGTGGCTGCACACGGGCGACGTGGCGCGCGTGGACGAGGACGGCTTCTTCTTCATCGTCGACCGCGCGAAGGAGCTGATCAAGTACAAGGCGTTTCAGGTCGCGCCGGCCGAGCTTGAGGCGTTGCTTCTGACGCACCCGTCGGTGGCGGACGCGGCCGTCATCCCGAGCTCCGACGAGGAGGCGGGCGAGGTGCCCAAGGCTTTCGTCGTCGTCAAAGACGGGCACGGCATGACCGAAGAAGATGTCCTCGGCTTCGTCGCCTCGCAGGTCGCGCCGTACAAGAAGGTCAGGCGCGTCGAGTTCGTCGCGCAGATACCCAAGTCGCCCTCCGGCAAAATCCTCCGCCGCCTCCTCGTCGCCCGCGAACGCGAGCGCGAGGCTCAGTAGACAGAATTGAAATTTCACATTTGAAATTTCAAATTCTTAAATCCCCACCCCGGCCGTAAATTTTCCGACCGCCGCACCCCGGCGTGCGTCTTAAAGCCGTCGGTAGTCATCAAAGACGGAAGGCCGGCGGCGGCCGTCTCGGGTCAGTTTTAAGGGGAATCGGAGCCTTTATGAGAATTAGCCTGTCAGCAGGGCGGCGGACGCCGCGGGTCTTCGCGCTCGCGGCGGCGCTGGTGCTCCTGTCTAATAGCCTCCTGTTCGCGTCGGCGCAGACCGCGCGCGTGAAGGCGGACGCGCGGAAGATGTCCGACGAGCAGCGCGTCGTCCACGTCCTCAACCGTCTTGGCTTCGGGGCGCGACCCGGCGACGTGGAGCGCGTGCGGAAACTCGGGGTCGAGGCGTACATCGAGCAGCAGCTCAACCCCTCGAAGGTTGACGACTCGGCCGCGGAGGCGAGGCTGCGCGGCTTCCCGACGCTCGGCATGTCGAACTCGGAGCTACTGGCGAAGTACCCGCAGCCGGGTCGGCTCCTCAGACGACTAGAGCGCGCCGGCGAGCTGCCGCCCGAGCTGGCCGCGCTCGTCCGCCCGCGCCAGCAGGCGCAGCAGCCGCCCGCCCCCGGCCGGA
>DASWNR010000023.1:0-11027 GCA_036399155.1 Pyrinomonadaceae bacterium
CGGTCTCTTCGAGAAGCTCGCGCGCGGCCGTCTGGTGCGGCTCCTCGCCCGGGTCAACCATGCCGCCGGGAACCTCAAGCGAGATCTCCTCCGTCCCGTGCCTGTACAGCTCGACGAAGACGACCTCGCCCGCCTTCGTCAAAGGGATGACGTTAATCCAGTCGGGGGCCTCTATGACGTAGAAGTCGTGGACGCCGCCGCCGCGCGGGTCGGCCGAGAGGTCGCGCCTGACCCTGAAGACGCGGCAGTCGGCCACCTGCTCCGACCGCTCGCGCCTCCACGCGAGCTGCGAGTCGTCGCCGCGCGGCGCGGGTCGGCCTTCCCTGCCGCCGTCGCTCAAACTTCCGTCACCTCCACGCGCGGCGTGATTTCGGTCTTGGGGATGAGCGCGGGCCAGTAGGCGACTATCTCTTCGACCTTCGGGCGGCCGCCGGCGAAGCCGGTGACGGCGGGCGGGCCCGTCAGGATGAGCGGCGCTATCTCTTTGGTGAAACGCTCGACGGCCTTGCGGTCTTCGCCGCGCACGCCGATGCGGAGCTGCACCTCTGGTGCCTCCGCGTCGGGCTCGCCCGCGAGGTGGCCGTGCGTGGCGTTGGCGCCGACGAACTCGGTCAGCACGTGGTCGAACTTCAGACCCAGCCGTTCGAGACGCGCGCGCAGGATTTGGTCGGCGGCGCGCGCCTTCGCGTAGGCGTCCGGCCACGCGTAGACGAGCGTGCCGACGGCCTTGAAGCCCGCCGAGTAGCTGACCGAGACTTTCAGGAACTCGGTCGCGGGCCCGCCCTTGATGCCGCTCACGCGGACGCGGTCGCGGCCGGCATCTTCGAGCCGGATGGACGTGAAGTCCGCGACGCAGTCGGGCGTGATGTAGGCGTGCGGGTCGCCCATCTCGTAGACGAGCTGCTCCTTGACCGAGGGGACGCTGACGCGCCCGCCCGACCCCTCGTGCTTGGTGACGACGAACGAGCCTTCGGGTCCGGCCTCGACGATGGGGAAGCCGACGTTCGCCAAGTCGGGAATCGTCTGCCAGTCGTGCTGGCAGTTGCCGCCCGAGCACTGCGCGCCGCACTCGATGATGTGGCCGGCGACGGTGCCGGCGGAGAGCCTGTCCCAGTCGGTCTCGCCCCAGCCGAACTCGTGTATGAGCGGCGCGAGCGTGAGCCCCGTGTCGGTCGAGCGCCCGGTGATGACGACGCGCGCGCCGCGGCTCAGAGCCTCGACCAGCGGCCACGCGCCGAGGTACGCGTTCGCGCTCTGCACGCGGTCGCGCACCTTCGAGAGCGGCTCGCCCGTGTCCATGTTGCGCAGCTCGACGCCGCGCTCGAGCAGCTCGTCCAGACGCCCCATGATGTCGTCGCCCGTGACGGTGCCGATCTTCATGCGGCCGGCGAGCCCCAGCTCGCGCGCCACGCCGCGCACGGCCTCGGCGCAGCCCCCGGGGTTGACGCCGCCGGCGTTGGCCGTCACGCGTATGTCGCGCTCAACGCAGTCCGGAAGAATCTCGCGCATGAGCGGGACGAAGTCGCGAGCGTAGCCCGCGCTCGCGTCGCGCGCGCGCTGCTTCTGCATGATCGACATCGTGACCTCCGCGAGGTAGTCGAGCATGAGGTAGTCAATCGGCCCCTCGCGAACCTGCCGGACGGGCGCGTCGAGCATGTCGCCCCAGAAGCCCTGCCCGCAGGCGATGCGGATCGTCTCTCTACGTGTGCTCATAAGAGTTCGGCTGAAAGGTGTACGGACGGCAGTTTAGCAGGTCGAACGATGAAGGAGAAAGTAGGGAGAAAGCGCGAAGGCGGAAGGACGAAGGAAACGCCGAAGGCGGAAGGATGAGGGACGAAAGGGACGCCGTTCGGCAGTCCTCTCATCCCTCGTCCTTCCGCCCTCGCCCCCGGCGGACGCACTCGCTCGCGGCCGGGCTTCCGACTCGGTGACACTACCTGCGGCCGCGCGCCGGGGCGAACGTCAGCCTGGCCCGGGTCTGGGGGGCGGGCGAGAGCGTCAGGCGGTCGCCGCTCTTGCGCGCGCGGACGTTGTAGACCACGGGCGTGTTCGTCGCCGGGTCCTGTATGTCCGCGAAGTAGAGGGCCGCGCTCGTCGCGCCCTGCGTGAGCACGGCGTAGATGCGGCCGCTGTGGGTCGCGCCTCCCTCGGTCGTCAGCGTGAAGCTCTGGCCGGTGATGGTGAGCGTGGCCGAGCCGCTGCCAACCTCGTGCCCGCCCGCCGTCGAGAGGTTGCCGGTGTACGTCCCGGACAGGTCAACCTGCTCGCCGCTCAGGTCGCGCGTGCCCGTGTCGTCCTGCCCGCCGGCGCCCGTGCCCATGCCCGAGCCCGTACCCTCGCCGGTGCCGGAGCCTGTGCCGGAGCCTGTGCCGGTGCCGCCGGTCGCGCCGGCGTCGGGCGCCGTGGCGTCGGGAGCGGTGACGGCGGCGGCGGGACGGCGGCGTCCCCTGCGGCGCCCGCGCCGGGGCGCGGCCGTGTTGGTGTTCTCGGCGCCGGCCTCGGGCGTCGTCGTGCTGCTGTTGGTGTTCTGGGCGCGCACGCCGACATCCGCCAGGACGAGCGCGGCGGTGGCGAAGGCCGCAGAGAGAATGACTACCAGGAATCTCAGGCTATTCTTGTTTCTCACGGATGATTCTCCTCCTGTCTTCTTCCGAGCGCGCACGGGCCGGGGCCCGTCGCGCGGCGTTGAATTGTGTACGACCTCGCGGGGTTCTCCGCCGTCGGGCGAGTCGGGGCGGCCTCCGCCTCGCGGCGGAAGGCAAAACTGACTTGCTGAAAGTTAACTCGATTGGGGGCCAAGTTTCGCACAACGTGCGGGGCGTTGCACGGATTTTTTTTCAACACTTCGGACGCGAGGCCGGCCGCGTGTCCGGCCTCAGGCGAGCGCGCCCGGCAGTATGAACTGGCCGAGGTGCGGCCCCGAGTAGTTGAGGCTCACGCCGAGCGCCAGCTCCAGAGCGTCGCGCGTCTCCTCGGGCGCGATGCAGGCGTCCACGTAGCCGCGCGCGGCCGCGTACTTCGCGTCGAGCTGTTGCTCGTAATCCTCGCGCACGCGCGCCATCTCGGCCTTGAGTTTGTCGTCCGGCTCTTTACCCTCGCGCTTCAGCTTGTCGAGCTGCGTGCCGTAGATGGCCTGCACGGCCGAGTCGCCCTCCATCACGCCCATGCGGCCCGTCGGCCAACTGAAGATGAAGTCGGGGTCGAACCCCTGCCCCGCCATCGCGTAGTAGCCCGCGCCCGAGGCGTGGTTGACCGTCAGGACAATCTTCGGCACCGTCGCCGTCGCCATCGCCTCGACGAAGCGCGCGCCCGCGCGGATGATGCCTGAGTGCTCGGCCTCCGCGCCGATCATGAAGCCCGACACGTCCTGCACGAAGAGGAGCGGCGTGCGTTGGCGGTTGCACGTCTCGATGAAGTAGGCGACCTTCTCGGCCGACTCGGTGTAGATGATGCCGCCGAACTTGGGCGGCTTCCCCTTCTCGCGCACGAGCCCGCGGCTGTTACAGATGACGCCGACCTGTATGCCGCGCACGCGCGCGTGCCCCGTGATTATCTCGCGCGCGTAGTCGGCCTGAAACTCGTCGAGGTGCCCTGCGTCGAGGATGCACTTCAAGACCTCGCGCGGGTCGTAAGGGTGCCGGTGGTCTTCGGGAAGAATCTCGTAGAGGTCTTCGAGCGGGCGCGCGGGGTCGCGGCTATCGACGACGGGGACGGGCGGCATCTCCGGGGCGGGCAGCTCGGAGACCAGCTCGCGTATCTTGGCCACGCACGCCTCGTCGGACTCGACGCGGTAGTGCGCCACGCCCGAAATCTCCGTGTGCGTGCGCGCGCCGCCGAGCGTCTCGTTGTCGATGGTCTGCCCCGTGGCGCCTTTGACGAGGTTCGCGCCGCCGAGCCCCATGAACGAGGTGCCCTCGACCATGATGATGATGTCCGAGAGCGCCGGCAGGTACGCGCCGCCCGCGACGCACGGCCCCATCACCGCCGCCACCTGCGGCACGCGCAGGTAGCGGCGCATCACCGAGTTGTAATAGAAGATGCGCGCCGCGCCGTACTGCCCCGGGAAGACGCCGCCCTGATACGGCAAATTCACGCCCGCCGAGTCCACCAGGTAGATGATGGGCACGCGCGAGCGCATCGCTATCTCCTGCGCGCGCAGGATTTTCTTGATGGTCTCGGGCCACCACGCGCCGGCCTTGACCGTCGCGTCGTTGGCGACGACGACGACCTCGCGCCCGCCGACGCGCCCCACGGTCGTCACGACCCCGGCCGACGGCGCCCCGCCGTCGTACTGGTCGTAGGCGACCAGCAGCCCGACCTCCTGCGCGTAAGAGTCCTTGTCGAGCAGAAGCCGGACGCGCTCGCGCGCCGTCAGCTTCCCCTGCTCGTGCTGCTTGCGAACCTTGTCGGCTCCGCCGCCCGCGCGCAGGCGTTCTTCGAGCCCGCGCAGCTCGGCCGTCAGCTCGCGCAGGCGCGAGCCCTTCCCCGCGCGCGCCGTGGGTGCTTCACTACTCATCTCGGTTTTTCCCAGACATTCGGATTGGCTGGAAAATATCACAAGCCCGACCGAACCGCGAGCGGCAGCGGGCGGCCGGCGATTCGTCGCGCGCGGAGCTAAACCGTTGAAAACGCACGGCGGTTACAAAAACGGGTCGAAATAGGGTAAACTTTTCGCCCTGCAACAAAGTCAAGCTCGGAACATTTGAGCCGTCAGAGACTTTCTCGACCCGTACGCGTTGGAGGACTCTTTTTGGCAGCCGCCGCTTTCTACGACCTCGAAGGGACGCTTGTGAGCACGAACCTCGTGCACACGCTCGGCTTCTACGCGCGCAACCAGCAGGGCTTGCTGCGCTCCGTCAAGAAGAGCGTCTCGACGCTCGCCAGCATCCCGCTCTTCGCCGTCGCCGACTCCTACAGCCGGATGGTCTTCAACGACATCTTCTTCCGCCGCTACAAGGGGCAGTCGGAAGACCGCCTGCGCTTCTTCGCGCAGGACCTGTTCGAGGACGTTCTGAAGCCGGCGGTCTTCCCCGGCGCGAAAACCCTGATACAGAAGTCGCGCAGCCTGGGGCTCCGGCAGGTCGTCGTCACCGGGGCGCTCGACTTCTCGGTCGCGCCGCTGATGGACTACCTCGGCGTGGACGACTACGTCGCCAACCGGCTTGAGTTCGTCAACGGCGTCGCGTCGGGGCGGCTGCTCCCGCCCGTGCTCGCGTCCGCGACGAAGGCTTCGTGGATTCGCACCTACGCCGAGCGCCACGACATCAACCTGAGCGACTCCTACGCCTACAGCGACAGCATGAGCGACCTGCCCATGCTCTCCATCGTCGGCCACCCCGCGGCCGTCAACCCGGACATGCGCCTGCGCCAGACGGCGCTGCACCACGACTGGCCGATTCTCAATCTTAAGTGATGAGGACTGAGTACCGAGGACTGAGCGGAAGACGCTCTTACTCAGTCCTCGGTACTCAGTCCTCAGTACTCAAAACGAATGGCACTTCAACTAAGACGCAAAGTTCATGAATCGGTCGTCTTCATCGACCGCGACAGCGCGCCGCGCATCGTCTCTTCGGGTATGGACTTCATCCCCGAGGACTTGCCGGTCGGCACGCGCGTCATCTACCCCAACGCGCCGGTCAGGGGGTTGCCGAACCGCGAGGCCGCCATCCGCTACGCGCTGAACCACCCGCACGACTGCGACCCGCTCTACGCGCAGTTGCAGCCCGGGATGAAGGTGACGATTGCGATTGACGACCTCTCGATGCCGCTCCCGCCGATGCGCACGCCCGACATACGGCAGACGGCGCTCGAAATCCTTCTGGATTTGCTCCACGCCAACGGCGTGGACGACGTGCACCTCATCATCGCCATCTCGCTCCACCGGCGGATGACCGAGTGGGAGATCAGGCGCATGTGCGGCCAGAGGGTCTTCGACGCCTTCTGGCCCGACCGTCTCTACAACCACGACGCCGAAGACCCCGACGGGATGACCGTCATCGGCGAGACGCGCCACGGCGAGAAGCTCTCGATCAACCGCCGCGCCGCCGAGAGCGGCCTGCTCATCTACCTCAACTACAACTTCGTCCCGATGAACGGCGGGCACAAGTCGGTCGCCGTCGGCCTCTGCGACTACGAGTCCCTGCGCCCGCACCACGAGCCGCAGACCATACGCGACTCGGACAGCTACATGGACCCGGCCGCCTCGGAGCTGAACCGCAAGATCAGCCGGCTGGGGAAGCTCGTGGACGAACACCTCAACGTCTTCCACATCGAGACGACCGTCAACAACCGGATGTTCAAGGGCGAGCTCTCGTTCCTGACGAAGAACGAGGACGACTTCTCCGCCTACGAGCGGATGAAGTACGAGGCCATGCGCTTCACGATGTCGAAGATGCCTCTGGCGGCCAAGCGCAAGATGTACAACTCGCTCACCGCCGACTACGAGATGATCGCCGTCGAGGCCGGCCGCACCGAGCCCGTCCACGACCGCATCATCGCCAAGTCGATGCAGCAGTACGTCGTCCCCGTGGACGGACAGTGCGACATCCTCATCTGCCCCATCCCGGAGATTTCGCCCTACAACGTCTACTCGTCTCTGAACCCGCTGCTCGTGCAGGTGATGGCGCTGGGCTACCACTTCAACATGTACAGGGGCAAGCCCCTCCTGAAGAAGGGCGGCGTGCTCATCCTGCACCACCCCTGTTACGACGACTTCGACCACGTGCAGCACCCGAGCTACATCGAGTTCTTCAACCGCCTGCTGCCCGAGACGCGCGACTCGCACGTCCTGCGCGAGAAGTACGAGCGCGAGTTCGCCACCAACCCCTCCTACATCGAGATGTACCGGCGCGGCCACGCCTACCACGGCGCGCACCCCTTCTACATGTGGTACTGGGCCGAGAACGGCCGCGCGCACGTCGGCCGCGTCATCGCCGCCGGCGCCGAGAACGCCCACGTCCCCGCCGCCATGGGCTGGGAGCGCGCCGACAACCTGACCGAAGCCATCGCCATGGCGCGCAGCCACATGGGGCGCTCCGCGCAGATCACGATGCTCCACCAGCCCGTGATAGCCATCTGCGACATGGGCTGAGTTGTGAGAGAATGAGCGGGTTAAACGACCATCCTCGCTGAGACCATGAAATTTTCGCCCACAGAGACTTTTAACGGCCGGAACGTCTTCATCATCGGCGCGACCGGGTTCGTCGGGAAGGTGGCGCTGTCGATGCTGCTCGACCGCTTCCCCGGCGTCGGGCGCGTCTACGTGACGGTGCGCGCGCGCGGTAAGGAGGAGTCCGAGACCCGCTTCTGGAACAACGTCATCACCGCGCCGCCGTTCGACCCCGTGCGCGAGCGCTACGGCGCGGCCTTCGAGGACTTCATCCGCGACAAGGTGCGGCTCGTCAACGGCGACATCAGCGAGGACAACCTGGGCTTCACGGAGGAGGAGGCCGAGGAGGTCGCGGGCGACATCGACGTGCTCGTCAACAGCGCGGGCAACGTCACCTTCAACCCGCCGCTTGAGAGCGCGCTCCGCACCAACGTCGTCGGCACGCAGAACGTCATCAAGTTCGTCAAGAGGATGAAGCGCCCCGCGCTCGTCCACATCTCGACCTGCTTCGTCGCCGGCTCGCGCTCGGGGCCCGTCTGGGAGAGCGACCCGGTGCTGGGCTACTTCCCGCGCAAGGACGAGCTGCCCGGCGTCGAGTTCAACGCCGAGCAGGAGATACGCGACTGCGCGCGCCTGGCCGAGCGCGTCAAGGAGGAGGCGCGGGACGCCTTGCAGGCCGCGCGCTTCAGGGAGCTGGCGCGCAAGCGGCTCTACGACGAGGGGCGCGACCCCGACGACCTCGACGCGATGGGGCTCGCCGTCGCGCGCGAGCGCAAGCTGTGGACGCGCGAGCGCCTCACCGACCTCGGCTCGGAGCGCGCCGTCTTCTGGGGCTGGCCCAACATCTACACCTACACCAAGAGCCTCGGCGAACAGCTCGTCGCCGCCGAGGCCGGAATAGTCCGCGCCATCGTCCGCCCCTCCATCGTCGAGTCCGCCAAGGACTACCCGTTCCCCGGCTGGAACGAGGGCTTCACGACGACCGCGCCGCTCATCTTCATCGCGCTGAAAGGTCAGCAGCAGATACCCGTCAACGACAAGCTCATCCTCGACATCACGCCCGTCGATCAGGTGGCGGCCGTGATGCTCGGCGTCGCGGCCGAGGCCATCGCCGGGGAGCCGCGTCTCGTCTACCAGGCGGCCACGGGCGACACCAACCCGAACACGATGGAGCGCATCGTGAGCCTCGTCGGCCTCTACAAGCGCAAGCACTTTCAGGAGAAGGAGTCGGGCTTCAAGCTCCTCAACGAGCTGGCGGCGCGCATGGAGAACATCCCCGTCACGCCCGCGCGCTTCGACGCGATGTCGACGCCGATGGTCAACGCGGCGGCGAAGAAGGCTTCCGGCCTGCTCGAACGCGTGCGCCCGCGCTGGGGCGGCGGCCGCTTCACCGACATCGTCGACCGCGCGAAGGCCACCGTCGAGCGCGTCGAGGAGGTGACGCGCGAGACCAAAGAGGCGTTCGACATGTTCCGCCCCTTCATGGTCGAGAACGCCTACGTCTTCCGCGCCGACAACGTGCGCTCGCTCTTCGGCGAGGTGCGCGAGGAGGAGGGCGGGCTCCTGCCGTGGAACCCCGAGACGTTCGACTGGTACGACTACTGGATGAACGTCCACTTCCCCGGCCTCAAGAAGTGGGTCTTCCCGACGCTCGAAGAGGACATGCGCGCGCAGCCCAAGCGCGCCTACACCTACCGCGACCTGCTCGAACTCTTCGAGACCTCGGCCAAGCGCTACTCGACGCGCGTCGCCATGCGCATCGAGCGCGACGGGCAGAAGGAGCAGTACACCTACGCGGACATCCGCGAGCTCGCGACGCGCGCCGCCGGCTTCTTCGCCTCGCGCGGGGTGAAGCCGGCCGACCGCGTGCTGCTCGTCAGCCACAACGCGCCCGAGTGGCCCATCAGCTACTTCGGCGTGCTGAAGGCCGGCGCGACGTGCGTCCCCGTCGACCCCGAGAGCAAGACCGAAGAACTCGTCAACTTCACGCGCGCGAGCGGCGCGACCGGCATCATCCTCGGCGAAAAGGCCGACGAGGAGCACCCCGACCTTGAGGAGAAACTCGCCGCGGCCGGGCTTGAGACGCGGCTGTGGCGCTACGCCGAAGTCTTCGAGCTGACCGACGAGCGCTCGGAGGACGAGCGCGTCGCGCTGCTCCCGCCGAAGGTCTCGCCGAACACGGTCGCCTCGCTCATCTTCACCTCGGGGACGACGGGGCAGCCGAAAGGCGTCATGCTCTCGCACAAGAACCTGACGAACATGGTCTCGATGCTCTCGTCGGTCTTCGAGATGGACACCGGCGACGGCGTCCTCTCCGTGCTCCCGCTCTACCACACGTTCGAGTTCTCGACCGGGTTCCTCACGCCGTTCAGCCGCGGCACGCAGATAACCTACCTCTCCGAGCTGAACGGCGAGGAGCTTGCGCGCGCCATCAAGAACAACTACGTCACGGGCATGGTCGGCGTCCCCGCGCTGTGGGAGCTTCTGCACCGCCGCATCATGTCCCGCCTGCGCGAGCGCGGCGAGTGGGTCGGCGGCGCCGCGGAGCTTCTGATGAAGTTCAACAGCCGCCTCCGCGACAAGACGCCGCTCAACCTCGGCTCGATCCTCTTCCGCCCGATTCACACGGGGCTTGGCGGCCACATACGCTACCTCATCAGCGGCGGCTCGGCTTTGAACGAGAAGATAAAGCGCGACATGCACGGGCTCGGCTTCAACATCCTCGAAGGCTACGGGCTGACCGAGGCCTCGCCGGTGCTGACGGTGACGCGGCCGCAGAACGCTTTGAACGCCGCTTCGGTGGGCAAGCCCCTGCCCGGCGTCGAAGTCCGCATCAGCGACCCGGACGCCTCGGGCATCGGGGAGGTCGTCGCGCGCGGCCCCAACGTCATGCTCGGCTACTACCAGAACGAGCAGGCGACGCAGGCGGCCGTCGTCTCGCGCTGGCTCCACACGGGCGACCTCGGCCGCCTCGACGACGACGGCAACCTCTACCTCGTCGGACGCTCCAAGGAGATCATCGTCGACACCAACGGCAAGAACGTCTACCCGGACGAGGTCGAGGAGCTTTACAAGGACACGCCCTACGTCAAGGAACTCGGGGTCGTCGGCCTGCCCGACGGCATCGGCGAGAAGGTCGCCGCGCTCGTCGTGCCCGACTACGACTCGGACATATCTCTGCGCCGCGACGAGGTGCAGCGCCGCGTCGAGAACCACTTCCGAGAGGTCTCCAGCTCGCTCCCCTTCTACAAGCGCGTCAAGTCGCTCTACTTCACGGACGAGGAGCTGCCGCGCACGGCGACGCGCAAGGTGAAGCGGCGCGAGGTGGTGAAGCTCATCCAGTCGCTCGAAGAGTCGAAGCGCGCCGGCATCACCGAGCAGACCGCGCCGCGCGAGCAACACCACGACGCGGACTGGCTCCTGGGGCTGGTCGCGCAGGTCTCTGCGCGCCCGCGGGCGCAGGTCTCTTTGGACTCGCGCCTCGGCGAGCTGGGCTTCGACAGCCTGATGTTCGTCGAGCTGGCCTCGGCCATCGAGCAGGCCGGCGGCGCGCTCGTCTCGCCCGACACCCTGAACGAGGTGATCGACGTGCGCGAGCTTTACTCGGTCGTCAAGCGGCGCGAGACGGCGGCCAACAAGCGCGCGGCCGAGGCGCGCGCCGAGGAGGACGCCCGGCAGGCCGAGAAGGAGATTTTCGTCCCCTCGGTCGTCCGCACCGTCGGCAACCGCGGCATCGACGTTGTGCAGCGCGCGCTCTACGAGAACGTCCTGAAGGCGCACGTCGAGGGGCGCTCGAACATCCCGACGCACACCAACTTCATCGCGGCGACGAACCACACGTCGCACCTCGACACCGGGCTCATCAAGTACGCGCTCGGCGAGTACGGCCGCGACATGGTGGCGCTGGCGGCGGCCGACT
>DASWNR010000024.1:0-10985 GCA_036399155.1 Pyrinomonadaceae bacterium
TAGCCCCTGACTCTAGTCTTTAACGACTCGTCTCCCGGTCGCCGTAGGCGCCGCTCACCTGGCCGGCTCCCTGGCCGGCGACGTTGGTCTCGGTGGCGCCTTCGCCGTGGTAGTCCTCGCCCGTGCGCGGCTGTCCCTCGCCCGCGTTATCCGAGTTCGAGCCCTCGCCGGTGGACTCTTTCTTCGCGAAACTCTCGCCGCCCTCTCTCTGTTCTGACATCGTGCTCCCCCCTTTTTTGTTGAAACGTTTCGTACCCGATTTTAGAACAACCCGCTGACGACACGGTAGGTCCAGAAGGAGACCGCCGAGATGAGCGCGGCGAGCGGTATCGTCAGAACCCAGGCCCAGACGATGCGACCCGCCACGCCCCACTTGACCGCCGACAGACGCCGCGTCGCGCCGACGCCGACGATGGCGCCCGTGATGGTGTGCGTCGTCGAGACCGGGATGCCGCCGAAGGTGACGCCGATGATGGCGGCGGCGGCGGCCGTCTCCGCGCTGAAGCCGCCCACGGGCTTGAGCTTCGTGATGCGCGAGCCCATCGTCTTCACGATGCGCCAGCCGCCCGAGAGCGTCCCCAGCCCGATGGCCGCGTGGCAGATGAGCACGACCCAGAGCGGGATGTCGCTCGCCGCGTCGCGGTCGAGGTTCGAGGCGACGAGCACGCCGGCGATGATGCCCATCGTCTTCTGCGCGTCGTTGCCGCCGTGGCCGAGGCTGAAGAGCGCGGCCGAGATGAGCTGCCCCTTGCGGAAGAACTTGTCTACGCGGTGCGGCGACCAGCGCCGGAAAATCCACATCACCGCCACCATGATGAAGAAGCCGAGGAACGCCCCGATGAGCGGCGAGAGCACGATGAAGATAACCGTCTTCGTCCACCCCGCCGGGAGGATGACGCCGAAGCCCGAGGCGGCGATGGCCGCGCCCGCGTAGCCGCCGACGAGCGCGTGCGACGAGCTGGAAGGGATGCCGTAGTACCACGTAATCAGGTTCCAGACGATGGCCCCGATGAGCCCGCACAGGAGCACCCACAACTGCCAGTCCGTCGGGATCGCCTTGATGTCCACCATGTCCTTGCCGATGGTCTTGGCCACGGCCTCGCCCAGCACCACGAACGCGATGAAGTTGAAGAAGGCCGCCCAGACGACCGCCGCCCCGGGCGAGAGCACGCGCGTCGAGACGACGGTCGCGATGGAGTTCGCCGCGTCGTGGAACCCGTTGATGTAGTCGAAGATCAGCGCGATGACGACGATGATGACGACGAAGGTGATGGTGGCAGTCATAGGTTTGGGAGGTGATGAGCGATGGGTGGTGAGAAGGCTTTTAGCTGTTGGCTGTTAGCTTTCAGCTTCCGTCGGCTAGCAGCTAAACGCTAAAAGCCAACAGCTTCTCTTATCACTCATCACTCATCACTTATCACCGGCTCTCAGGCGTGCTTGATGATGACCGACTCGATGATGTTGGCGGCCTGCTCGCAACGGTCGACGGCGGCTTCGAGCTTGTCGTAGATGTCCTTCCAGCGGATGACGCGCAGCGCGTCGGGCGTGCCCCGGAACAGCTCGGCGATGGCCTCGTGGTAGAGGTCGTCGCCCTCGTTCTCAAGCCGGTGAATCTCGACGAGGCGCGGGGCGATGCCGGCCGGGCGCTCCAGCGTCGAGACCACCTCGTGGAGCTGGACGGCCATCCGCTGGAGCACGTCGCCGAACTGGCGCGCGAAGTCTGTCCCCTCCTTGACGTTGTACATGACGACGGCGCGCGCGGCGTCGTCGATGAGGTCGACGATGTCGTCGAGCGCGCCCGAGAGGAGGTAGATGTCCTCCCGGTCAAAGGGCGTGATGAAGGAGGTGTTGAGCTTCTTCGAGATCGAGTGGGTCAGCTCGTCGCAGGCGTGCTCGATGTCCTTGATCTTTTTGAGGTGGGCCGGGAAGTCTTCGTACTTGGCGGCCAGCATCTCGGAGAGCTGGCTGGCCGCGTCGTAAATGTGCGAAGTCATCTCGCGGAAGAGTGCGAAGTACTGCTCCTCCTTCGGAATCAGGCTGAATCGTGCCATGAACAGATTTCTCCCTGCCCGAATGTTCTTGCTGTTGTGGAACGAGAGCCGAAATATAGACCAACGCCGACGCGGTTGTCTATCCGCGCGTGAACACGTCGTGAACAAGGGCTGAACGAAAGTTTCGGGACGGCCGCCCCGGCGTTCCCGGCGTTTCGCGTCCGGCGGGGCGGCCGGTTGTCGCGCCGCGCCGGTTCGTCGTATGCTCGTCGCCTTGAGCCGATGAGAGAATCCCGCTATGAACAGGTGGTCGCGCTGCTGCGGATGGAGGCCGAGGCCGTCTCGCGCACAGCCGCGCGGCTCGCGCCCGCGGAGGTCGAGCGCGCCGTCGCGCTCCTCGCGGAGTGCCGCGGCAAGGTCGTCACCGCCGGCGTCGGCAAGTCCGGCCACATCGCGCAGAAGGCCGCCGCGACGCTCACCAGCACGGGGACGCCCGCCGTCTTCCTGCACCCGTCGGACGCCGCGCACGGCGGCATGGGGATGGTCTGCGCGGGCGACGTGTGCGTCTTCGTCAGCAACAGCGGCGAGACGGCCGAGCTGCTTGAGCTTCTGCCGTACCTGCAACACAGGGGCGCGCCCGTGCTCGCCGTCGTCGGGAACATGGCCTCGACGCTGGCGCGCCGCGCTGACGTGGTGCTCGACGCGTCGGTCGAGCAGGAGGCGTGCCCGCTGAACCTCGCGCCGACGGCGAGCACGACGGTCGCGCTCGCCGTCTGCGACGCGCTGGCGATGGCGTTAATGAGTGTGAAGGGGCTGACGCCCGAAGACTTCGCGCTCAACCACCCGGGCGGGCGGCTCGGCAAGCGGCTCACGCTCAAAGTCTCCGACCTGATGCGCGGCGGCGAGGAGAACCCGGCCGTGTGCGCGACGGCTTCGCTCGTCGAAGTGGTGCGGGCCATCGGCCGCGGCGGCGTCGGTGCGGTGTGCGTGCTCGGCGAGGGCGGGCGGCTGGAAGGCATCGTGACCGACGGCGACCTGCGGCGCGCCTTGCAGCGCGTGAGGCCGGAAGAGCTGGCGGGGCTGACGGCCGAGGGGTTGATGACGCGCGAGCCGGTCGTCGTCGCGCCCGACCTGCTCGCGCACGCCGCGCTCCGACTGATGGAGAACCGCCCCTCGCAAATCTCCGTGCTCCCGGTGGTCGACGACGAAGGCCGCGCCGTCGGCCTCCTGCGACTCCACGACATCGTCCGCAGCGGACTCTGATATGAAAGTCTTTGCCACACTGTTGGGCTTCGTGTTGACGTTTTCGCCCGCGCCGGCTCACGCGCGGCAGGAGCGCGTGAGCCGCGCGGGCGAGGTGGCCGTCGTCCTGAACGAGGAGTTTCTGAACTCGTTGCTCGTCGCCGTGGCGTCGCGGCCCGAGCCGCCGAGCTTCCCGCTGTCGAAGGGCGGGGGCGGGAAGTGCGAGAGCCGCGTGCAGCTTCTGCCGGAGGCCGGCGGGACGCGTACGGGCGTGCGCTTCGTCGAGGGCCGCATCACCGCGCCCGTCGCCTTCCGCGGCTCCTACGACGCGCCGCTCGTCGGCTGCATAAGGTTCGAGGGCTGGGCGGACACGGCGTTCCAGCTTGAGTTCGACCGCGCGCGCCAGTCGCTCGGCGCGCGCGTCACCGTCCGCGACTTGAAGCTGAAGAACGTCCCGACCTCTCTGATAGGCGGCGGGCTGACGGGGCTCGTGCAGGACGCCATCGACGACCGCGTCAACCCCGTCGAAATCCTCCGCGCCGAACAGCTCGGCGCGCGCGTCCCCGTCACACGCACAGACGAGCTGCGCCTGCGCGCGGCCGACGTTCGGCACGAAGTCGTCGGCCGCGAGCTGCGCCTACGCATCGTCTACGAGCTGGTTCAAGCGAATTAGAGGTCGGAGGTCGGGGCAGTAAGAGAGCCTTGCCGTCGGTCGCCCCCGGTAACAACGGGCACGACGGCAAGGCTCTCTTACTGCCCTTCGGCCTTTGACCTCCGACCCTTCACCTCGCGGTGGCGAGGGCCGCGCAGACCGGCATGTCCACGATCTCCCAGGCGGACTCGTCGCGGAGCAGCTTCGACATCAGCGCGGCGTGGAGGAGGTGGCCGCTGCGCTCGGCGCGCACGAGCCCCAGAAGCGGCATGCCGAGCAGCGCGAGGTCGCCGATGATGTCGAGGACTTTGTGGCGGACGAACTCGTCCGTGTGGCGGAGCGGCGTCTCGTTGAGCATCCCGTCGGCCGTGAGCACGATGGCGTTCTCCAGAGAGCCGCCCCGGATGAGGTTCGCGCGCCTGAGCGCCTCGACCTCCTCCGTGAACCCGAAGGTGCGCGCGGGCGAAATCTCGCGCAGGAAGCCTTCGGGGTCGAGCGCGTCGAACGTCATCCGCTGGACGCCGATGAGCGGGTGCGCGAAGTCGATCATGCACTCGATCTCCCAGCCCTCAAGCGGCTCGACCGAGACGCGCCTCTCGCCCTGCTCGACCTCGACGCGGCGGCGCACGCGCAAGGCCCTGCGCGCCGCGGGCTGCTCGACCACGCCCGCGCGCAGAATCATCGCCGCGAAGTCGTCCGAAGACCCGTCCATGATGGGCAGCTCAAGGTTATCGACCTCGACGTAGCAGTTGTCCACGCCGAGCCCCCGCAGCGCGGCGAGCAGGTGCTCGACCGTCGAGAGCATGACGCCCGTGCGCATCAGCGTCGTCGCGTAGGAGCAGTGCGCGATGCACTCGACCGAGGCGGGAATCTCGAAGTCGTCGAGGTCCGTGCGGACGAAGACGTGGCCGGTGTCGGGCGGCGCGGGTCGCAAACGCAGGCGCACGGGCGCGGCCGTGTGGAGCCCGAGCCCGCTCGTCTCGACGGGCGCTGAGATGGTCGTCTGTTTAATCAAGCTAGGCTTTAGACCTTTCGTCTGCCGGGCGCGCAGTAGCCGCCCGCTGTATGAATTAGCGCAAAACATAAGAGCAACGCCCGTGCCGCCTCCGTTGCACGCTAAACCCTGACTCTTTTAACAAACGCCCCTCCGCCCTGTGGCACCCGGGCGACAGACGCTGCCTCCGCCTGTGGCTCAACCGCCACACACGCAGCCCACCGTGCATCCGAAAATCCTTGCCCACGCCCTGCACCGAGCGGCTAATACTTCCGAACCAATGTTACGCTCGCGCGCCTCTTCCTGAAAGCGCACGCGCCCGTAGCTTGTCACCCGCCGCCGTGATTCCTTATCATCGGGGAACATGCCGTCGAAAAAATCGAAGCCGAAAGAGCCGACGGAGCGGGTCTTTCTCATCGACTCGTTCTCGCACATCTTCCGCGCGTTCTTCGCGCCGATGGGAGGGCGGGCGGAGCCCCTGACGAACAGCCGCGGCCAAGTCACGCAGGCCGTCTTCGTCTTCACGAGCATGCTCCGCAAGCTGCTCGCCGACGAGAAGCCGCACTACATCGCGGCCGTCTTCGAGTCGGGCGTGCCGACGTTCCGGCACGAGATGAACGTCGGCTACAAGGCCAACCGCGTCGCCCCGCCCGAGGAGCTTGAGTCGCAGATTCCCTACATCGTCCGCGTCTGCGAGGCGTACAACGTCCCCATCCTCAACGTCCCCGGCTTCGAGGCCGACGACGTGATCGGCGCGCTCGCCTTGCAGGCGGCCGAACAGGGCTTGCAGGCCGTCATCGTCTCGAACGACAAGGACATGACGCAGCTCGTGCGCGACCCGTGGGTCGTCTGCATGCGTAACAACTCGCAGAACGTCAAGCGCAAGGAGCCCGTCCCGCCGGTCGAGTGGTGCGACGAGGCGTGGGTCGAGAACAAGTTCGGCGTCAAGCCCACGCAGATCGTCGACCTGCTCGGGCTGATGGGCGACTCGGTCGATAACATCCCCGGCGCGCCCGGCATCGGCGCGAAGGGCGCGGTGCAGCTCGTCCAGCAGTTCGGCTCGATAGAGAACGCGCTCGAACGCTGGGAGGAGGTCAAGCACAAGACCTACCGCGAGTCCCTGCGCGCCAACCGCGACTTGATACTACAGTCGAAAGACCTCGCGACCATCCGCACGGACGTTAACATCAAGCTCGACCTCGACCGCCTGCGCTGCAAGGCGCCCGACCGCGCCGCCGCCTACAAGCTCTTCCGCGAGCTTGAGTTTCAAACCCTGACGCGCGAGTTCGCCGACGCCGCCTCCGAGGTGGACATGGGCGCGGCGGCGAAGGTCTACCTGCGCGTCCGCAAGGTCTCGGAGCTTGAGGCGCTCACGCGCAAGCTCTGGGAGGTCGACCACTGGGCCTTCGCCGTCTCCGGCTCGACGCCCGCCGGGGCCGGCCAGCAGGTCTCCGTGCGCGAAGAGCAGACGCCGACGGGGCTCGCCATCTCGCACGCGCCGAACACGGCGCACTTCATCGACTTCGCGGAGTTCGAGGGCGGGCGCGAACAGGCCGTCTCGATGCTCCGCGACGCGCTCTCGAACGGGCTGCTCTCGAAGTCCGTCCACGACCTGAAGCGCGCGGTGGCGCTGCTCGCGCCGCTCGGCGTCGAGCTGGAAGGCGTGACCGACGACACGCTGCTCGCCGCATACCTGCTCGACCCCGTGCGGAGCCGCTACGACCTCGGCGACCTCGCGCGCGAGGCCCTGAGCGTTGACGAGGCGTGGTCGGAACCGCCCGAGGGCGACGACTGGTCGGCCGAACACTGGCGCGCGGCCGAGGCCGCGGACCTCACCGCGCAGGTGGCCGACGTGCTGCACGGCCGCATCCTCGAACAGGGGCTCGAAGCCATCTACAACGAGATCGAGCTGCCCATCGCGCCGCTGCTCTACCGCATCGAGCGCGCCGGCCTGAAGGTGGACACGTCGGTCTTAGGCGAGCTGTCCGCGCTCTTCGGCGCGGAGCTTGAGAAGCTGACCGCGCAGATTTACAAGGTCGCCGGGCGCGATTTCAAGATCAACTCGCCCAAGCAGGTCGGCGAAGTCCTCGAAGAGTTGAACATCAGCACCGGCCGCAAGACGGCGACGGGTCAGGTCTCGACGAGCCGCGCCGTCCTGGACGAGCTGGCCGCGCAGGGCTACGAGCTGCCGCGCCTGCTCATAGAGTTCCGCGAGCTGGACAAGTTGAAGGCGACCTACACCGACGCGCTGCCCGCGCTCGTCGGCCCCGACGGCCGCATCCACTCCGAGCTGAACCAGGCGGTGACGGCCACCGGGCGGCTCTCGTCCTCCAACCCCAACCTGCAAAACATCCCCATCCGCACGGAGCTGGGCCGGCGCATCCGCCGCGCCTTCATCCCGGAGAAGGGGAACGTCTTCGTCGCGGCCGACTACTCGCAGCTCGAACTGCGCCTGCTCGCGCACATCACGCGCGACGAGAAGATGCTCGAAGCCTTCCAGCACGGCGAGGACATCCACGCGCAGACGGCCCGCCTCGTCTTCGGCGCGAAGACGAAGGAGGAGCTGAAGGAGAAGCGGCGCTTCGCCAAGATCGTCAACTTCGCCATCGCCTACGCCGTCGAGCCCTTCGGGCTCTCGCAGCGCGTCGGCATCTCGCGCAAGGAGGCGCGCCAGGTCATCGACGACTACTACAAGACCTACTCGGGCGTCCGCCGCTTCATGGAGGAGGTGCCCGAGAAGGCGCGCGAGACCGGCCTCGTCCGCTCCGCCTACGGCCGCATACGCCCCGTCCCGACCATCAACGACCGCAACGGCAACATCCGCGCCCGCGCCGAACGCGAAGCCATCAACATGCCCATCCAGGGGACCGCGAGCGACATCGTCAAGATCGCGATGCTGAAGGTGGACGAGGCTCTGAGGTCGGCCGGGTTGGAGGCGCAGATGGTGATGCAGGTGCACGACGAGCTGCTGGTCGAGGCGCCGAAGAAGGAGGCCGAGCGGGTCAGGGAGATTCTCTGCCGCGAGATGGAGACGGCCGTCGAGCTGGACGTGCCGCTCGAAGTCGAGTCGGGCACGGGCGACAACTGGATGGACGTGAAGAAGTAGTTCCGGGTTTCGAGTTCAAAGTTCCGGGCCGCGGCCGTCGTCCGGGCCGCGGGCCCGGCGCCTTCAACTTTGAACTTTGAACTTTGAACTTTGAACTCATATGTCCGAGAAGAAGGACGGAGGGCGCGTCGTCTACAGCCGACCCGACGACGGGGGCGGCGGGGAGGGCGCGCGCCCGTCCGCGCTGCGCAAGGCCGCCGCGGCGGCGACGCGCAGCGACTACGCGCCGCTCTGGCGGACGCTGGTGCCGCTGATCGTCGGCTTCGTGCTGCTCGTCGGCCTCGTCATCGGACTCGGCCGGCTCAGCGTCGACAAGGTGCGCGACGTGACCCTCGACACGCGCTCGAACGAGGGCCGGCTCACCGCCACGTCGAACGCGCTGCTCAGCCTCCGGCTCGCGCTGAGCCGGCTCGACGCCGAGGCGCGCATACGCGGCCGCATGGAGGCGGGCACGGCCGGCGTCATGCTGCCGCCCAGCGACCTGCGGCTGCGCAACGAGCGCGGTGAACTCGAAAGGCTCATCGCCGCGTTCGACGACCTGCCGCTCGCCGACGCCGCCAGGAAGCGCGACGTGCGCGAGCGCCTCGCCGAGTACGTCGAGACGACCAGAGACCTGCGCGAGTATTCGCTCCAGGGCTTCCCGCGCGCGCGCGACCTCGACGAGCGGCTGCGCGCGCTGATGAAAGACGTGGCCGAGGAGCGCGCGCGGCTCGACGAGCAGCGGTACGAGACGCTCGCGCGCGCCGTGTCGGAGATTAATTACCTGATGTGGCTGGCGGCGCTCACCGGGCTCGTCGTCGCCACGGCGACGTTCCTCGAAGTCTGGCGGCGCTTCCGGCAACTGCGGCGCGGCTACGCCGAGTTGCAGCGCGAGCGGCAGTTCAGCACGCAGATGCTCGAAGGCATGCCGAGCGCGGTCGCGGCCGTCGACCGCGCCGACCGCATACGCTCTGCCAACGCCGCCTTCTTCGGCGTCTTCCCCGGCGCGTCGGTCGGCGCCTCCATCCACGACAAGTTCACCAGCCCCGAGGGGCTGAAGCTCCTGGCCGCCGGCACCTCGACGCGCGTCAGGCGCACGGCCTACCGCGGCCGCTTCCACCTGCCGGCCGAGGGCGGCGACGCCGACCACACCTTCGACGTCTACTCGTCGCCGCTTGAGATCGACGGCGAGCTCGGGCAGTTGCTCACGCTGGTGGACGCGACCGAGGCGGCCGAGGCCGAGCGGGGGCTGAGGCGGCAGGAGGCGCTGGCGGCCGTCGGGCAGGCGGCGGCGCAGGTGGCGCACGAGATAAAGAACCCGCTGGGGAGCATACGGCTCGGCGTCGCCATGCTGCGCGACATGACGCGCGACCGCGAGTCCATCACCACCATCGACCTGGTCGAGCGCGGCATCGAACACCTCTCCAAGCTCACGCTCGACGTGACGCAGTTCTCGCGCCGGCGCCAGTTGACGCTCGCCGACGTTGACCTCTCCGAGCTGTTGAACGAGAGCCTCGACCTCGTCGCCGAAAAGCTCCGCGAGAAGCGCACGCCGGTCGAGCGGCACTTCCCGGCGGACGCTTTGCAGGGGAATTGGGACGAGGATCAGTTGAGGCAGGTCTTCGTCAACCTGCTCGCCAACGCGGTCGACGCGGGCCCCGCCGAGAGCCCCGTGAGCGTCTCGGTCGAGCGCGTCTACTTGAGCGCGGGCACGCGCGGCAACGGCGAGGGCGGCCGGCAGGTCTCGGGCGCGCGCGTCTCCATTACCGACCGCGGGCAGGGGATGGACGAGCGCACGCGCGCGCGCATCTTCGAGCCGTTCTTCACGACGAAGAAGAAGGGGACGGGGCTCGGGCTCGCCATCGCCAAGCAGATCGTCGAACAGCACGGCGGCCACATACGCGTCGAGAGCGCCCCCGGCGAGGGCACGCGCTTCACCATCGAGCTGCCGCTCTCGCCCGACGCCGCTTAATTCCGACTTGAATCAGGGTAAGGCTTTTAGCCCCGCGCTGTCGGCTCGGGCTATCTGGTGGCGGCCAGCATCTCTGCGACCGCGAGGCCGGACTCGCCCAACTCGCCCCCGTCTTCGATAGCCCACCAGCACGAGAGCACCGCCTGCGCCAGCCCCCAGCCGCGCACGCGCGCGCGTTCGAGCCCGAGTTCTTCCGACAGCCGGGCGACGCGCCTCTCCGTCAACTGCACGGGTCGGGGGAAGCGCAGGAGCTGCGGCATGGGGTTGCGCAAAAGCGCGCCGACCTCGTAGGCGGGCTCGCCGACGAGCCCCTTCGGGTCGATGGCGAGCCACGGCTCGCGCGCGGCGGCGAGGATGTTTCCGTGGTGCAGGTCGCCGTGAAGAAGAACCGGCGCGGCCGACGTTGAGAGGAGTTCGGCGTAAAGCGTCTCGGCCTCTTCAAAAAGCCTCCGTGGGAAAGGGCCTGTGCCGCCGCCGAAGTGCGCGCGCCACCGCCCGAAGCCGCGCCCCCAGTCGGCGACCGTCGGGAAGGGGTGCGGCCGATGCGGCGTCGCGCGCCGGAGCTTTCGCATGACGGCCGCCGCCGCCGAGGTCGCCGCCTCGTCGTCCACTTCGCAGAGCGCGGTGAGGTGCGTCCCCGGCTCCAATCTTTCGAGCAGCAGCGCGCCACGCGCGGCGTCCGAATCGACGAGCCGCGCGGCGCCTCTCCCCCCGAACGCGAGCAGCGCCTCGACCTCGCAGAGCAACTCACGGGTGGGCACGCCGAGCTTGAGGACGAGACGCTCGCCGCGGGGGCCTTCGGCGGGCGCGGCGTAGTTGTATGAGAGAGGCGCGTAGTGCGGGCCGATTGTCAGCGACCAGCGCGCGGCGAGGTCTTCGACGAGCGCGCCGAGGCCGTCAAGCCAGAGCCTCCCGGCCTCGCCGTGTAGCGCGATTGTCAGGCGCGCGAACTCTTCGGGGACGAAGACCATCCGCCTTTCACACGGCCGGCGCGGGCCCTCAGACGAAGTTGACGACGAGCCCGGCCGCGACCGCGAGCGCCCAGACCG